>DASWJW010000001.1:0-5806 GCA_036396955.1 Planctomycetota bacterium
AGCTGCTCGGACACTCGAGTCTCTCGAGCACCCAGATCTACACCCACGTCAGCCTGGAGGGCTTGCGCAAGCTATACCAGCAAGCGCACCCGCTCGCGACCGCGACCGGCCTGGGATGACAAGAAAAAGCGCCCACCGGCCCGAGAGCCGGCGGACGTGCTTGGTGACCCCAAGGGGATTCGAACCCCTGTTATCAGGATGAAAACCTGGTGTCCTAGGCCAGCCTAGACGATGGGGCCGTTTTCCGGTCGATCCGGAAAGGGGCGGAAAAGTTACGCCCCACGCAGGTTAAAGTCAAGATTGCCCCGACCCCGCCCCACCGACCCTCACGCATGTTCTCAATCCTTCCCCTCCTGCTCGTCCTGATTCCGCAGTCCGGTCCGCCCACCGACGGCCTGCCTCCCGTCAAGGACCAAGTCCGCGTGCTCCTGCGCGGCCCGGTCGAAGCCGACTTGCTGCGCCAGGTCGCCTCCGATTTCGACGATCACCGGCCGCTTGGCGCCGACGGCAGCGCCGTGGTCTACGCCGACGATGCGGAACAGGCGCGCCTGGCGGCGATGGGTTTCCAGCTCCTCGTCGAGATCGAGGACCTCAGCGGTTTCTACTCTGCGCGCGCCCAGGCCGACCTCGCCGGACGCAGCGCCGCCGGCGGTTCGATGGGCGGATTCAAGACCCTTGCCGAGATCCTGGCGGAAATGGACCGGCTGACGGCAACGTATCCAGCGCTCGTCTCACCGCGGTTCTCCATCGGGACTTCGGGGGAAGGTCGCGCCATCTGGGCGCAGCGGATCTCCGACAACCCCGGAGTGGACGAAGCCGGTGAGCCCGTGGCGTGGTTCGACGCGCTCCACCATGCGCGGGAACCGATGTCGGGCGAGTCGCTGCTGCTGTTCGCCGACTGGCTCCTGACCCGGTACGGCAGCGACCCGCTCGCCACGCGCCTGATCGATTCGCGCAACATCATGATCGTCCCCTGCGTGAACCCGGACGGCTACGAATACAACCGGCAGATCGCGTCCAACGGCGGCGGCATGTGGCGCAAGAACCGCCGCAACAACGGCGGCGGCGTCTACGGCGTCGACCTGAACCGCAACTACGGCTGGGAATGGGGCTCGCAGTGGAGCGGTTCGAGCAGCGATCCTTCCAGCGACGTCTACCGCGGTCCGAGCGCGTTCTCCGAACCCGAGACCCGCGCTTGCCGTGACCGGCTCGCGCTGCACCCGCCCGGCATGTCGATTTCGGCGCACACCTACAGCGATCTCTGGCTCTACTCGTGGGGCTACACCACGATCTTGACGTCCGAGAACGCAATCTTCCGCGCCTACGGCGCGCGCATGACGCAGGGCAACGGCTGGCCCTACGGCACGGTCTGGGAGCTTCTCTACACCGCCAACGGCGGCAGCGTCGACTGGCACTACGGCGCGCACGGGACCTACGCCTTCACTCCGGAGATCGGCTCCGACAGCGACGGTTTCTGGCCGGCGCCGTCGCGGATCCCGGCGCTGTTCCAGGACGCGCTTCCGGGCTACTTGATGACCGCGATGTGGACCGGCGGCTACGCCGAGAAATCCGGCCAGGCGCTCACCGAAGTCAGCGGCGACGGCGACGCGTGGCCGGAGCCCGGTGAAACCTGGGGGCTCGCGCTCGATTTCGAGAACTACGGCACCCAGGCGATCGCACTCACGCTCGACCTGATCTCCAACGACGCCGCGGTCACGGTGGTCGCCGGCTCCGCATCTGCCAATTTGGGGGTCCGCAGCTCCGGCACCGCGGGCGGCTTGCGCTTGCGCTTCGAATCCAGCGCCGAGACCGGCCGCCCCTACATCCTCGATCTCGACACGACCTGGGACGGAGTCACCACTACGGAAACCGTCGAGATCGTGCTCGGCCAGCCGCGCGTGCTGTTCCACGACGACATGGAGACCCCCGGCTTCGGCTGGACGACGACCACAACCGGCGCCAACTACGGGTTTGAGCGCGCCGTGCCGCAGGCCACCAGCAGCGGCGGCCAGGCCTTGCAGCCCGGCACCGACAGCCCTGCAGGGAGCGGCGTGAATTGCTGGGTGACCGGAGCCGCTGCGGGCAGCGGGGCGGGCACCAACGACGTCGACGGCACCACCACGCTGACTTCGCCGCGCTTCGACGGCTCGGCTTTCTCCTGGCTCGAGCTGGGCTACGCGCGCTGGTTCGCGAACCTCCCCGGCGGCCCCCTCGACGACCACATGCTGGTCGAGGTTTCCAACGACGACGGCGCGACCTGGACGACCCTGGAGAACACCGGCAACGCGAACAGCTGGTCCACCGTCGCCGTTTCGCTGACCGACCGGATCGTTCCGACGGCGCGCATGCGGCTGCGCTTCACGGTCGCCGATTCGCCCAACGACGACCTCACGGAGGGCTGCGTGGACGACTTGGAGCTGCGCACCATCAGTTCGCTGCCGACTCTCGGCGCGTTCGGCGATCCGGCGCTCGGCGGCAGCATGCGGCTGCGCCTGGAAGGCCCGGCGAACAAGAGCTTCCGGCTGGCGCGATCGTTCTCCGCGGGCAGCGGCCGCACGATCGGCGGAATTGCCGGTTTGCTGTACCTGCGGGGCAACATCGCCGACGTCGCAAACGGCAGCACCGCGGGGAACGGCAGCGCGGTGATCGCCGCGACGATTCCCAACGACCCGGCGCTCGCCGGCCGCACGATCTACCTGCAGGCGGCCTTCGACCTCGGCGGCGCGCAAGCCGCACTCTCCAACCTGCTCACGCTGGTTCTTGGCTAGCCGTGGCGGCGAGCGCCGCCAGCACGGCGTTCGTTTCCGCCGCAAGCGTACCCACGAGTCCTTCCTCTTCGAGGAAGCTCGGGGGCAGCACCGGCAAGGTGTAGGTCTCGACTTCGAAATCGCGCACGCCGGCGCGCCAGGCCGCCGCGAGCGCCGGTCGCCACGGCGTGCCCACAAGGCCGCCGCCAAAGGCCTCCCGGTGCACCGGAACGTGGCAATGCACCCGCAGACCGTCAAGTCGGACCTCCGTGGCTTCCGCGAGATACGCCGGCAGGTCGGCTGCCGCATAGACGCGACCGTCGCGGTGCCGGCCGCGGACCTGGTGGAACCAGGGATCCGCCGAGAGTTGCTCCAGCAGCGACCGCGCTTCGGGGCCCGGTTCCCCTTCGACCTGCAAGGCCGCCGAAACTTGCACCTTCCCAAGCGGCACGCCTGTCTTGCGCAAGCTGGCGAGAACCTCGCCGGCGCGCTCCCCCACCACGGCCGAATGGCAGAGATCCCAGCACACGCCGATGCGGCGGTCCGTGGCGGCGATTGCGTCGAGGACTTCGCGGTCGAGCCAGGCGGCAAGTTCGGGGACGGTCTCGAAGCCGCCGTCGGGTTCGGGTTCCAGCGCCAGGACGAGAACGACTCCGCGCTCGCGTTCGAGGGCGAGCAAGGCCTCTTGAGCGACGCGTAGATTGGCCCGCGCAGCAGGCGCCGCGCGTGCCGCCGGTCCGTAGCCGAGCGGACAGCTCGACAAGGATCCGCGCGCGCCGCGCGGCATCAGCGCGGCCAGCACGGCGGCGACGTCGAGCGTGAACTGGAGTCTTTCGGGAGTCGTCCAGTCGGGCTGGAAGGCGCGTTCCTTCACCTTGGCGCCGTGGAAGCCGCCGAAAGGAAAGGCGTTGGCGGTCCAGACCTCCACGCCGGCGGCGTCCAGCGCGCGCGCCAGTTCGGCGTGGGCCGCAGGCTCCCGTGCGACCTGCGCGGCGGCGCCGGCCCCGAGATACAGGCCGAATCCCGGGCGACGCGCACCGCCCGATCGCCGCACGCGCGCGGCCCAGCTGGCGACCGGCCCGCGCAGCGCCGCGAGAACGTCCTCGAGCGCGTCGCCGGGAAAGACGTTGCCGCAGAGCGCGAGCCGCCCCGCCTCGGCGCGGCCGCCGCTCACTTGTTCCAACGCCTGGCGAATTCGAACAACCGGTCGGACTCGGCCGGAAAGCGGGTCAGGAAGCCGCTCGCGCGCAAACGCGCCGACCCCAGCTGCCCCGCGGTGGCCATGGCTTCGAGCACGGCGACTTCTGCGGCGGGATCCAGCGGATCGGCGTGCGCCCACGCCCGCGCTGCGGTGAGGACCGCCGCACCGTCGGCGCCCGCGGTCAAAGCTTCGCGCCAGGCGGCGCGTTCGCTTCCCGCCGGGCTCGCGCCGGACACGAGTCCGGCGGGCGGAGCTCCCTGGTCCACAACGGGTCGCTCCACGCGGAGCGGCTGTTCCAGCAGCAGCGTGCCCGCACGCGTCCAGCGCACGGCTCCGTAATGGAAAGCACCGGCGTCGAGCGCCGGCAGTTCCGGCAACCGTGCGAAGAGCTGTCGCACGCCGCCCATCGGCACCTCAACCCCGGCCGCTGCGGCACCGGCGTGGAACATATCGGCGAAACTCGAGTACACGGCCAGGGAGCGCGCCTCCTTGGCCACACGCACCTGGGCCCCCGCATAGCGGACCTCGAACGGTTCGCGGCCCGGTCCGGCGAACGTGAGACGAAAGCGGTACGCGCCGGGCTCCAGCTTGCCGAGCCCGGTATCGCGTTCCGCGACGACCTGCCGCTGCACGACGCGCCCGTTCGGATCGAAGATTTCCAGCATCAGGTCTTCGCGCAATTCGGTGCTGGGGATCGACCTGGGCATGTGGAGCCCCACTGCCCCGTCGCCGGCCTCGACGAGCACCGGCCACTCGCACACCGCATGGAACAGGCCGTGGCCGTCGAAGACGCTCGATCGGATCGGATCGGGGACCACGGTCCATGGGGCGAGCACGGGGTACGCGACGCCCTCGATCTTGGCTTCGACCTGCGCCGACTCGGCGCGCATCGGAGACTTGGCAGCCAGGTACAGAACGTCCTGCCCCGCCGGAACCACCGCCTCGGCATGCCGCGCTTCGAGGCCGAGGAATTCGACTTCGAGTTCCAGCCGGGCCGCGCGATTGGTCGCCCAGCGAGAGACCACTGCGACTTCGAGCACCGTGCCCGCTTCGACCGGCAGAAGCTGTTCCTCGACGCCGCCGTCTTCCAGCACGAAGCGGCCGCGCAACTGGCGCCGCTCCCAGTGCCGCAGGCCGCTCACCGAGCCGGCTCCGCTGCGGAACTCGTTGCTTCCTTCCCCCCGCTGACGGAAGCGCAAGCGCGCATACTGGGCTCCGAACGGAACCTGCAGGAAAGTGCGCTCGAGTTGCCCGGGCGCCAGTCCCAGCGTGCGGGAAAACGTCCGCGTCGACGCCGCGGACGCCTCGATGGGAACGATCAGCGTGACCGGAACGATCGCTGCAGGCGCGCCGGCGTTCGGCGAATCCGCGTCGTGCAGGGATACCTGGGCGACGTGCAGACCCGGCGGCAGGCCGCGGGGATCGACGCGCAACACGAAGTTCCGTCCGGCGGCGCTGCTGTAGACGGCTGCCGGAGCGCTGACCCAGGCCGCGTCGGACACCGCGCGGAAGCTGTGCAGGTACGCGGCCTTCTCGGCGTTGCTGGTGCCTGCCGCGAAGACCGGCTCGATGTGAACCGCCCGTTCGAAGACGCCGGCGCGCGCGGCGTCGCGCTCGTAGATCCCGGCTCCGGAGCCGAAAGCGTTCTCCACGCGGACGCGCAACGCCGGCGCCGCGGGTCCCGCGGCGGCGATCCGCCGCAGCGCGGCCAGGGCCTCCGGCACACGCGGCACACCTGCGCCTTGCTCCACGGGCAGGTATCCCGGGAGAGGCTGCGCAGTCTCCCGCAACGCCTGGGTGAGCGCGCGCGGTGTCAGCGCCGCCGGGCCGAGGCCCTCGGCCTCCGCGGCACCGCGCA
>DASWJW010000002.1:0-4249 GCA_036396955.1 Planctomycetota bacterium
TCTCATCAACTGTTGGCGAGGGAAGTGTCCGATCGTTACGAGCGGCGCGTTTCTAGTCGCTGGCCTCGGCGTCCAAACCCGCTTGCCAGATGGCGTCAAGGAGCATCTGGGTGCGTTCCGTTGCGGTCATCCATCGACCGCGCAGCGCCGGGTCGGCTGCAGCCGCCGCCATGTCCTCGAACATCAAGACCGAACCGGGCCTGGTGGATGCGATCCGAATGGTTTCGGGCTGCGAAAGTTCCCGTCGAAGCGTGAACTTGGCCGAACCATCCGCGTCCTGGAACAGGAAGTCGTCGATTGCGATCTCGCCGGCCGAGCCGGCGATGCGCAGGTCCATGGACGAAGGGACGGCATCGAAACCGCAATTCCAGGTCGACGTCAGGCCCCCGGCGAAGCGCAGCTCCCCGCTCCCTCCGAGGACCGCGCCGGTCTCCTCGTCGCGCCGCAGCACCGCGCGGACGCCCTCCAGCCCGGCCCCCGGAGGCAGGTACTCGACGGCCGCGCGCATGTTGTACCAACCGGCGTCGCCGATCGCGCCCATCGGCTCGAGCTCCGTGTTGTAGCGAATGTTGGACCGGTCCTGCAGGTGGAAGGCGCAAGTCGACTCCACCAGGGCGACGGCCCCAACCCATTCCTTGTGCCGCGCCTTGATCTCGGCGGTCCGCGGGTGGTGGGAGAAATGGGTTCCGTCCATGAACGCGACGTCGTGCTCGCGGCAGGCTGCGACGATGCGGCCGACGGAGGCCGAGCTGGCGAACGGCTTTTCGCCCAGGACATGCTTGCCGCCGAGAGCCGCCGCGATGCAGATCTCCTCGCGCACGCTGGTCGGCGTGGCCACGTAGATCGCGTCGACCGAATCCGACGCGATCATTTCGGCCCAGGAATCGAACGCGTTCGTCAACTCGTGCCGTTGGGCATACGTCCTTGCGGACTCCATGCGGCGGCTCGAAACCGCGGCCAGCGCGCTGTGGTTCGCCCGCTTGACGATGCCCGCCATGGAGTTGGCGATCGACCCGGTGCCAACGACCCCCCAGCGCAAGGTGCGGACCGTTCCGCCTGCCGGCTCTTGGCCGACGCGGCTGCCGGGACCAAGCCGGGCGGCCAGGGCGCTCGCTGCCGCGACACTGAGGAATCCGCGGCGCGTCGGGTTCTTGGTATCTGCTTTCATGTTGGTCTCACTCGATCGCGGCATGGGTGGGGGTCGTCCGCAGGCTGGTGGTCATCGCAGCTCCAGTATCCATCCGAAGGCCCGCGCGAGGACGGCAAAAAAGACCAAGCCCTGCCGAGGTCTCCGGGTCGCCGATCGTGTTTCCGGCGCAGGCGGCCGGCCGCGACCCAAACGGCCCCGCGTCTCCAGGGCGAGCAAACCAAACAGGACGTACCCATGCAGCTCGGCAATTTCTCCGTCAGCTTGGCCGTGAAGGACATCAAGGCCTCCAAGGCCTTCTAGGAGAAGCTCGACTTCAAGCAGGTGGCCGGCAAGCTCGAGCAGAACTGGGTCGTCCTCCAAAATGGAACCACCAAGATCGGGCTGTTCCAGGGCATGTTCGAGAAGAACAGCTTGACCTTCAATCCGGGCTGGGACTCCGAGCGGAAGACCCCGGAGGACTTCCAGGACGTCCGCGAACTCCAGCACGTCCTGAAAACGCGCGGCGTCGAGCTGCAGATCGAAGCCGACGAGTCCACCGACGGCCCGGCGTACTTCACCCTCGTCGACCCCGACGGCAACCCGATCCTGGTCGACCAGCACGTGCCGAAGCCGAAGCGCTAGTCGGTGGTTCTGCCGCCGCACGGCGCGACGCGCAAGCGGAGTCTTGGCGTGACTTCCTGGAGTCGCTGCACGGAGTCGCGCGAACCCGAGAAGCCCGTGCCAGGCGCTTCCCACCTTTGCCTTTGGTGTCCCGCGAGGGCAGAGCGTGGCGAGCCCTCGCCGGGCAACGCGGGGTTCAGTGGGTCACGGCTCCGGTCTTGAAGCTCCGGCGCAAGGGCAGGCACAAGCACGCCAGCAGGCCTGCGGCCAAAGGCAGCCGCAGCAGATGCCATCCCAATCCACCGCTGTACAACTCGACGGACAATTCGAAGGCGGCCATGAACAGACCGAGCACGAAGCCCCACCAGCGCCAGAGCCACAACCCGCACACCGACACCGCCGTTCCAAACCAGCCGGCGATCGGCAGGCTGACCGTCCAGCATTCCAGCTTCGGAAGCAGCGTGCCGACCTCGCCGGTGACGATCGACTTGGCGCCGACGACGAGGCCGGCCGTGAGCAGGACCACCAGGGCGTAGTAGCCGACGAGAAGGCCTCGCGCCGTTGCGTAGGCCGGCAATCAATCCTCCGTGCTCTTCGGATGCTTCTCCAAGCCAACGTTGGCAGGCTTCATGGGCACGTCCGGTCGGGTTCTCCAGTATCCCCCATCAGGCCGCGGCGCGAAAGCGGCATCGCGTGGCGACTTCTCGGGCATTGCCGCACGCGCGCGACTGCCGGCGAGGGGAGCACCTGGGGAATACTGGTCGGATTCAGTCCATGGCCAGGAGCGGGAAGTCCACGTCGAGCCCCCAGTACGTCTGTGCCACCGAGGCAAAGCGGCCCTCGGCTCCGAATGCATGGTGCGAAATGACCTCCGTATCACGCCGGGCGCGTTCGACCGGATTCCCCTTGTAGATCGACGCGGTGCCGACCATCTTGCCGAGGAGCCGCACGGCGTCGGCGCATTCCTGCTGGGTGTGCGCGTACGCGAGGAACAAGTCGGCCTTTTCGCGCAGGCCGAAGCTCACTCCCTTCTCCGCCTGTTCGAAGACACCCCCGACGGCCGCGTGCAAGAAGGCCCGCGCTGCGCGCTACCGGGCCAAGGCCCGGCCGAACTGGAACTGAGCCAGCGGACGGTGCTTGAGCGTGGCGCTCGCGGCGAAGGGCGTCTTGTCTTCCGCGATCCGCGTGGCTGCGTCCAGGGCGGATCGGAGCGCGCCGATGGTGTTGCTGGCCGTGCCTCTCAAGCCGAGGCTGTCCCAGTCTTCCTCGATCTCGAGAGCCTCCCTGGGATGGTAGGCGAGAAGAAAGCGCCCCTCCACCAGCAGCGTGTGTCCGATCCAGTCCGAGAGCTTGCAGCCACTCGCGAATGGAGACGAACCCGTGACGAGGTACCCACCACCGTCGCAACCGCGCTCATCGGCTTGTTGAAGGTCTCGCCGAGGATCGGAACCTTGCGGCTCGCGACGATCTCGTCCACCAGCTCGGGCTGGGCCAGGCGGAGGTCGAACCAGGTCGCTGAGACCCCGTGCATCAGCCACGCCGCGGCCGTGTCGGCGCGAGCCACTTCTTCGGCCGCCAGCGCGTAGGAAACGGGATCACACTCGAGGCCACCCAGGCTGCGCGGACGCCAGAGGTTGAGCATCCCGGAACGAGCAAGAGCCGCGACCGACTCCGGGGCGAGTTGCCCCGATTCCTCCCCGTAGGCCGCGTTGGCTTGCAGCTCCTGTGCGATGGATGCGGCCGCCGTCAAGGCGTCGAAAGTTCGGGTCTGGGATTGCGTCGACGTCACGAGCGGTGCTCCACGTTTTCTGCTGTTGCCTGGGTGCATCTCCGCCAAGGCGCTGCAAGGCGGCCGAATCCAGTGGGACGTGGTCCATGCTAGGGTCGGCGGGCTCGGGTGCACGGTGCTCTCAAGTGGGCGGCGCAATCCACGCTGCCGGCGCGCGAGCGACTCGCCGGCCAACGCGTCGAATTTCCCCGCCCAGGCCGGGATCCCGAAGCGCCGAGGCCATCGGGATGCACTTTGGTTCGGGCATCGTCGCTGCCCATGCGGCGAGTCCCGCCGTCCAGACCGGGTCGTCCAGGGACGATCGGCGCGCCGCGTGCGCGAGCGGCATCCGCGGCGGACTCCTGCGTTGGCGTCCGGACTTCAAGGCCAGAGCGAGTGGAAACAAAACCACTGATGGGGTTCTTGCCGGATCGCCCACTCCACTTCTCGCGCGACGCGCTGTGCCTGCACCTCCAGATCGCTCTCGCTGTCGATCCGGATGGCGGCGCGGAATCGGATGCGATAGCGGCTCCTCCCCGTCCGGTAGACGAAAACCGGAATCATCAGGGCTCCCGCCGCGCGCGCCAGGGCGATGGGGCCCAGCGGGAGGTCCAGCGGCCGATCGAACAGCTCGACGCGGGCGTTCTTGCCGCCGGCGCTCGGCCGATCCACCTGCAACGCAACCAGGTCGCCGTCGCGCAAGGCTCCCAGCAACGCCGCGCCGGTACCGG
>DASWJW010000003.1:0-2687 GCA_036396955.1 Planctomycetota bacterium
ACGGCACCTGCGTGCGCGACTACGTCCACGTCGCCGACGTCGCCGCCGCCCACGTCGCCGCCCTCGACCACCTCGCCGGCGGCGGCGCGAGCGACGTGCTCAACGTCGGCTACGGCCGCGGCGCGAGCGTGCGCGAGGTGATCGCCGCGGTGCAGCGCTCCACCGCGTCGAGCACCTCGCGCACCGAGTAGCCGTGACCGTAGCCGCAGTTCAGACTGCAGCTCTCTCCCCCCGCCTCGAGGTAGTCGAGCGCGGCGAGGTGCGCGGCGGCGAGATCGGAGACGTGCACGTAGTCGCGCACGCAGGTGCCGTCCGGCGTGTCGTAGTCGGCACCGAAGATGGCGATGGACTCGCGCAGGCCGGCGACCACCTGGCTGGCGATCTTTATAAGGTGCGTCGCGACCGGACCGAGCTGGCCGCTGCGGCCCTGCGGGTCGGCGCCGGCGACGTTGAAGTAGCGCAGCGCGACGTAGCGCAGCCCGGTCGCGTGGGCGAGGTCGCGCAGCATCCACTCGGTGACCAGCTTGGAGGAGCCGTAGGGATTGATCGGCCGCGTCGGCGCGCGCTCCGGGATCGGCACCTGGTCGGGCGCGCCGTAGACCGCGGCGGTGGAGGAGAAGATGAAGCGCCCGACCCCCGCACGCGTGCAGGCCTCCAGCAGGTTGCGGCTGACCGCGACGTTGTTGCCGTAGTAGCGCAGCGGCTCGCTGACCGACTGCTCCACCAGGATGGAGCCGGCGAAGTGGATGACGGAATCGATGCCGAACCCGGCGATCAGCGCGGTGACCAGCGCCGCGTCGCCGGCATCGCCCTGGATGAAGGCGACGTCGCGCGGCACCACCGCGCGGCTGCCGGTCGAGAGGTCGTCCAGCACCACGACGCGCCGGCCGGCCTGGCGCAGCGCCAGCACGGTATGGCTGCCGATGTAGCCGGCCCCGCCGGTGACAAGCGTCGCGCCCGCGCGCGCTCCTGAAGCTCGGCCTGCCATTGGGGCCATTGCTGGATCACTCCGTTTCGCGCCGCCAGGCGGCACCCTTGTCCTACGCGCGCAAATCCCCGGCGATGCTCCGACGCCCGGGCCGACGCCGGGCCGCAGCGACGGCCGCCTCCAGGCACACATCAACCCGCCGGCGCCGACCGAAGCCGGTGCCGCAGTTGCTTCTCCTCCCGTGATGGCCCCACCGGAAGCCGTCCGCCTTGCGGCGGTTCCGCGGCTCCCCTGCCGACGCTCCTGCAGGCCTTAACGGCCCGCCAGGTCGTCAGTTCCGATTTGCTCGGCGACTTTTATGATTCAGTTCCAATGGCGCCTTGAGTCTTAGACGCTTCGCGCGGCCCGGCTTGTAGCAAATCTTTGTCAGAATTGGGGTCGAAAGCGTGCGGTCGATTGCCCGGTGAAGTAAGCGCCGGAGGCGGCGCGCGCGTCGACCGGCGGTTGCACGGGCCCGGGGTCTGGGCGACAATGCCGCGTCCGCGACCGCGGACCGGACGAGACCAGCGGCAGCGGAGCCTTGGCAGAGACGATCGCAAAAGCAGCAGCCCCGAGCGCCCCAAGCGCCCCGAATGCATCGAGCCGACGGCCGGCAGCCCGCGCGCGCTTCGATGCGCGTTTCCATGACGACGGTCTGCGGCTGCTCTATGCCCACTGGCAGGCGGTGCGCGGCGCGCGCCCGGCGCCGGCGCGCCGCGAGATCGACCCGGCCGCGATCGCGGCCGTGCTGCCCAGCATCGCCCTGTTCGACGTGGAGGAGACCCCGCGGCGCTATCGCATCCGCCTGATGGGCAGCCGCAACGTGGCCTGGTACGGCGCCGACCCCAGCGGCTGCTACCTGGACGAACTCGACATCGGCAACGGCCGGGCGGAGCTCTGCGCGACGCTCGACCGGATCGTGGACCTGGTCGTCCCCGGGCATATGACCGGCGAGTACACCCGGCAGGAAGGCCAATACCTGCGCTACGAGCGGCTGTTCATGCCGCTGTCGAACGACGGGCGCCGCGTCGACATGCTGCTCGGCGCGGTGTGCCGGCTGCCGCCCGAAGCGCCGATCATCGGCCACAGCCTGGATTTGCCCGCGTAGTCCGCGTTAGCCGCGGCTCCAGCCGGCAGGCCCGCTGCCCCCCTTTTGCGCCCGCTCGCCAATAACCAATTGTTAAGGTTCCAAGGCGCAGGCTTTACGCAAAAGTGGCAGGAGTCGGCGCGAAAGTGGTATGACTCCGGCAGTCGAACAACCGGCGGATTCGCAAAACATCGGGCAAAACACAGTGGCTGGCTCCCTCGCCCCCCTCTCCAGATCCAACGCGCAGAACCGGCGCGAGTGGCCGCGTTACGTGGCGGAGAAGAGCTTCGCGCTGGCGGCCAGCGTGGACGGGCGGCTGCTGGCCTGCACCGTCGCCGACATCTCGCTGGGCGGCGCCAGGCTGGTCTTCGACGAGGCACTGCCGGCCGGCGCGCCGATCGACCTCACCGACCCCGACGGCCAGACCGTCGCCTGCGAACGGGTCTGGCAGGACGGCGACGCCGTGGGCGTGGCCTTCGACTTCTCCGAGGAGTCGCTGAGCCTCATCTCGATCTGCGTGCGGAATATCGTGGAGTTGGAGCGCTAGGCGGCGCAGGGTCGGGGGTAGAGGGGGAAGCGGGAAGAGCTTCCCAGCACATCGCTAGACCGAGCTTCCTACAATCACCCAATACT
>DASWJW010000004.1:0-9389 GCA_036396955.1 Planctomycetota bacterium
CGCGGCGGCTCGAGAACAGGGGCCGGCGGCGGCGGGACGCTCGAAGTCCGTTTGCTCGCGGGCGCATCGACGTAGCCGGCGGCCGCCAGATCGCCGAGGTCGCGGATCGCCGCGCTGCCGCGCAGCGGATCCGACAGCGCCAGCCATCGGGCGCGGTAGGCGTTGCGCAATTCGAACATCCGGTCTCGGAGGACTCCTGAGCGAACCGCCGACTCGTAGTCGTCCGTCGTCGACGCCCCCGACTCGTCCGGGTCGCGGCGCAAGTCCACGTGGCGCTCGGCGCCGTCGCCGAAGGCCAGAAACTTGTCGTCGAGGGTGCGCAACATGGCGATCGAGCGGCCGAGTCCCGCGGCAAATCCGCCCGCTTCGCCCCGGCAAGGGTAGAGCGCGAGATACCAGCTGGGATTGGCGTAGTCGGCAAGCACGACGTCGCGCGGCGGCGGCGCGCCCTCGGTGAAGACAGGGAGCAGGCTCACGCCTTCGAGCGGCTGCTGCTCCGCGGCGACCGGGGAGCGCACACCGCATTCTCCGGCGACGAAGTCGAGCAGGGTCGGATAGATGTCCACCGTCGAGGCCAGGCTCGACACCCGCCTCCCGGCAGGAAGGCGGCGGGGGAAGCGCATGACCATAGGCACGTGCAACAGCGCATCGCTCAAGGCGAACTGGTGTCCCAGCCGGCCGAATTCTCCGAATTCCTCGCCGTGGTCGGCCGTCACCACGACCAGCGTTTCCTCGAGCTGTCCTGTTTCTTCGAGCTGCGCGACCAGCCGGCCGAGTTGCGCGTCCTGATAACGGATCTCGGCGTCGTAAAGCGCCTGCAGCAACTCGGACTCGCGCGGCTGCGGCGGACGCAGCCCGCACTCGAATTCCTTGCGCGCTTCCGGAGTCTGGAATGGGAGCAAGGCCTGGGCCGCGGCAAGGTCGAGCCCGGCCGGCAGGAATGCCGACCGTTCCGCAACGGGCGGCCAATACGGAGCGTGTGCTTCGTTGAGATTGAGGAACAGGAAGAACGGCCGCCCGCCGGCGCGGCCGCGGCCGTCGTCGAGCCATTCCAGGGCGCGGTCGACGAGCCGGGCCGCGCCTTTGTCCGGGGCCAGCACCGGCTGCGTTCCAACCAGGCGACTCCAAATTCGGCGGGCGAGCAGCCGCTCCCGCGGCGGCGGAGAGGCGAAGTCGTGGTAGTTGCGGAAACCCCGGGTCAGGCCGGTGCGTGCGTTCAGCCAGCCTTTTTGCGACAAACCGCACGTGTCCCACCCCATTTCGCCGAACTCCTCGGCGAGCGTGCGGAAGTGGCGCTGCGTGACGCCCGCTTCGCGGGCTCCGCCGGCGGTGTCGCCGAGCCGCAGGTACTCCCAGCCGGTGCCGTGCGTCGCCGGGTGGAGGCCGGTGAAGATCGAAGCGTGCGAGGGCAGTGTCCACGGCGCGGCCGAAAAGGCCTGCTCGAAGACCACTCCGTCGGCGGCAAGCTGGTCGAGCGCGGGACTGGTGGCGCGGAAGTGCCCGTAACAGCCCAGCCGGTCCGCGCGGACGGTGTCGAGCACGACCAGCAGGATGTTCGGGGCGTTTGCGGGCGGCACGGCGCCGGGTGCGGGGGCCAAGGGTGCACCGGCCACCGGCAAGAGGTGGGCCGCGGGCGCCGACATTGCCAGCAAGCCGAGCAGCGCCACGAGCGACGGCGGCGCGAAGAAGCTGCCGATTCTCCAGCCGAGGCCGCTCGTCGCAGCGCGACGGGCGCCGAGAAGGGTGGCGCCACCTGCGGCGAATGCGATCAGAGTGGCCAGCAGACCGAGGGGGGCGAGCGGGCCGACTCTGGGCGCGATCCAGACCGTATGCGCCTGCCAGCCGACCACCAGGGTCGCGAGCAACGCAGCCGCGATGCATGCCAGCTGCATTCCGGGGTAGGCTTCGCGCTCCGCGCTTCGCGACAACAAGGGCAAGAGGAGCGCCGCGGCGGCGCCGAGCGCCGCACCGGCCAGCAGATCGAGCGGCAGCGCGGTGCTCCAGAGCGCCGGATCACGGTGATAGGGCTGCCCGGCGAGCACGAGGCCGCACTCGAACAGTCCGACGACGCCGCACAACGCGGCGCCGACAGAGATACCGTGCAAGATGCGATGGATCATGTGCGGAGCGGGCTGCGACACGGCGCTGCCGGAGCGGGGCTTATGCTAACTTGACGCACCCGAAGAGCGGCGTTCCCGCCGTGCTCAGGATCGCAGGAATGGGCCGCTTCCGACCGTTGCGCGCGGCGCTCGCCGTCAGCTGCTTCTGCGCTTTCCTGCAAGGCGCGGTCGCGGCCAAGATCGACGCAGACGCCGGCTGGATGCAAGCCACGTCGGTCGTGTTCCTGTTCACGCTGCCCGTCGCGGCACTCGCCGGCCTGGCCTTCGGCTTTCTGGCTCCGATGGCCGCGAGGGGCCCGCGCGGTCTGCCCGCCGGGTCTTGGATCGGCATTCTGGTGCATCTCGCGCCGCTCGTGGCGCTGCGTGTGGCGCCGCATATGGCGCTGCCGGTCACGCTGATCCTGCTGGTTGCCGCCGGCGCGGGCCTCGCAGTCTGGGCGCGTGTTGCCGAGGCGCCGCTCGTCGAACCGCCGGGACTCGGCCACTTCGGCCTTCTGGTGGGCGTGCTCGTGGTGTTCGCCGTTGTCTGGGGGGCGGTCGCGCCCGCGCTCGCGCCGGCGATCGGAGGCGTGCCGCCGCTCGCCCAGCGAGGACCCGCCGGCCTGGGGGCGCCGAACCTGGCCTTGGTGGTTCTCGACACGGTGCGGGCGGACTCATTCGGGAGCTACGGAGATCCGCGCGGGCTCACCCCGCGCCTCGACGATTTCGCGGCGAGCGGCCGGCAGTATCTGCATGCCGTCGCTCCCGGCAGCCATACGCCGCCAAGTCATGCGACGCTGTTCTCGGGATTGATGCCGCATGCCCACGGCGTCACGAGCACGCACGTCGGGCTGTCCCCGCAGGCTGCGGAAACGCTGGCCGGGAGGCTCGCCGCCCGCGGCTACGCGACAGTGGGAGTGGTCGCGAATTTCGTGCTGCGGCGCACGCGCCGCTTCCAGCGCGGCTTTCAGGTCTACGACGATTCGGAAGTCTGCCTGCGCGGCTACGCGGCGGCTTTCGAGGCAGTGACCACGCTCACTGCTCCCGGCCGCGTCTACGGGTCGCTGGGCAACGGTCGCTGGACCCTCGCCAAGCTGGCGATGGTGGGCCTGCGGGCCGGGCGGCCGGCCGCCGGAGCGGTGGCCGTGAACATGCACGCGTTCGCGCACCTGGAGTCCGCGCGCGAGTCCGGAGGGCCCGTGTTCTTGTTCGTCAACTACATGGACACACATGCGCCCTATCCCGCGCCGGCCGAATTCCGCGAACGCCTGGTGACCTCGGATCCGGGACCGTTCGCCGGACTCGAGGAGCCGGCGCCGTTCCAGGCCGAGATCCGCCGCCTCCAGGCTGCGCTGGCGGCCGGCGAGGCAGCACCGGAGACGCTCGCCGCGCTGGCGCAGATGCAGGCGGCCGCTCTCGCGCACCTCGACGCGCGCGTCGGTGAACTCGTCGACGCGTTTGCCGCCGCATCGGGTGATCGGCCTTGGCGGGTCGTCGTCACCAGCGATCACGGCGAACACTTCGGGGAACACGGTCTGCTCGGACACGGCCAAGGCCTCTGGGAAGAGACCCAGCATGTCCCGCTGCTCGTGTTCGGCAGCGACGTCGAGCCCGCGCGCATCGAGGCGCCGGTCTCCTTGCGCGACGTCGGCGCGACACTGCTCTTCGAAGCGGGCGACTTGCAGCCTTTCGGCGCCGCGGTCCCGCTGCCCACCGGCGAAAGGGGCGGTGCGAGCCCCGCGGAAAGCGGCTTCGTGGCGGCGGAGCACGCCGACCCGACGCTCCACCGCTGGTTCGCGCCGCTCGAATTGCTGGCGGTCTACGCGGGCACCGAGAAACGATTGTTCGCGGTTCCGGCGACTGCCGCCGAAGTTGCGAGCGCCGGACTCGAGGCGCGCGCCGGATTCGTGCTCGACCGCGACCCGCACGAGTTGGATGCGCGGCAGCTCCCGCTTGCGCCCGGCCTCGCCGCCTGGCTCGACGGCTGGATGGTTGCCTACCGCGCCGGGCTGCAACTGAGCCGGGCGGCGGAAGACAGCGCGGCGGCCGGTGCCAGGCTCGCCGAACTCGGTTATCAGTAGGCCGCGCCAGCCGTCGGCTGGGGCTTCAGCGCCCTTCGCCCCAGGTCACGTGCAGGCGGCTGCCGTCGCTCTCCCCGTAAAGCTGGAACGCGCCCGCAGTCCGCTCGAGTCCGGCGACGCGGTCGCGCAACTTGCCGAGCGCGACCGATTTGAGCAGGCCGGCGCCTTCCAGGTCGAATCGGGACAGGCACACGCCGCCGGCTCGCGGATTCACGTGCGCGAGCAGCACGACGGCGCCGAGCGGACCCGCGCGGGCGCGCAGTCGGAGCCGGCCATCGGCGATTTCGAGGCTCTCGGGGCGCATCCGGGCCGGCAACAGCGGCGCGAGGGCGTCCTCCAGGCCTTCCAGGTCGAGATCGAGGCGCAAGCGCACCCGCGGAGTCTAGAAAAGCTCTGATCCATCCCGCCGGCGTTTCCGAGGCCGAATCCCGACCGGTTCTGCGTTGCTTCATCTCGGCTGTAGCCGCGGCTACGGCCTGCGATTCGCGCCTTGAACCCGACGGATTCCATCGTCGGCTCCGCTCGCTGGGATGGATCAGAGCTTCCCTAGGCGCCTCCGGCGGCATTCGGGGCGAGCGCGAGCACCGCCGGGTACCCTTCGTCCGAGCCTTCCTGCCGGACCGGGCGCGCGGAGCGCGTCACGGCCACCGCCTCGGCAGCTAGGAAGAGTCCGGATGCTTCCGCTGATCCTGATCTTGACGCTGCAGGGGGGTGCGACCCTTCCGCAAGGTTCGCCAGCGCCGCGGCGACCGGTTGATGCCGCCGCGCGCCGTCTGCCCAGCGCCGAGGCTCTCCTCGAAGCCGCCGCCGACCGCCGCAACAGCGCCGAGGAGCGGATGCGAGCGCTCGAGAGCCTCGCGACCAGCGAACTGCCGGTTCCGCTCGAACCGCTGCTCGCGCTCAAGAACAGCATCCAGCGGCCATGGCTCGCGGCCTACGTGCGCTGCCTGGGCCGCACCGACGCGGGCGCCCTTCCGACCCTGGAGCGCTACGCGCGCCAGCGCGAGGCGGACGTGCGGGCCGAGGCGGTGTACGCCATCACGCGCCTCGATCGCGACGGCGGCGAGGCCTTCGCCCGAGAAATCCTCCGCAACGACAAGGAGCCGCCGCCGGCGCGGGTTGCGGCGCTGCGCGGCCTGTCCGACCGCAACTCGATGTTCGCGCGGGTCGAGGCCGTGCGCAGGCTCGCCACCGCCGACGGCGCCGTGCTGCTGGAAGCGCTTGCGGTCCTGCGGCGAGAGCCGAGGCTAGACGACGTGCCCTACTTGATCGACGTCCTCGAATCCCGTTCCGGCCGGCCGGCGAACGAGGCGGTACGCCTGCTGCAGGAACTGACCGGCTACCGGATCGGCAACGAGCCGCGCACCTGGAAGTACTTCATGCTCCGGCACCGGATGGCTGAGACCGACTTCCGGCGCGAACCCCAGCCCGGCGAAGAGGAGCCCGCCACTCTCACCTATTTCGGGATTCCGCTGATGGGGGAGCGGGTGGCTTTCGTGCTCGATTCCTCGGGATCGATGAACGAGGGCCTCTACGGGCGCCGTGGCCACACCAAGGGTTCGATGGCCGTCCAGGAATTGCTGCCGCTGCTCCCGCGCCTGCCGGCGACCGGAGCCTTCGACGTGGTCTTCTTCACCTCGTCGACCAGTTCGTTCGGCAAGGGCGCGCTCGCCGAGCGCAGCGACGAAAACATCGACCGCATCAGCGACTGGCTGCGCCGTCACCAATTCGAGGGCGGCACCGACGTCGCGGCCGGAATGGACGAGGCCTTTCAGCGCGACGGCGTGGAAGAGATCGTCCTGCTCAGCGACGGCATGCCTTCCGGCGGCGCGCCGGGCATGGACCAGGTGCTGATGCGCGCGCGCCAGTGGAACCGCTGGCGCAACGTGCGGATTCACGCGATCTTCCTGGGCGACAACGTCGACGCCCGGAACTGGCTGGCGCGCCTCGCCGCGGAAAACGGCGGCGTCTGCCGCGTGATCCAGTAGCAGCCGGCGCTACAGCACGGTGCCGCGATAACCGGCGGCGACCAGCGCGTCGAGCAGGTCGCGCTCGCGGAAGTCGTCCGGGTCGCAGATCACTTCGGCGGTGCGATCGTTGAAATTCACAAAGACGCGCCGTACCCAGGTCACCGACTGGAGGGCCTCACGGACCCTCCGCGTGCACGTCGTCGGTCAGGTCATTCCCGGGACCGAGATCAACGCGCGCATGGTGTTGGCGTTCTCTTCGATGTCCTCGCTCCGGACCGGATCGGACCCATCGGCGTAGACCACTCTCTGGCCGGGCTCCAAAGCCAGTTCGGTCGCGGCAATCGCCGCAAGTTCCGCAAGCGACGGGGCGGCCGGCCGTGCGGAGGCGGCCGGGGTCCCGGCGACGGGAGAATGGCTCTGGCAAGCCGCGAGGCCGGATAGTGCGAGGACGGGGAGGAGCGAGAAGCGCATGGCGGTTGCCCGACGCTGGAACGCTCGAGCCCGATCGGGAATTGTCGGACCAGAACGCCGGATGCGCAAGGGCTAGAATTCGCGCCCGTGAGTTCCCAGACCGCCGATTGGGCTCGCCTGCCGCAAGGCAAGGTGCGCTACCGCGTCCGCCACCGCGTCTGCTGGCTGGTGATGGACGTCCCGCCGGCCAACAACTACAGCCACGAGATGATGCGCGACCTCGACGAGGGCATCCTCGCGGCGCGTTTCGACGACGGCGTCGACGTGGTGGTCGTCGCCGGCGCTGGCGACCGCTTCTTCAGTTCCGGGGCGGACATCGCCATGCTCCAGGAGGCGTCGCCGCGCTGGAAGTACGCATTCTGCCTGCACGCCAACGAAACCCTGCTGCGGTTCGAGAACACTCCCAAACTGGTGATCGCGGCGATCAACGGCCATTGCGTCGGCGGGGGACTGGAGGTCGCTCTCGCTTGCGATCTGCGGCTCGGTCGGCGCGCGCCGGAAGGCGGCAAGGACTTCCGTTACGGCTTGCCCGAGGTCGCGCTCGGCGTGCTGCCCGGCACCGGCGGCACGCAACGGCTCGGCCGCCTGCTCGGCCGCGCCAAGGCGTTGCGCTGGATGGCCGGCGGTGCCCTGGTCGGCCCGGAAGCCGCTCTCCAGGCCGGCGTGCTCGACGAACTGCTGGACTTCGAAGGCTTCGATGCCGCCGTGCAGGCCTTTGCGGAGCAATTCACGCTTCCCGGCAAGGCGACGCTCTCCGTCGGCCACATCAAACGCGCTCTCGCTGGCGGCCTCGATCTGCCGCTCGAGGCCGGCCTGGCGCTGGAACGCGAGCTCCAGCAGCGCTTGTTCGAGAGCGAAGACGCGCGCGAGGGGCTCGCGGCTTTCCAAGCCAAACGGCCGCCGGCTTTCCAGGGCCGCTAGCATCCGCACGCATGCGCGCAGTCCGTATCCATGAACACGGCGGTCCCGAGGTCTTGCGCCTCGAGGACGTTCCCACACCGGAACCGGGGCCCGGCGCAGTGCGCGTGCGCATCGCCTGGACCGCCCTAAACCACCTCGACGCCTGGGTGCGCAAGGGCGTCGCCGGGCACGAGTTTCCACTGCCGCTCACGCCGGGCTGCGATTTCAGCGGCGTGGTCGACGCTTTGGGCCCCGGGGTCTCGGGCGTGAAGCTCGGCGCCCGCGTAGCGGTCGCTCCCGGGTACTCTTGCGGTGTCTGCCGACACTGCGGCAGCGGCCGCCAGCACTTGTGCCGTGGCTACGGGATCTACGGCGAGAGCACCGACGGCGGCGGCGCCGAATTCGCCGTGGTCAAGGCCGAAAACCTGTTGCCGTTGCCGGCCGGTTTTGCGCTCGATCGCGCCGCAGCGTTCCCGCTGACGTACTTGACCGCCTGGCACATGCTGATCGACCGCTGCGCGTTGCGGCCCGGAGAACGCGTGCTGATCCATGCGGCTGGCAGCGGCGTCAGCGTGGCGGCGACGCAGATCGCCAAGCTCTGGGGCGCCCAGGTGATGGTGACCGCGGGCAGCGACGAGAAGGTCGCCAAGGGACTGGCGAACGGCGCCGACCACGGCGTGAATTACCGGTCGGGTGACTGGCCGGCCGAGGGCAAGGCGTGGACCGGCAAGCACGGTTTCGACGTGATCGTCGACCACGTCGGCGCCGACACGCTGCCCAAAGGCGTCTGGGCGCTGGCGAAAGGCGGCCGGCTGGTGACTTGCGGGGTGACGAGCGGCGCCGAGATGAAGCTGCACCTGGCGCCGGTCTTCTTCAAGAGCTTGAGCATCCTCGGGAGCACCATGGGCGGCCTGGGCGAAATGCGCGAGGTCGCCGAGCACGTCTTCGCCGGTCGTCTGAAGCCGGTGATCGACAGCGAGCACGCCCTGGAGGACGTCGCTGCTGCGCACGCACGGATCGAAACGCGCGCGGCGTTCGGGAAAGTGCTTCTGCAGGTGGACCCGGAACTCGAATAGTCCGTTCTGCCGTCCTGGCTATACTCGTCCGCGGAGGTTTCCAGCCATGCTCGCCAAGTCTTCGATTCTCGCGGCTCTCATCGTTTTTTCGCAGCCCACGACCGCCCGCCAGGACGGTCCCGCCCCCAAACCCGTCCGGACGGTCAAGGAATCAGCGACGGACATCGCTTTCCCGGTGCGCTTCGCGCCGGTCGGCGGAGGCGACTCGCAGGAACTCACGGGCACCGGCGTGCGCACCAAGACGATTTTCAGCGTCAAGGTCTACGCGATGGGCCTGTACCTCGACGGCGCCAAGGCGGCGCAAGTGCTTGAGCGGTTCCGTGAAACGACGCCGGCCCGGCTCGAGAAGAACGCCGATTTCCAGCGCGCGCTCGTGAGCGATGCGTTGCCCAAGACCTTGCGGCTGGTGATGGCTCGCGACGTGGACGGCGAGGACATGGCCGAAGCCTTCGACGATTCGCTGGGCCCCCGGATCGAGGAGCGGGTCAAACGTCAGGCGGATCCCGCCGCCGCAGGGGAGCTTGCCCGGCTGCGCGGCTTCTTCACCGCGGAATTGAAGAAGGGGCACGAAGTGGTGTTCAGCGCCTGGCCGGGCGGTGCGCTGCACGTGCGGATCCAGGGCAAGGACCAGCCGGTGCTGAAATCCCCGGCGCTCGTCTGGGCGTTGTTCGACGTCTACCTGGGCGACGACCCGATTTCCGGCAGGACGAAGAGTGCGTTCTTCGCGGGAGCGGCCAAGGTCGCGCGCGAACATGTTTCGGCGGCCGGTGGTGCCGGCGCGCTCGACGATCC
>DASWJW010000005.1:0-4402 GCA_036396955.1 Planctomycetota bacterium
GCGCCGCGCCGCGCGGGCCTCGATTTCGGTGTCCACGTACACCTTGAGTCCGGCATCCGGAAAGATGACCGTACCCGCATCGCGCCCATCGGCGACGATACCCCGCACCTCTTGGCGCCGGCGCAGATCGCGCATGCGCTCGACGAGAGCGGCACGAACGCGCGGATGGTCGGCGACGTCCGGTACGCGCGCATCGATCCGCTCGGTGCGGAGTTCGCTGCGCAACGGTGCGCCGTCCACCACCACGGTGCCGTCGGGGTGGGCGTGGATGTCGATTTGAGAGAGCGTGTCGTGGACTTCGTCGGCGGAGCCGGGATCGGCGCCGTCGCGGAGCACGGCCCAGGTCAGCGCCCGGTACCAGGCTCCGGAATCGAGGTAGGCCCAACCGAGCCGTTCCGCGAGTCGCCTGGCGAGGGTGCTCTTGCCGGATCCCGCCAAGCCATCGAGGGTGATGACCCGAAGCGGACTCTGGGAATCGGACCTCGCCATCGAAGCGCAACATTCTACGGGACAGGGACTTGGCGTCAAGCGCCGGGGCCCGCAGAAGGCCCGCCGAGCACGACCGGCAGCCGCTCCGGGCACCAGGCGGGGAGGATTCTCAGCGCACCTCCTCGCGGCAGCTCGCGCTCGGCTTCCACGTGCAGGTGCCCGATGAGCGCGATCTCGGCGGCGTAACGCGCCAGAGCCTCTTCAACCGCCCCCTCGACCAGGGCCATGACGTCCAGCGGTTTGCGCGCGACCGCCTTGCGGCTCTTGCCGCGCAGCCAGGCGGCGGCCCGGCACCGCAGCCAGCGCGGCAGACGCCGGCCGGTCCCGCGCACCCACGGCCGCCGGAGCCAACGCCGCAAGCGTTGATAGGGGCGGTCGTTGAGGCAGTATTCGTCGCCGTGGCTGACCAGCCAGCGGCGCCCTCCGGCCGCGACCAGGAAGCCGTCGGCGACCTCCAGGCCGAACTCGCCGCAATCGGCGGGCTCGAGCAGCACGTCGCGGTTGCCGCGCAGGAGAACCACCCGTACCCCCCGCCCGGCAAGCCGGGCCAGCCCGGCGGTGAGCACCGCGAAGCAGGGCTCGTGCCAGTGTTCGGGGCCGAGGTAGGCGTCGAAGAGATCGCCCAGGATCGCCAGCGCCTGGAGGTCGCCGGGCGCTCCTTCGAGGGTCGCGGCAAATGCAGCGATTTCTTCCGGCCGTGCGGTCGAGAGGTGCAGATCGGTGAAGATCCAGGTGTAGACCGACCCGAGATCGAGCGGCGGCGCGCCCGGAGCAGCGCGGAGTACGGCCGCCGCGGCGCTCATCCGGCGCCGCTCTCGAGACCGAGTTCCTTGGCCTTCTGCCAGAGCGCTTTGCGCGAAATGCCGAGCAGCGTGGCGGCCTCGGCGCGGCGGCCGGCCGTGGCGGCGAGCGCCGAGCGGATCGCTTCGCGCTCGGCGCGGCGCACGCTTTCGCGGAGCGGCAGCACGTCTTCGGGCCGGAGCGCGCGAGCGGCAAGCGGCCCGCCCGGCAAGAAGTGCTCGGGCCGCAGCACGCGCGCGCGGCCGGCCAGCGCCAGCGCACGCGTGACCGAGTTTTCGAGCTCGCGCACGTTGCCCGGCCAGTCGTGGTCGGCAAGCCGGCGCATGGTTTCCTGCGGAACCTGGAGGCGGCCTTCGGGGTCGCCGCTGCGCAAGAACGCGGCGACGAGCACCGGCAGGTCCTCCAGCCGCTCGCGCAGCGGCGGCATGTGCAAGGGCACCACGGCGAGCCGGTAGTACAGGTCTTCGCGGAAGTCCCCAGCGCGGACCGCGTCGCCCAGGTCGATCCGGGTTGCGGCGACGACGCGAGCCCGGAGCGGCTGCGGGTGGCGGGCGCCGAGCGGCAGGAACTCGCGTTCCTGCAGCGCGCGCAGCAGCGCCGCCTGCGCGGCCTGGGGCAGATCGTGGGCGTCGTCGAGGAACAGGGTGCCGTCCTCGGCCTGGGCGAAACGCCCGTCGCGGTCTTCCTCGGCGCCGGTGAAGGCGCCACGGCGGTAGCCGAAAAGTTCGCCTTCGAGGAGGTTCGCGGGGATCGCCGCGCAGGACACCGCGACGAACGGCCGCCGCGCGCGCGGACCGGCGGCGTGCAGCGCGCGCGCCGCGCGTTCCTTTCCGGTGCCGCTCTCGCCCTGGACCAGGACCGTCGCATCGCTGCGGGACGCAGCGCGGATGCGTGCGCGCACGTCCTCGAGCACCGCGCTGGTGCCGTGCAGGCCGAGATCGCCGCCGAGGTCGCTCGCGCGTCCGCGCAATTGTTCGAGCTCGGCCTGCATCGCGCGCAGGTTTTCGATCCGCTCGACGAAGCCGAGCAGCACCTCGGTCGGAAACGGCTTCTGCAGGTAGCTGTGGGCGCCGCCGCGCATCGCTTCCACCGCTTGTTCCACGGTCGCATAGCCGGTGATCATCAGCACGTCGGCCGGCGGATCCTGGCGGCGGGCGCGCTGCATGACCTGGACTCCGCTCGCGCCCGGCAGGCGCACGTCGGTGACCACCAGATCGCAACGCGAGGCTTCCAGCCAGGCGAGCGCGGCGGCACCTTCGTAGAGCACCGTCACCCGGTGACCGGCTTCGCGCAGCGCGTCGCCGAGCGGCACCGCGAGGCTGCGCTCGTCTTCGACCAGCAGGATCTCCATCCGGGAGAGACTAGCGGCCGGCGGCGGCCCGGTCGCGCGATCGCAGGCCGAGCACCAGCATCCGGTGGGCGAGGCGTGCGGCGGCGAAATCCGAAGCGTGGTGGCCCGCCTGGGGCATCAATTCGACCAGATCACCGCCGACCACCCGCCGCTGCGCGCGGTCCAAGCGCACCATCAGCTCGCTGATGGTGTACCAGTCGATTCCGCCGGGCTCCGGGGTCCCCGTGCTGGGAATCACCGAGGGATCCATCCCGTCCACGTCGAACGACAGCCAGACCGGACCGGCGGGCAGGCCGGCGAGAATCCGTTCCACGCGCTCCGGCGGCGCGAGGCCGAGCAGTTCGCGCGCGGTCACCGCCGTCGCCCGCGGCGCGCCGCCCGCGTTCTGCGCGGCATAGAGGTCGCGCTCTTCCGGCGAGATCGCGCGGATCCCGAAGGCGTGAATGCGCGCGCCGGCGTCGAGGACGCGCCGCATCACGCAGCCGTGGCCGAAGCGCGTGCCCTCGTACTCCTCGCGCAGGTCGGGGTGCGCGTCGAGGTGCAGCACCACCAGGTCCGGCCAGCGCACAGCGGCCGCGCGCAGCGGTCCGAGGCTCAAGGAGTGTTCCCCGCCGAGGATCAGCGGAAAACGGCCGGCGTCGAGGTGTTCGCCGACCAGG
Organism: Planctomycetota bacterium; assembly: GCA_036396955.1. Lineage (GTDB taxonomy): Bacteria > Planctomycetota > UBA1135 > UBA1135 > UBA1135 > DASWJW01. The sequence goes on from DASWJW010000005.1 coordinate 3,301, forward strand.
GGCTCGAGCCGGTCGGCGAGCGCTTCGGGCGGGCCGGGGAAGACGCAGGGCTCGAGCGTGCGCACGCCAAAGCGGCGGGCTTCGTCCTCGAGCCATTCGTCGTAGAATTCGACCTGCTGCGAGGCCTTCAACAGCGCCGCCGGGCCGCGCGCCGTCCCTTTCATGTACGTGGTCGTCGCTTCGTAGGGCACGGGCAGCACCACGCCGCCCGCGTCGGCGCCGCACTCCGCCCCCGAAAGGCCGAGAAACGCTCCCGGATCCTGCGCCATCGCTGGAATCAAGCGCAGAAGACCGCCGCCGCGATGACGGTGGTCCACTTGCTCGCCTCGCCCTCGCGGCTCTGGACGATGTCGAAGCTCTCGTAGACGTCGCCGGAGATCTTCCAGATGAGCCGCTTCTCGTCCCAGGTCGCCGACGTGTCGTAGTTCATGCCGAGAATGGTGCAGAGCATCTCGACGGCGAGGTCCTGCACGTAGTCGCCGCATTCCTCTTCTTCGAGGCCGTGGCCGTGGTGCTCGGAGAGGTAGCCGAACTGGTCGCGGTCGCGCGGCACGGCCACGCCGACGCCGGCGCTCGCGATGCGGTTGCGCTCGTCGGTGTCGGAACGCGCCATGACCACGTGGACGATCTGGCCTGGTGTGAGCTTCTTCAAGCCTTCCTCGCGCGTGACCTGCAGGCAGTTCGCCGGCAGGATCGAGGACACGGTCACCAGGTTGTACGAGGCGATTCCGGCTTTGCGGAGCGCGAGTTCGAACGAAGAAAGGCGTTCCTTGTGGACGCCGTAGCCGCGGGTGAAGAACACCTCTTGCGGGACGTAACCAGGCATCGGGGGCTCCCAGTAGAGTTCGGGGGGATGCTCCGCGACGGACCGTAGTCCAGCGGCGCGAGGAAGCGCAACAGTCTAGCCACGCCGGCGGCGCGCCGACGGTTCGCCGGAGTCCCGGAACGGAACGGGATCCGGCCAGCGCGTTCCCGGTATCCCCGCCAGCTGGCGGCCCTAGACTGGTGGCGCATGCGTCTGGAATACCAGCAGAACCTGCGGCTGGAGCAGCGGCTCGTCCAATCGCCGCAGATGATCCAGGCGATGCAGATCCTGCAGCTC
>DASWJW010000006.1:0-28039 GCA_036396955.1 Planctomycetota bacterium
GTCGGCAAGGAGAACCTGCGAACCTACTTCCTAATGAAGGAGGTGCCGTTACCCCTGGTCGACGGCGTGCAGTACCGCAACCACACGCCTGTCGGCAGCTGGGCCGCGAACGGCTTCGGTCTCTACGACGTCAACGGCAACGTCGCGGAGTGGTGCCGCGACGTCCGCGTACGGCTCTACGAGGACTCGCCCGAGTCGGGAGACGGCGAGACGAGCGTCCGGACCGGCACTCACAGGATCGAACGCGGCGGCCATTTCATGACCAACAACGAGTGGATCGCGCACGTGGGATTCCGCGGCTGGCGCATGCCCGAAACGATCGAGAAGATCCTCGGCTTCCGCACGGCGCGGCCGCTCGACCGCTAGGGCCGGTCGGCGGCTGCGCGCGGTTTTCGGTCAGACCTTCGGTCCGGCGTCGCAACTGGCGTCGCGGGAGGTATCGCTCAACGACCTGGAAGTGGTCGGCGTGCCGCGGTGGGTGCCTTCGACCTCGATGATCACCCTGACGTCGCCGCCATCGGGAATCGGGTCGCCTCCGTTCGGACTCTGATCTTCGACTTTCTTGTCGTTGTTCGCCCCGGTGCTGCTGTAAGCGCTCGGATCAGTGGCGATTCCGGTGCTCTTGTCCCGTTCGTACACCAAGAGACCGAACGGCGGCGAATAGACCTGCACCTTCGCGTAGGCCTCGTCGAGAGTCAGGCCGATCAAGTTCGGGCACATGGGCGCGATCTTCATCACCTAGCCGAGGGTGTCGTACGCGGCGTTCCTGGGGCCAGGATCGGGGATGGGGTCGATTTCGGAGCCCTCCTGCGGCCACTGCGCCGCGATCACCCAGACCTCTTCGGGGCCTGGCACACCACGTTTCGGTATGTAGGTCGTGCGGACGGTGAAATTGTCGCGCTTCGCCTCGCGGATGACGTCGGCGGCGTTGCAGCCGATCACTCGCCGTGCTTGCCTGGGATACTTGGCCATCGCTTTTTCCTCGGAGTTCGGCAGTTGGGAATCCCGCCGACGGCAGGAGCGCTGCCGGCGTCGCCATTCTCACCAGACCATCCGCGGGGCAACGGCACCGACCGCATTCGAGAGGGGTGGATCCACCGTAGCACCGTCGCCCGCACCTGGGGGCCGCGTCCGCACCGCGCGCCGCCGAAGAGCTAGAATGGACCGTGCAGGCAACGGGGTCCCGACGCGTTTGGAACCGGCCTGCCGACCGCCATGCCCAAGATCGAATCCACCGCCGAATTCGTCCGCGAGGCCTATGCCTCGATCCGCCAGCGCCTCGAAATCGTCCGTGGACGGCTCGGCAGACCGCTGAATCTGGCCGAAAAGATCGTCTTCGGACACCTGGATGACCCCAGCGGCCAGGAATTGGCCGCCGGCGAGGCCTACCTGATGCTGCGGCCCGACCGCGTGGCGATGCAGGACGCAACCGCCCAGATGGCGCTGCTGCAGTTCATGAGCGCGGGCAAGGACGAGGTCGGCGTGCCCACCACGGTCCACTGCGACCACCTGATTCGCGCGCACTCGGGCAGCGCGGCGGACCTGGCGATCGCGATCGACGAGAACCGCGAGGTCTACGACTTCCTGCGCGCGGTGAGCGCGCGCTACGGCATCGGTTTCTGGAAGCCGGGCAGCGGGATCATCCACCAGGTGGTGCTCGAGAACTACGCCTTCCCCGGCGGGTTGATGATCGGCACCGACAGCCACACCCCCAACGCCGGCGGCCTGGGCATGGCCGCGGTCGGGGTGGGCGGCGCCGACGCGGTGGACGTGATGGCGGGCTTCCCCTGGGAAGTGCTGCAGCCCAAGACCATCGGCGTGGAACTCACCGGAGCCCTCAACGGCTGGTCCGCGCCCAAGGACGTGATCCTGAAATTGTGCGGCATCCTCACCGTCAAGGGCGGCACCAACCACATCGTCGAGTTCTTCGGCGAGGGCTGCGCGAGCTTGTCGTGCACCGGCAAGGGCACGGTCTGCAACATGGGCGCCGAGCACGGCGCCACCACCTCGGTGTTCCCGTTCGATGAACGGATGGCCGCCTACCTGCGCGCGACCAAGCGCGCCGACCTGGCGGAACTCGCCGAGCAGAACCTCGACCTGGTCACCGCCGACCCCGCGACCGCCGCCGACCCCGGGATGCACTACGACCGCGTGGTGCGCATCGACTTGTCGACGCTGGAGCCGCACCTGGTCGGCCCGCACACTCCCGACCTGGCGCGGCCGATCTCGGCGATGAAAGCCGCGGTGCAGAAGGAAGGCTACCCCGACCGCATTTCGGTGAGCTTGATCGGATCGTGCACCAACTCCAGCTACGAAGACGTCGCCCGCTCGGTCGACGTGGCGCGGCAGGCCAAGGCGCACGGCATGAAGATGGCCACGCCGTTGATGGTCACTCCCGGTTCGGAAATGGTCGACGCGACCATCCGCCGCGACGGTTTCATGGACGAGCTCGAGAGCGTCGGCGCGACCGTGCTCGCCAACGCTTGCGGTCCGTGCATCGGCCAGTGGCAGCGCGACGAGATCAAGAAAGGCGAGAAGAACACGATCGTCACGTCGTTCAACCGCAACTTTCCCGGCCGCAACGACGCCAACCCCGAGACGCTGGCCTTCATCGGCAGCCCCGAGCTGGTGACCGCGCTCGGCCTGTCCGGCAGCTTGTCCTTCAACCCGCTCGTCGACGAACTCCAGGCCCCCGACGGCAGCAAGTTCAAGTTGAATCCGCCCGCGCCGGCGCCCGACATCCCCGCCAAGGGCTTCGAACACCGCGCCGAAGGCTACCTGGCGCCGCCGGTCGACTCGAGCGGCGTCGACGTGAGCGTGGATCCGGCGAGCGAGCGGCTGCAGCTGCTCACGCCCTTCGAGCCGATCCCGCTCGGCGAGTTCGCAAGCATGCCGCTGCTGCTCAAGACCAAGGGCAAGACCACCACCGACCACATCTCGCCGGCGGGTCCTTGGCTGCGCTTCCGCGGCCACCTGGACAACATCTCGAACAACATGTTCAACGGGGCGATCAACGCCTTCACCGGCGGCCGCGGCACCACCCGCAACCCGCTCACCGGCGAGAGCGGACAAGAGACGCCCAAGGTCGCGCGCGCGCTCAAGGCCGCCGGCAAGCCCTGGATCGTGGTGGGCGACGAGAACTACGGCGAAGGCAGCAGCCGCGAACATGCGGCGATGTGCCCGCGCCACCTCGGCGCCGCCGCGGTGATCGTGCGCAGCTTCGCGCGCATCCACCAGACCAACCTCAAGAAGCAGGGCGTGCTGCCGCTGGTCTTCGCCGACCCCGCCGACTACGGACTGGTCCGCGAAACCGACGTGATCGGGCTGGAAGGCCTGGAATCGCTTGCCGAGGGCAGCATGGTCACCGCCGTGTTCCACCACGAAGACGGTTCCACGGACCGCGCCGAGCTCGAGCACACGCTCAACGAAGAACAGATCCTGTGGTGGAAGGCCGGTTCGGCGCTCAACACCCTGCGCGGGCAGGGCAGCGGCGCGAGGGTTTGATCCGCTAGTCGGAAGCGGCCCTGTGCGCTGCGGCCGGCACGGCCTCCCCCTGTGCCGCCGGGTCGAAGAAGGCTGCCAGCGCCAGGTCGAGGGCCGCGGCCAGGTGCTCCGGATCCAATTCCGGATCTTGGCGAAGCACGCGCACGGCATCTCGAGGAGACGCCGTCGTCGCGAGCACGTCGCGGACCCGTTCTTCGACCTCGCGCCGCGCCGTGCCGTCGGCGAGACGCTCCGCGCGCCGCTTCTGGAACTCGACCGAGTCCCAGTTCCGCAAGTCGCCGTCGCCGGAGGCCGACAGCAGCTGGCTGCCGTCGGCGTGGAACGCCAGGCCGTGGACGTAGGACCCGTGCCCGCGCAACTCCAGCACCTGGTCCATGTGTTCGAGATCCCAAAGGCGCATTTCGTTGTCGTCGCCGCCGGATGCGAGCCGCGTGCCGTCGGGATGGAACGCGAGAGCGAGCACGCGGTCGGTGTGGCCCACCAGATCCGCGGCGACGTCTCCGCTCGAGAGTTCCCACAAACGGATCGGGCCGAGGACTCCGCCCGCAGCAACCCAGCGACCCAGCGGATCGATCGCCACGCTCCACGCCTCCTGCGGCGCCCCGTCGCCCGCGGGCATCTCGAGCTGGGATCGCTGGCGCGCACTCGCACCCTCGAGTTCCCAGACCCGGACCCATCCGTCCGCGGCGGCGGCCGCCAGGACGCGCCCCGATGCATCGAACGCGATCCCGGCCACGCGAGTGAATCGCGGCAACTCCACGCCGGTCACGGCAACCTCGCCAGTCTCGTCCCAGAACGCGAGGCGACCGGTCTCGAATGCCGACACCAGCCACCCGGTGCCCGGCTGCCAGGCCAGGGAAGCGACGGCGGCCACCCTGTCGTCGCTTGGATCCGTCGTGTCGTGCTCCTGCAAGACCGCCCCGGTGTCGAGATCGAACACGCGAACGCGGCCGTTGCGGCCGCCCGCGGCGGCGCGGCGCCCGTCCGGGTGCACGGCCAGACAGGTGAGCCGTTCGCCGGTATCCACCGTCGCGAGCGCGACACCGCGCAGCGTATCCCAGATGCGCAGGGTCCCATCCCAAGCGACCGAGACCGCCCGGTTGCGGCCTGGGACGAAGTCCGCCGCGTAGACGAACTCAGTGTGGCCTTCGAGAACGCGCGACCGGCGCTCCGCCACCGCGTTCCACCCGGAAATCGATCCGCCGCGACCGGCCCACGCGACTTCCAGACTGTCGGTTTGGAACCAGATCGCCACGGCCGGCTTGTCGACGAGCCGATGCGTGCCGAGCGGCTCACCGGTCACGGCGTTCCAAACCCGGATGCTCCCGTCGCGCGAAACACTGGAGAGATGCCTGGAATCGGCATGCCACGCGACTTCGAAAACGTGGCCGGTATGCCCGTCGAGGGTCCGCTCCAGTGTCCAGTCGGGAGTCTTCCAGATCCATACATGCTGGTCCTTCGAGCCGGCCGCGAGCCGCTGGCCGTCGTCCGACCAGGCCACCGCTTCCACGAATTGCAGCGGCCGCTCGAGACTGCGCACGAGGCGCCCGTCGCGGACGTCGCGCACTTGCACGGATTCCTGGAACGGGACCGCAACCAGGAAGCCCTCGGGAGCGAAATCCAGCCGGCCCCGGCCGACCACAACCCAGAGCGGCGGACCGCCGGAACTGCGCCACGCCCGCGCGCGCCCGTTCGCATCGGTCGCTGCGACGAATTCGCCGTCGGGAGAGAAGCGGACGGAATCCACCGGGTTCCCGCCATCGCTCAAACTGCCGCGCAACGCCCCGGTCGACACTTCAATCAACCGCACCACGCCATCGGCTCCGCCGGCTGCGAGCAGACTCCCGTCGTCCGACCACGCGAGTGCCGTCGTGGCGGTCTCAAACGCAGCGACGAGCCGTTGGCCGCCGCCACCGCGCTCGCTGGTGCGTATTTCGTGCTGCGTTCCTTGCCTACCGGCCGCGGCGAATGCGAAGACTCCATCGCGCCGGGTAGCGGCTGCGGCTTCAAGCCGCTCGACGTCGAGGCGGATCGCGCGGCTCCGGGTGTCGAGCCGCCACGTGACGTGTCGCGCCTCCCAGCCTTGCCACATCCGCGGCAGTTCCCGTACACGGAGCCAGGCTTCGGAGACTTCGTCGCCACTGATCTCGCTCGATGCAGCCGCGAGCATGGCGAGATAGGTCTGGCGCTGCGCCGTGTCGGCGCTGCGCGCGGCTTCGGCGGCGTGGGCTTCCGCGAACCCTCGGTGCCGGGCTTCGAGATACCCGAAGCGGGTGGCGAGCGCCGACCCGAACAGCAAGGCTCCCACGGCGACGCCGATGCCCAGCGCCAGCGGCCGGTTCTGGTCCGCGAATCGCCGTACGCGCCGCGAAAGCGACGGGAACCGCGCCGCGACGGCCGCTCCCAGGCGATAGCGGCGCAAATCCGCCGCGAGCGCGTCCACGCTCGGATAGCGGTCGGCGGGCTCCTTCTCGAGCGCCCGCAGGAGCACCTTGTCCAAGTCCTCGCCGAGGTTGGCGCGGAAGACCGACGCACGCGCAGGCTCCTGCATCTGGATCCGGCGCACGGCTTCGTGCGACTGCAGGCCGGAGAGCGGGATCGGCGGCGCGCCGCAGAGCAGTTCGTGTGCGAGCAGTCCGAGCGCGTAGACGTCGGACCGCGGGCCGACCGTGAACGGGTCGCCCAGAGTCTGTTCGGGACTCATGTGGGCGAGCGTGCCGACCATCTGGCCGAGTCCCGTGCTCCAGTTTCCGGCCGAGCGCTCGCCGGCCAGGCGCGCGATGCCGAAATCGAGGACGACGGGCACCCCATCGGCGCCGACCAGGACGTTGGCAGGCTTGAGGTCGCGATGCACGATCCCGCGTGCATGGGCGTAGTCGACCGTGTCGCAGACGGCGATCATGAGATCGACGCGTTGCGTGGCCCCGAGGCCGTGCGCATCCGCGTGGGCGAGGATCGATTCTCCTTCGACCCTCTCCATCGAGATCCACGGCAGCGGACCGGACGCCCCTTCGGCCATCCCGGCGTCGAGGATCTTGGCGATTCCTGGATGATGGAGTCTCCGCAGCAATTCCGATTCGCCCAGGAACCGGCGCAGCATCTGCGGCGAAGGATCGAAGGCCTGCAGGACCTTGAGCGCGACCGTCGTGCCGGTTTCGCCGCGGCGGGCCTCGTAGACCGTGGCGGTCGCGCCGCTGGCGATGCGGCGCAGGATCGTGAACGGGCCGATCTCCCGCGGCGGCGCGCCGGCATGCCTGGCGAGGGTCTCGAGGTCGACCGGTGTCGCGGGATCGAGCGGCAGACCGGGCGCGGCGTCGGCCGCCAACATGCGCTCGAGCCGTGCGCGCAGCGCGGCGTCGGCGCCGCATTGCGAGCGGAGCCAGGCCGCCCGCTCGCCATCCGCAACGGCGAGCGCCGCTTGGAACAGCTCGACCAGGCGCTGGTGCTGTTCGCGTTTTGCGTTCATGCCCGCACCGATCAATGCGATCCCGCAGCGGCAGCGGCAGACGCAGCGGCTTCGACGGCGGGCGCGCCTCCGGCGGCCTGCGCGGCGGTACCCCCGACGTCGAGTCGAGCCCTGCCCATCGCGTGCGCGAACAGCCGGCGCCGGCACTCCTCCCGCTCGCGCGGTCCGAGCTGGCGATCGCTGCGCAGCAACAAGGCGACACGCTCCAGGTCGCCGTCCTCTTGGTCGAGCAGCGCCGCAACTCGCGCCGCGGCTGCTTGGCGGTCGAGGAGCGCCACCGCGCGTTTCCGGTCCCGCTCGAGGAACGGCTGGGCATCCCAGATGCGCACGTCCCCCGCCGCCGACCCGCTGACGAGTCGCTCGCCGTCCGGAGCGAAAGCGAGCGAACGGATCGCATTGTCATGGTCGCGAATCGACACCGGAGTGAGGCCGGTGATCACGCACCACACGTGAATGGTGTCGTCTTCCCCGCCGGTGGCGAGCCGGCCGTCCGGATTGAACGCGAGCGAACGAACGCTCGATGCATGCGCCAGGATGCTCTTGAAGAACGTACTGTCGGCCAGTTTCCACAACTTGACTTCGCCGTTCCCGCACGCGACGGCAAGCAAGCGTGCGACCGGGTCGATGGCGAGATCGGTCACCGGACCACCGCCAGTCGCATCGGCGACCAGGGTCTGGTCGGTGAAGTCGTCGGCGGAGAGCAGGCAGACGCCGCCGTCGTCCCGGCCTACGGCGATCGTCCGCCGTGCATCGTCCACCGCAACGGCGTGCAACGGTTGTCCGAAATCGAAGTCCTCGGTTTCGACTCCGGCGGCAACGTCCCATTTCCGCAACGTGCCGTCCGCCGACACGGAGATGAGTCGCCCGCAAGCTGCGAGCGTCGCGAGATCGGTGACGGCCTGCACGTGCGCCGTCGAATCGAGCCGCACGGCTCCAGTCGCAAGGTCCCGGACCTGCAAGCGCCCCGTGTCGAATCCCATGGCGAGCCACTGTCCGCAGCCACTGACGACCAAGGACACGACGGGCTCGTCGAAGACGAACTCGCCGAGCAAGTCCCCGATGCGGGCGTCGCGCACCTGGACGCGGCCGTCCTCCCATGCCACGGCCGCGAGGTCCCCTGCCGGTCCGAACCGCGCCGCCGTCACCGCCGTTGCCGGCCTCTCGAACATCGCCAGGCTCTCGACGGCAGCTGGATTCCAGACGCGCACGGTCCCGTCGAAGGAACCGGAGACGAGCTGGCCGTCCGGCAGGAACTCGAGAGCCGTCACTCCCGACTCGTGACCGAAAAGGGTCCGGTACTCGATGGGATTCGTCCCCATCTTCCAGATGTTGATCGTGCCGTCTGAAGATCCCGAAGCCACGAAATTGCCATCGGCGGACGCCGCGAGCGCGAGCACCGGCCCCGAATGCCGCTGCCAGTACCAGCGCGTTCCGGGGCGGTCGAGATCCCAGATCCACAAGCGCCGGTCATCGCCGGCGGCGACCGCCAGCGTGCTGCCGGGAACCGCCTTGACGGAGATCAGGCGACCCTCGGCGCGCAGTTCCGCACGCGGACGGAGATCTGCCCGGTCGAGCACGTGCACCTTCGAACCTTCGACGGTGAGCAAGAGATCCTGGTCGACTGCGACGTCGAACGGCGGCGAGTTCATGCTCCCGAACTCTCCGCCCGCCATGGCGGCGGCGGGGACCGGAGACTCCGCTCCGGTCTCCGGGTCCCACATGTGCACGGTGCCTTGGTTGTCGGTCGGCAAACAGGTGCCGGCCGTCCGCGCGGAACCCGAGCCACGTAACCGGTGGCTGAGCGACTGCAAGGCGGTGCAGCAGAACGCCCGTTTCGAGGCTCCATAGCTGCGCCGAGGCGCCCGTTTCGTCCGGTGCGGAGAGGCCGACCGCGATCCGCGCTCCGCCGGCGTCGATGGCAAGCGATTGCACCGCGGCTCCGGGGACCGCGAAGATCGCCGTTTCTTGCTGAAGGCTCGCGCGCAAGAAGCGTCACTCCCACAGGCCGAAACCGGTGGGTGCCTGCGCGAACGCGCGCCGCGCCTCGATCGGCTGTCCTTCGGAAAGCGCCGCGAAAGCCGAACTCAAGTGCGCGAAATACGCACTGCGGCGAGCCTCGAGAGCCCGGAACTGCGCGACTTGTCGCTGGGCATTGGCGTCCGTGCGCAGTCCGTGTTCCTGGACGCCGAATCGGTAGGACATCGCCGCGATCGACGCCAGTCCGAGCCCGGCGACGGCAAGCGCCGCCGTGACCGCCCGGTTGCGGCGAGCGAAACATCTCAATCGATAGCCGGGGCCCGCCGGTCGGACGGACACGGGCCAGTTTCCCTGCCAGCGCTCGAGATCCGCGCCCAGGGCCGCCACGCTCGCATAGCGGTCTGCGGGCTCGCTCTCCAGCGCGCGTGCGACGATCAAGCGCAGATCGAGCGGCAGAAGCGCCCGGCGCAGCGCCTCAGGTTCGGGTCGCAGGCCGCCGCTCCGCACCAAGTCGATCCACTCGGCGTCGCTGCAGCACGTGACCTCCGGCTGGACCTCCCCCGAGAGCAGTTCGAAAAGGATCACGCCGAGTGCGTAGACGTCTTCGCACGCATCGGGTGCCGAAGCGGACAGCGCCTGCTCGCGCGGCATGTACCGCGGAGTGCCGACCGGGCAGGGCTCGGTACCCGCGCGGCCTTGCACACCCGCGATCCCGAAATCGAGGATCTTGGGATTCCCCGACCGGTCGACGAGCACGTGCGCGGGCTTGAGATCGCGGTGAACCACTCCGCAGCGGTGCGCGTAGTCGACGCCCGCGCAGACGCGCAAAAACAGCCGCACGCGCTCCCGCAAGTCGAGGCCCGCGCGGACGCAATGTTCGGTGATCGGCTCGCCGTCCACCAATTCCATGGCCAGCCAGGCGAAGTCGACGCGCGCGTCGCGCTGCCGTCCGGCCTGGTAGACCTGCGCCACGGCGGGATGCCGCAAGCGACCCAGCAACTCCGACTCGCGCTCGAGCAAGGCGTCCTGCCGCGCGTTCTGCGCCCGCGCGCGGATCAGCTTGACGGCGACCTTCCGGCGCGGCCGCTCTTGTTCCGCTTCGTAGACCGCGCCGGCGCCGCCCGACTCGATGCGGCGGCCGAGTCGGAAAGGACCGACGGACTCGGGCGGCTCGTGGGCCGGTCCCACCGCCGCCTCGAAATCGAGGACGCTCGCCGGCGTCTCCAGCGGCTGGACGCGGCCGGCGTCGGCCGCCAGCATCGCCGTCACTCGGGCGTGCAGATCCGGATCGTCGAGGCATGCCGCGTCCAGCCAGGCCGCACGGTCCTCGACTGGCTTCGCCAGAGCCTCCGCGAAGAGTTCCGAGAGGCGGCGATGCCGGGCGGCGTCCATGGTCCGGTCAGCTTCTTCGCCGGCGGCCACGAGATCAATCCGCCGAGCGCGCGTTCTCGTCGTCCGCCACCGCGAGTTCCACGTTCAGCCAGGCCTTCGCCGTGCGCCAATCGCGCTCGACCGTAGCCAGCGAGACGCCGAGCGTGCGGGCGATTTCCGGCGGCCTGAGGCCTCCGAAGTAGCGCAGTTCCACGACCTTCGCCTGCCGTACGTCGAGGGATTCGAGCCGCTCCAGCGCTTCGTGGAGTTCGAGGACGTCGACGCTCGCCGGACTCGGCGTGGCCGTATCGACGTCGAGCGACGCGACCGGCACTCCGCCGCCACGTTTTTCGGCGGCCTTCCGCCGCCAGTGATCCACCAGGACCTGGCGCATCGCCTTGGAAGCCACGCTGAAGAAGTGGGCGCGCGATGCCCAGTGCAAGCCGGCGCTGCCGGTGATCCGCATGTACGCCTCGTGGACCAGTGCGGTGGGCTGCAGCGTGTGACCCGACTCTCTGCCGGCCATGTGCATGGCGGCGATCCGGCGCAGTTCTTCGTACACGAGCGGTACGAGCTGTGCCGCCGCCTCGTCCCCGGTGCGGGCGGCTTCGAGAATTCGAGTGAGGTCGGTGAAGGAGTCCATGCAGGAGAGCGCGCATTCGGCACTCAAGAAACAAAGACCGGAAACTTCGAGTTTCGGCTGGGACCCTCGACGGGAGACGTTGTTCTTGGCCCGACAACTTCCGATTCCACTGAATCTTCTTGTTGCGTCGCGACTCTCTTGCTCACAACCCGAAACACTCGCGCGGACCATCGGAGTCTAGCGTGGCGCAAGCTGCGGCATCCAAGAGTGTGGCATGGGGAAACCCGGCCTCCGACGGGCGTCGGGGCCCCGAACCCGTCGTCAGGCCTCCGTGCGCAGATCGGCCAACAAGTCCGCGCACTCTTGTGCCACCTCCGCCGACTTTGGCCGGCTGGCGGATTTCTTGGCGAGCATGCGGCCGAGCAGCAAGGTCACTCCCATAGGCGCGTCCGGGCGGAACTCGCGCAACCGATCCGGCTCTCGTTCCTGGATTTCCCGCAGGGCCGCGCCGAAGCCTTTCTCGCGCAAGCGCAGCGGCCGCAGTCCGGCCAGCCACTCGAAGAGGATCACGCCGAGCGAATAAACGTCGGCCGCGCCGTCGACGGCCTTGCCGGACGCTTGCTCCGGCGCCATGTACTCGAGGGTGCCGCCGACGAAGTCTTCGACCAGGGAACTGCTCGGTAGGAAGGCGATGCCGAAATCGATCAAGACCGGGCGGCCGTCCTCGGCGCGCAAGATGACGTTCTCCGGTTTCAGGTCGCGGTGCACCACGCCGCGTTCCGCAAGCGCCGCCACCGACAGCGCGATGTCGCGCACGCCTTCCAGCGCGGCGGCGAGGCGCGCCGTGGGGCCTTCGGGAAGCAGTTCGCGCAACGAGATGCCGTCGACGAAGTCCTGCACCAGGTAGGTCTCGCCCGTCGAATCGGTCCCGATCGCGTGGACGCGCGCGACGCCGGCGTGGCGGATGCGCGACGCAGCTTCGAGTTCGATCCGCACGGAAGTGAGCGCCCGCGCCTTCGACTCGCCTTCGTACAGCTCGGAAATGCGCAGGCGCTTGATCGCCACGTAGCGGTCGCGAGCGTGGTCGAGCGCGTACCAGACGTCGCCGAAGCCGCCGCTGCCGAGCTTCTCGAGGATGGTGTAGCCCTCGTCGACCGACACCGGGCGGCCGGCTTCGATCCGCAAGCGCCCGGCTTCGTCGACTGCGCTTTCAACCAGGGCCAGGCGCTGCGTCGCTTCGCGGATCGGCGGCAAGTAGCGCGCGTAGCCGTCGGCGCGTGCGAGTTGCAGCGCGCGCCGCAGGCAGGCTTCGGCGCTCGCCTTGAAGCGCCGCTCGGCGAGCGCGTCGGCCAGCGTCAGCAGGGTCGGGATCTCGAAGTCGGGCAGCACGGCCTTGGAAAACTCGCGCACCGAGTCTTCGAGCAGGTCCAGGCCGTCTTCATCTCCGCCGGCGAGCCGCTGCTCGCCGAGCGCGGCTTGCAGCACGACCCGCAAGTAGGGTTCGCCGCTGTCGCCGAGGCTTCGCTCCGCCGCGAGCAGCGATGCGCCTGCGGCGGCCGGGTCGCCGAGCGCGATCTGTGAGCGCGCCAGATCCTTGTGGCCGAAGAACTCGAGGTCGCGGTAGCCGTACTTCCGCGCCAACTCGATCGCCTTGCGAAAGCACTCACTGGCGACGACGTGCTCGCCAAGACCGGCGCGCGCGCGGCCCAGGTCTTCGTGCATGCGGCACTCGCCGCGCCGGTCCTCGAGTTCGTGCGCCATCTCCAGGTCGACCCCGAAGCAATCGAGCGCGTCGCGGTAGCGGCCGGCGCGCAAGTGGACCCGACCGAGATTGCCGAGCGTGAGCGCCATCCCGTAGCGGTCTCCGCCAAGCGTCTTCTGGACGAGCGAGAGCGCGAAATAGCCGGTGGCGAGGTCCAGACGCCCCTTGGACGCGTACAGCGACCCCAGCGTGTCCTGGAGCTGCGCCTGGGCCAGGCGGTCGTCGAGCTCGCGGTAGATCTCGAGCGAGGCGAGCAGCGCGTGCGCGGCTTCGCGGTTCCGGCGCAGTTTGGCCTGGGCCAGCCCAACCACGTGCAGGGCGCGGGCCTGCAGGCGGCTGCCTTCCTCGGCGCGCGCCAGCACTTCGCCGGCTTCGCCGAGCGCGACCTCGAGCGCGGAACGCTCGCGGATGTCGAGCAGCGCGATCTCGACCAGGCAGACGTCGCCGAGTTCCGGCCGGGCAGCTTCGAAATCGGTGCGCGCGCCGCGCTCGTCCCCCACCTGCAAGCGCGCGAATCCGCGCGCATAACGCTCCGCCGCCGACCCGGCCGCCGCGTCGCGGACTTCGGCGCAACGGCCGGTCGCAAGCGCGCTTCGATACGGTTCGGGAAGACTTTCCAAGGGATCCGGGAGTCCGCGGTCCAGGGGCGACCGGTCCGATTCTAGTCCGCCGCGCCGTCGAGGGCGGGTTAGGCTGGAACGGTCGGGCAAAGCCCCCCAGCGGCCTCCCAATTGCCGTGAGCCTGCGCATCCGTTTCCAAGGAGGACCGCGTGCCGGCGAAGTCCTCGACTTCGACGACTCGGTGGACCGCGTGCGTTTCGGCCGCGACGAGGACCGCTGCGACGTGGTCTTCGCCGCCGGCGATGCCGCGGTGGGCCGCGAGCACTTTGCGCTGGAACGCGTCCTGGGCCGCTACCGGATCGTCACCAACGGCCGCAACACCTTGTTCATCGACGGCCGCCCGGCGCTCGACGGACAGATCCTCGGCGAATTCGCCGACCTCCAGGTCGGCGACGACGGCCCCAGGCTGGTCGCCGAAGCGCGCGGTGCGGAAAGCCTGGCGCAGACCATCGCCGGCGGCCCGCGGCCTGTGGGCACGCACACGCGCATGGAGCGCATGCGCCGCTCGCTGCACGTCAATCGCGCGGTCAGCCTGGGAGTGGCGGGCCTGTTCCTGCTCGCCGCGTTCTGGGTCGCGCGCGAGCTGTTCGCAACGGGGCGCCGCATCCAGGACGTCGAGGCGGCGGTCCGCACCGGCGACGCCGCGGCCGAACGCCTCTCGCAGGTGCGGCACGACGAACTCGCGCACGAACTCGTCCGGCTGGAGGAAGACGCCGTGCGCCGCGAAATCGGCTTCCACGGCCTCGCCGCCGAAGTCGAACCTTCGATCTACCTGGTGGTCTCCCGCAGCCCCGGCGGCGACCTGCAGCCGACCGGAACCGCCTGGGTGGTGGCCCCGGGCGTGCTTGCCACCAACGCGCACGTGGTCGAGGGCTTCGCCGGCCGCGAGCCCGGTGCAGGAATGGTGCTGCGCGGCGTCGGCGCCGGCGTGGCCGACCTGGAAGTCGAATCGGTCGAGCCGCACCCCGGCTATGCAGCGTTCAACACGCTGCTCGCCACCTACCTGCCGCTCCTGCCGGCGGCCGGCGGCTACCTCAAGCTCGCGCCCGCGTGCGACGTGGCGCTGCTGCGCGTCGTGCCCGCCGCAATCGAGCAACTCGGCCCGCCGCTGCAGATGGCGACCGCGGGCGATCTCGGCCAGCTCGACGGCGGCGCCGAGCTCGCCACGGTCGGTTTTCCGATGGAAGGCCTCGTCGGCGGCGGGACCGACTTCGAACGGCCGCAGCCGACGCAGCAAGTCGGCCACCTGACCGCGCTCACCGATTTCTTCCTCGGCAAGTCCGAGGCGGCGAACGCGCGGTTGATCCAGCACAGCATGCCGGCGACCGGCGGGGCGAGCGGCAGCCCGGTCTTCGACCGCCACCGCCGCGTGGTCGGCGTGCACAGCGCGGCGAACTTCGCGTTCTTCCAGGACCGGCGCATCCCGATTCCCGCGCCGAGCTTCGCGCAGCGCGTCGACCTGGTCGCCGAACTCCTCGACGGCCGCGCGGCGGCCGCCGCCGCCGAGCGTACGAACGCATGGGAAGCCAAATTCCACGAACTCGAACGCTCTGGCAACGACTGGCTGTTCGCGCGCCTGCTGCAGGGCGCGCGCAACGAGATGCTCGCGCGCGGAGTCGCGCCTTTTCCCGATCCCGAACTGGTGTTCGAGACCGTGGGCGACCTGGACTCTTCCGGCCCCCAGGGCGGCCGCAGCTTTGCGCTCGAGCTGCCCGAAGACGGCAGCTACGTGGTCGTCGGCGTGGGCCGCGGCGCCAACGACATCGACCTCGCCGTGTATCTCGAAGGCCAGATCGAGGCGATGGACCGTTCCGAGGACGCCGTGCCGCTCTGCCGCGCCCGCGGCCGGGCCGGGCAACAGCTCGAATTCCTCGTGTATCCGGGCCGCGACGCCGCGCTGCCCGCGCACTTCGAACTGCGCGTGCTCCGGGTCGCCGACTAGCCGGCGGCCAGGCCGGGCGTCGCGTCGCCGATCAGTCCCGGGTAGGCCGACAGCAAGTGCTCGTGCACCAGGCGGGCTTCTTCTTCCAGGTCCTGAGCCGACGCCACGGTGGCGCGCACTTCGGCGACCAGGCGCTCGCCGAGCCGAGCGCGCGCGCGGTGGATCGCGACGTTGAGCGCGTTCTCGGTCAGCCCCGCGTCGACCGCCAGTTCGGGGCGCGGCACGGCCTGGTGCGGCTCGATGCCGTAAACGCGCAGCAGCAGCTCGGTGTCGCGCTCGTAGTCCTTGCGCAGGGACTCGATCGCCACGGCGAGGACGGCCTGCGCCCAGTCGCGCTGTTCTTCTTGTTCGTAGCCGCGCTCGGTCCGGCCGAGCGAGAACTCGACCGAGTCGAGCGCTTCGGCGCGGTCGGCGCGGCGCACGCGGGACGCGTTGCGGACGTAGTTGCGGACCACGCCCTGGACGAAACACCGGAAGCGGCCCTGGTCCGGGTCGACCTTGGGCAGCACCTTCTTCTCGAACAGGTAGGTGAAGAAGTCCGCGGCCAGCTCGTCGGCACGCGCACCGCCGCCGGCGTGGCGGCGCACGGCGCGGTCGACCGGTTCGCGGTAGCGCTCGATCAGCTCGATCCAGGCGCGGTCGCGCGCTTCCGCGTCGTCGCCGGCGGCCCGCTGGATCATGGTCCACTGGGTGGGGCCTCCCCAGGGATCCGCATTGGGAGAAGTCTCGGCGGGCATGCTTCGGTCTCCGGTTGGTGGATCGTGCGGACCGCATCCTAGCGCGTGGCCGGGCGGGCATGGAAAAACGCCGGCCCCGGGCGGACCCGGGACCGGCTGGAGGTAGGAACGACGGTCTTAGTTTGCATCGTGGGCATCCGCATCGCGCAGTCGCCGCTGGGCTTGGATGAAGCGAGCCTCGCCGCTCTCGAGGCTGATCACCACTCCCTGCATGAAACGCCCGTGCGGTGCGATCAGGCCGAAGCGAAGGACCCACTGGGTGCCGTCGGCCGCCAGGTAGATCCCGCCTTCGAGCCGGCCGGCGCGGAAGACGTCCATATCCTTCCGGTCGTCCTGGGTCGGCGGGGGCAGGAAGACGTCGTCGCGCTTCTCGAGATCCTTGTTCCGCGGCTGCTTGTCGGTGCCGCCGAGTTCCACCGGGCCGGCGATGATGCCGCGGGCGGTGAACCAGGTCTCGTACAGCGCCTTGGGCATTTGGGGATCGATCTCGACGACCCGCACCAGCTCGTAGCTCCAAGAGCGGGGCGCGCAGAAGCAGTAGTCGAGGGAGCCGGGGTCGGTCGGGCGGTGCAGGTCGCCGTTGTAGTTCGGGTCGGCGGGCCAGACGATGTCCTCGTCCTTGCGACGCTGCTTGTCGGTGCCCTTGGGGGTGCCCATCTCGCCTTCGAGGCCGTCGGGGCTGTGGAAGCGTTCTTCGAGGCCGCCGAACTGCGGCAGGCTGCCGTTGCCGGCCTGGCCGACCTGGTACAGCCCGGAGTCGTCGAAGCGATAGGTGCGCTTCTTCTGCGCACCGATGCCGCCCGGACCACTGGCGTTCAACGGGTCCGTGCCGGCTTCGCTCAAGTGGCCGGTGAACTTGGCCACTCCGGCGTTCTTCACCGCGACGGCGTCGAGCGCGCCGAGCAGTTCGAGGTCCGCGTGGCCGGCGCCGACCCGCTGCATGCGGATGCGGACCAGGCCGGAAGCCGTGACGTCCACCTGGATCACGCTGTTGGACGCATCCCAGGTGCGGCCGGTGGCGTCGACCAGGTCGATCATCTCGCCTTGCGCGTCGAAACGGGCCCGGAACAACAGGCCTGCGTCCTTGCGGCCGGCGACCTGGAGCTGACCCACCCATGTGCCGGCGAGATCGGCGGCGCTGTAGACGTCCGCGTTGCCGCGGCGGGCCTGCGGGGCGAGCTTGGCCGCGCTGCCGGCGTCGCCGGTGCTGCCTTGCGCGGCGGCTGCCGGAGCCAGGGCGAGCAGGGCGAGGGCGGGAAGCGCGTTCAGGGTGCGGCGGAGGCGGAAGTTCGAGGTTTGTTGTTGGCTGCGTTGCATCGTTCTGGTCTCCGTGGTCCGGGAAATGGCTTTGCGTGGTGGAGGGACTTTCCCAGGTCCCTCCCGCAGGTTTTCGGTGCCGGCTCGAGGTTTCGAGGCGCGGCGCCGGGTTCGATTCCCTTGCCCCCCCGAGGGGGCGCCTTACCGGCGGCCGGGAAAAATCCCGGCCGCTTTCAGGCCTGTCGGGCCGCAGCGCCGCTCTGGCCTCTCGACGCGAACCGGCCGGGGGTTTGCGGCGCGGCCACCCGCAAGGGTCGGAGCGCAAAGGGTTCCAGCGCCGCCGCCACCGCCCTGGCATCGGGATAGCGGGTGGCGGGGTCCTTTCCGGTCGCCCGCAGGAGCACGGTTTCGAGCCCCTGGGACAGCGCTGGGTTGTGCCGGCGCGGGGCCACGGGCTCCTTGTGGAGCATCTGGTCGATCAGCCGGGCGGCGTTTTGCCCAGCGAGGAAAGGCCGGCCGGTCAGGACTTCGTAGAAGGTCGCCCCCATTCCATAGATGTCGGCGCGGTGGTCGACGGCGGCCGGATCGCCCGTGAGCTGCTCCGGGGCCATGTAACGGAGGGTTCCGACCACGCTTTCGCCTTTCTGGCTCAATTCCGAGCAGGCGCCGAGACGGGACAGGCCCATGTCGATCAGGACCACCCGGTCCGCGCTGCGCGGCACCATCAAGTTGCCGGGCTTGACGTCGCGGTGGATGATTCCGCGCGCGTGCAGGTGCTCCAGGGAGAAAGCGGCTTCCTGAAAAAGACCGGCAATCCGGCCGAGCAGGCGCGGATCCGCCGGCGGCGGCAAATCGGAGCAGCCGGCATGGCGGCCCGCGCCGCCCGGCCCGCGCGAACAGGGCCGGCCGTCGGCAGAGCCCTTGGCAAGCCTCTGGCATGTCGCCACGGCCTCTTCGAGACTGCCGCTGCGCGCCAGATGACGGCCCACGCAGCCAAGGTCGGCGCCCTCGACGAACTCCATGGCGTAGTAGCACTTGCCGTACCAGTCGCCGGAGTCGAGCAGCGCCACCACGTTCGGATGGCTGCAGCGGGCGAGGGCATCGATCTCGCGGCGGAAACGCTCCGCCACGTCCGGTCGGATGCCGAGATTGTCGGCCAGGACCTTGAGCGCGACTCTTCGATCGGTGCGCTCGTCGTCGGCCAGGTAGACCACTCCCATGCCGCCCGTGCCGAGGACAGCGTGGATCCGGTACGGTCCCATGCGCCGTGTCGGTTTCATAGCTTGCATGACGGCCTCCCGAGCCAAAGGCTCCGTTGGCGATGTGGACGAGCGGATTGCCCGTCACCCTTTCCGCACTCCCTTGGCTCCGGGGCGGCGTGCATTACGGCGCGGCTAGGATTCGCCAATGCGCTTGAAGGAACGGATCGCGATCGTCACGGGCGCAGGCTCGGGCCTCGGCCGCGCGACCGCGGTGCTGTTCGCCGCGGAAGGCGCGCACGTGGTGCTCGTCGGCCGCCGCGAGGCAAAGCTTCGCGAAACCGCCGCGCTCGCCGGCGCCGGCACGACTTGCGCGGCGCTCGACGTCGCCGCTCCCCGCGCCATGCACGAACTCGCGCAGCGCACCGCCGCGGCGCACGGGCGCATCGACGCGCTGGTCACGTGCGCGGGCATCGTCCACGGCCGTAACGCCGCGCTCGAGACCACCGACGAAGACTGGGACGAGACGCTGCGCGTCAATTTGACCGGCACGCACCGCTCGTGCACGGCGGTGCTCGAGGTCATGACCGACCAGCAGCCGGCCGGCGGCGCGATCGTCACGTTGAGCTCGATCTGCGGCCAGATCGCGGTGCCCGCGCGCGCGAGCTATGCGGCGAGCAAAGCCGGTGTGGTCGGCTACACCCGCAACCTGGCGATCGATTACGCGCGCTTCGGCGTGCGCGCGAACGCGCTCAGTCCCGCGTTCGTCGAGACCGACATCAACCGGGCGTCCTTGCACGCGGTCAAGGCCGACCCGGAACGCTGGCAGGCGCTGCTCGATCTCCACCCGCTGGGGCTCGGCAGGCCGCAAGACGTCGCCCATGCGGCCTTGTTCCTCTGCAGCGACGAGGCGCGCTGGATCACCGGCGTCGACTTGCCCGTCGACGGCGGCTACCTTGCGCGCTGACGGCTTGGCGATGGCTTTCGACCCCGCCGCGGTCCGCATCGGCATTTCGGCTTGCTTGCTGGGCGAAGAAGTGCGCTTCGACGGCGGCCACTAGCACGACCGCTTCCTCACCGGCACGGTCGGACCGTTCGTCGAGTGGGTGCCCGTGTGCCCCGAAGTCGAAATCGGTCTCGGCACGCCGCGCGAGAGCTTGCGCTTGGTGGGCGCGGTCGAAGACCCGCGCCTGGTCGCACCGCGCAGCGGCGCCGACCACACCGCCGCCATGCAGTCCATGGCCGCCGAGCGTTTGCGCGAACTTGGTGGCATGGACTTGTGCGGGTTCATCCTCAAGAAGGACTCGCCGTCCTGCGGCATGGAGCGCGTGCGGGTCTACGGCCCGAAAGGCATGGCCGAGAAGAAGGCCGGCTCAACGACCCGCGCCTGCGCGACAACTACTTCGAGCCCGTGTTCGCGTGGCGGCGGCTGAGGCAGACGTTCGCCGGCCGCTGGACGCGCCAGGCGGTGGTCGAATTCCACACCGCGGAGAAGTACCTGCTTCTCGCGCACGGAACCGTGGCCTACCGCGAACTCGGCCGGCTGGTCGCCGCGATCTCCGGCCTGCCGCGCAAGGAGTTCGCCGCGGCGTACCAGGACGCCTGCATGGCGGCCATGTGCATGCTGGCCACTCCCGCCAAGCACACCAACGTGCTGCAGCACATGGCGGGCTTCTTCAAGGACCGGCTCGAAAGCACCGACCGGAGCGAGCTCGCCGACCTGATCCACGACTACCGCAACGGCCTGGTGCCGTTGATCATGCCGCTCACGCTGATCCGCCACCACGTGCGCCGACTGGGCGTCGACTACCTGCAGGGCCAGCGCTACCTGCAGCCGCACCCCAAGGAGCTCATGCTCCGCAACCACGTTTGAGCGACGCGCTGCGCTTCCGGGACGTGGGCAAGGGCTGGCGGCAGCCCGGCGGCGGCGAGCGCGAAGTTTCGCTCGATCACTTGCGCGATCGCAAGGGGGCGACCGACTTCGCTCGCGGCACTTTGGCGGCCGCCGACGCTTTGGTGCGCTACCTCGACTCCGCCGACTGGCGGTTCGAGACAATTGCCCGCTGGCGGCCGACCAGGAGAATCGCAGTGCACAGTTGCCCAAGCTGTACTAGTGGGAAGGCGCGGTCGAAGTCCGCGCCCTCGGCGGAGACGGCGGCCGGCAGCTCGGCCGTGGCTACGTCGAGCTGACCGGCTACGGCGATTCGGACCGGCCTTCGATCTGATCGCGCGACCTGGATTCCCGCAGTGCCCGTCCCCAACATCCGCATCCGCGACGCCAACGGTGCGCCCGTGCGCGCCGACGGCGGTTTCGTCCTCTACTGGATGACGGCCCAGCGGCGGACCAATTGGAACCACGCTCTCGACCGCGCCCTCGAATGGTGCGCGGAACTGGGCAAGCCGCTGCTGGTCTTCGAGCCCTTGCGATGCGGCCACCGGTGGGCGGCGGTGCGCCACCATGCCTTTGTGCTGCAAGGCATGGCGGACAACGCCGAAGCTTGCGCCGCGGCGAACGTGCGCTACTTCCCCTACGTCGAGCCCCAAGCCGGCGCCGGCAAGGGCTTGCTCCAGGCTTTCGCCGCGCGCGCATGCGTGGTCGTCGCCGACGATTGGCCGGGCTTCTTCCTGCCGCGCATGCTCCGGGCCGCCGCGCGCAAGCTCACGGTCCGGCTGGAGCCGGTCGAAGGCTGCGGACTGCTGCCGTTGCGCGCGACCGACAAGGTGTTCTCGCGAGCGGTCGATTTTCGCCGCCACTTGCAAAAGCACTTGCGGCCGCACCTCGGCGAATTCCCCGCTGCGGCGCCGCTTTCCAAGCCGGCGCCGACGCTGGCGCGGGTTCCCCAAGGACTGAACTAGCGCTGGCCGCCGGCTGGCAAGGCGCTGCTCGAGTGCCGCCCGGGCGCCCTCGCGCAGCTGCCGGTCCACCAGCAAGTCGGCATGGTCGCAGCGCAAGGCGGTCCACGCGCCGGCGCACGCCGTCTCGGCGACTTCCTTGCTTCCGGGCTCGCGCGCTACGCCGACGAACGCTCGCATCCCGATGCCGACGCCGCGAGCGGATTGTCGCCGTGGCTCCACTACGGCCACGTGGCGCCGCAGCAAGTCCTGCACGCGGTCGCCGCGCGACACGACTGGAGCGCCGACCGGCTCGGTCCGCCGCAGAGCGGCAAGAAAGACGGCTGGTGGAACATCGAACGCAACGCCGAAGCCTTTCTCGACGAGCTGGTCACCTGGCGCGAACTCGGTTTCCATTTCGCCGCTCGCGTGCCGGACTACGACCAGTACGACAGCCTCCCCGGGTGGGCGCGCGCCACTCTCGCCGAGCACGCCGCAGACCCGCGGCCGCACGTCTACGACCGGGCCGACTTCGAAGATGCGCGCACGCACGACGAACTCTGGAACGCCGCGCAGACCCAGCTGCGCCGCGACGGCACCATCACCAACTACCTGCGGATGGTGTGGGGCAAGAAAGTGCTGCACTGGAGCACGAGCCCGCGCGAAGCCTTGGCGATCCTGATCGAGCTCAACAACCGCTGGGCCTTGGACGGTAGAGATCCGAATTCCTATAGCGGGATCTTCTGCTGCCTTGGCCGCTTCGACCGCGCGTGGGGCCCCGAGCGTCCGGTGTTCGGCAAGGTCCGCTTCATGACCTGCCTCAACTCGCGTCGCAAGCTGCGGCTGGGCGAGTGGCTGGAAAGGTTTGGAACAGCCACCAGGTCATAATCGGTCGTCACAACCACTACATCTTGTACTCTGGGCCAATTCCAAGGGCCAAGCCTGCAGGCTTGTTCAAGATATAACTGGACAAACCCGGGAAGGGTCCTAGAAATACGCCGCACGCACCGGGGCTCCCCACACCGTTGCGAGTGGGATTCGGATCGTGGCACCTCAACCCAGAGCCTCCGGCGGCAACGCCGAAGTCTTCGCGATCGGCGACGTCGCGAGGGCGACCGGGCTGTCGACCCACACCATCCGCGTGTGGGAGCGGCGCTACGGGAAGCCGGTGCCCGAGCGGCTGCCGTCCGGCCAGCGCCGCTACAGCATGGAACAAGTGCGCTGGCTCCGGCTGGTCGCCGAGGCGCTCGCGCTTGGACATCGACCTTCCAAGGCGGTCCCCGCGGCGGAAGCGCAGCTCACGGCCATGCTCGAGAGCCGGACGGAGGAATCCGAAGATCCTCAGACCGTCGCCGCGCTCTTCCAACGCGTGCGGGACTTCGACGCCGAGGCCGTGAACGCCATCCTGCGCCAATCCTGGGAGCAGCTCGGGCCGCAGTCCTTCCTCAAGCAGCTCATCGCACCGCTCGTGGTCGCGGTCGGCCGCGCCTGGGCCGAAGGCGCGTTGCAGGTGCGGCACGAACATTTCGTCTCGGAGCTGCTCGAAGACTTCCTCCGCGGTCGACGGCAGGAGATCGAACTTGCCGACGACGCTCCGGTGATGTTGTTCGCCGGGCTGGAACCGGAGCACCACAGTCTCGGCCTGCAGATGGCCGGACTCATCGCCGTACTCTGCGGCGTCCGGTCGCGGATCCTCGGAATCGGCACTCCGTTGATCGAGATCGTCGGTGCCGCCCGCGAAGAAGGCGTCTTTGCGGTCGGCATCAGCGTTTCGCTCGCGACCGGCGGTGTGGAGACCGACCGCGAACTCGCCGCCCTCCGCACGGCCTTGCCCGACGAGATCGCCCTGGTCATCGGCGGCGCCGGTGCCCGCGGAGTGCGCCGCGGCACCCGGGGAGTGGACTACCTTGCCAGCCTCGGCCAGCTCGAAGACTGGCTGCGCGCGGCCGCGCGCGGTACGCGCGGGTCATCACGATGATCCGCCGGCTCCGCCGGCAGCGACGCGAATCATGAAGATCCTCATCACTGGTGCCTCCGGACTCGTCGGTACGCGCTTGTGCGAGCGCCTGGTGGCGGAAGGCCACGCAATCCACACGCTGGTGCGCCGCGAACCGCGCACCGGCACCGAGAGCCGTTGGGACCCCGCGACGGGCAGCATCGACGCCGCAGCCCTCGAAGGGCTCGACGGCGTGGTGCACCTCGCCGGAGAGAGCATCGCCGAGGGGCGTTGGAACGCGGCCAAGAAGCAGCGCATCCGCACAAGCCGCGTGCAAGGCACGCAGCTGCTGGCCGGCACGCTGGCCGGGCTCGCGCAGAAACCTACGGTGCTGGTGAGTGCATCCGCCATCGGCTTCTACGGCGACCGCGGCGAGGAACTGCTCACCGAGAGCGCGCCGGCCGGCGGTGGATTTCTCGCCGGGGTCTGCGCGGAATGGGAAGCGGCGACGGAAGCCGCGGTGCAAGCCGGCATCCGCACCGTGACTTTGCGGATCGGCGTGGTGCTCGACCGTCAGGGCGGTGCGCTCGCCAAGATGCTCACGCCGTTCAAGTTCGGCGCCGGCGGCGTGCTCGGCAGCGGCCGCCAGTACATGAGCTGGATCGCGCTCGACGACCTGGTCGCGGTGCTGCAGTTCGCGCTGCTCGACGCGCCCCTGCAGGGCCCGGTGAACGCGGTCGCGCCGGAACCGGTGACCAACCGCGAATTCACCAAGACCTTGGGCGGCGTGCTGAGCCGGCCGACGATTCTGCCGGTGCCCGCCTTCGCCGCCCGGCTCGCGTTCGGCGAGATGGCCCAGGAGCTGCTGCTGGCCAGCATGCGGGTCCAGCCGGACAAGCTCCTGGCCGCCGGCTTCGCGTTCGCGCATCCGCAGCTCGACGGCGCGTTGCGCGCGATCCTCGGCAAGGCCTGAGCCCCCGCTCCGCGCAAGTGGTGCCGGGAATTCTTGTCACTCTCCCGCGTCCGGCCGTAAGCCCGGAACCTTGCTCCTCCTCCGCAGGAGCCCACACTCGCCTCGAACCATGAACCACCGTCGTATCTTCTCCCTCGGCGCGATCGCGCTCTCCGGCAGCCTGGCGCTCGGCGCCCTTGCCCTGGGTCCCGCCGGCAAGGTCGAGGCGGCTGCGCCCGCCACCGAAAGCGCCTCGCTCGCCACCTACGAGGTCGACCTTGCCCACGCGTACGTGCTGTTCCGCATCAAGCACCTCGGCGTCGGCTGGAACTACGGTCGCTTCAATTCGCTCGCGGCGACCCTTGCCTACGACGCGGAGAAGCCCGGCAACAGCTCGGTGGAGTTCAGCGCCGACACGCAGAGCGTCGACACCGGCAACGGCAAGCGCGACACGCACTTGCGCAGCCCGGACTTCTTCAACGCCAAGCAGTTCCCCAAGCTCTCGTTCAAGAGCACGCGCATCAAGCGCGTCGACGCCGAAACCCTCGAAGTGACCGGCGAGTTCTCGCTGCACGGTAAGAGCAAGGAAATCACCTTCCCGGTCGAAATCACCGGCCAGGGCAAGGACCCTTGGGACAACCTCCGCGCAGGATTCGAAGCCCGGTTCACGCTGCTGCGCAGCGACTTCGACATCACGTTCATGGACAAGCTCCTCTCCGACGAGGTCAAAGTCACGGTCGCGTTCGAAGCGATCGCCAAGTAGTCGATGGAGTTCCTGAAGATGGCTCTGCAGGGAATCCTCCCCCCCGCCATCGTGACCGCCGTCGCTCTCGCAATCGCCTTGCGGAGCGGCGGCGCCGGCATGCTGCGCAGCCCTTGGCGCGCGTTCTCGATCGGCGCCGGCTTCGTCGCGGCCTATGCGGTCTTGTTCGGGTGGACCGGCTGGCCGCCGGCCGAAGCCTGGATGTACCTGCCGTGGATCGCCGTGGCTTTCGGCGCGCTCGGAACCGTGGCGGCGGCGCGCCCGCTGCCCGCCCCCGCACAGTGGGTCCTGTTGTTCGCGCTCGCGGCCCTCGCGACCTGGGCGACCATCGAGCCACTCTTCGACTACTACGAATGGAGCACCTTTGGCAGCGTCTGGCGCGTGGCCGCGCTCGCGCTCGGCTGGACGCTCCTGGCCGCCGGCACCGATCGCCTGGCCGATCGCCGGCCGGGCGCCAGTCTGCCGATGGTCCTGGCGGTCGCCGCGACTGGCGCGAGCTTGATCACGCTCGAAGCCGGCTTCGCAAAGTCCGGCCAGCTCGGCGGCGCGCTGGCGACTTCGGCCGGAGTGGCCGTTTCGATCGCCTGGTTGCGGCCGCAGCTAACGCTCGGCCGCGGCGGCACCTTTGCCGCCACCGGCATCCTGTTCGGCCTGGTGCTCAACGCGTTCTTCTTTCTCGACGACCTTTCGGAGGTCGCCGCCGTGTGCCTGGTCGTGGCTCCGCTGTTCGCGTGGTTCGGTGAACTCGGCGTGGTCCGGTCGCGGCCGGCGTGGCAAGGCGCGGTGATCCGCGCGGGCCTGACGGCCGTTCCGCTCGCGATCGCCGGCGCCATGATCCTGCTGCGCGCCGAAGACGGCGCGTACCCGTACTGACCTGCCGGAGCGGCGCCGGCGGCGCGGCATAACATGGGCGGGCCCATCGGGGCCCCCACCATGCTCAACGCCATCCTGATCGCTGCCTTGTCGCCGCTGCTCCAGAGCGCGGACCAGTCCCCGGCGCTCGCCGCGCCACCGCCTTCCCAGGCGCTGATCTTCAAGTCGGGGCAAGCCTGGCTCGAACGCCGGCTGCCGCTCGCGCAGGACGCCGTCTCGGTCCGCCTGCTGCTGCCCGCGGCGATCCACGGGACGATCTGGCTCGGCTCCCCGAGCCACGAACTGCTCTCGGCAAGCGCGAGCAAGATCGACGACCAGGTGCAGGTGCCGGTCACCGACCTGTTCGGCGCCTTGCGCGCCGCCGTCGGCTCGAGCGTGGAACTCGAAGTGAGCGCGGGCGAAGGCGTCGACCGCCGCGAAGGCCGGCTGCTGCGCTTGCTCGAGAGTCCGCAGGTCCTGGTCGCCGGAGAGCAGGCGCGCCCCGCGGCGCCCACCGCCGTGGTGCTGTCCGGTCCGCGCGGACCCGAAGTGCTGCAAGTGTCGCGCATCATCGGTCTGGCGCTGCGCGCCGGCGATCAGGCGAGCGCAAGCTACCGCGCGCCGGTCCAGCGGCCGGGCCTCGACGTGCGCCTCAAGCCCGGCCGCGACCGCAGCGCGCCGGCCGAGCTGCAGCTTTCCGCGATGGCCAACGGGCTGGCGTGGGCGCCGTCGTACGTCCTCGAGCTGGGCTCGGAAACGCGCGGGCGGCTCGCCGGCAAGGCGGTGGTCGTCAACGACCTCGAAGACCTCGTCGAAACGAACGTGCGGCTGGTGATCGGTTACGTGAACCTGGAATTCGCGCCCGTGAACAGCCCGCTGCTGCCCGAGGTCTCGATCGACCAGTTCCGCGCCATGCTCTCGTACAACGGCAACGACAACCGCCAAGTGCGCGGGGCGAACATGCTCATGAACCAGGCGACCCTCGGCGTGAGTTTCAACCCCAGCGGACCGGGCCAGCCGCTCGAGGGCGAAGCCAGCGAGGACCTGTTCCTCTACGACGTCGGACCGGTCTCGCTGCGCCGGGGGGAGCGCATGTACTTGCCGCTGCTGCAGGAAGAAGTCGAGTTCGCGCACCGCTTCGACTGGGATCTCCCCGACCGCGTCGACAACGCTCGTTTCGTGCGGGAGAACGGCGGCGAGGCGGTGCCGGTCTGGCACGTGGTGACGCTCGGGAACGACACCGGGGCACCGTGGACCACCGCGCCGGTGCTGGTCACCAGCGACCGCGGGCCGGTCGCGCAGTCCACCTTGAACTACACACCGGCCGGCGCCGACGTGCGCGTGCGGCTCACGCAAGCCCTGGGCCTGGTCGGCAGCTCCCTCGAAGTGCGTTCCGACGCCGATCGCAGCGATCGCGAAACCATCCGCCTGTTCGGCGACAACTACGAGCAAGTGCGCGTCAAGGGCACGCTCGAGCTCGCGCACCGCGGCAACCGCGTCGCGCCGATGCGGGTCGTCAAGCGCGTTTCGGGAGACTTGATCCGTGCCGAGGGCACTCCCAAGATCGAAGCGCAAGCGCTCGGTCTGGGCCAGGTCAACGCAGCGCGCAGCCTCACCTGGGAATTCGAGCTGCAGCCCGGTGCGACCTGGCGCGCCGAGTACGAGTACCAGGTGCTCATCCGGCGATGATCCCCGAGGCGGCGCGCAAGCGCGGCCTGGCGCTCGCCGGCGTCGCCGCCACGGTGCACGCCGCGGCGTGGTTCGGCCTCGCCTCGGACGTCGCGATCGTCGAGGAGTGGTTCTACAGCCTGGCGTGGTGGAGCTACATCCTGCTCGCCGACGGCCTGGTGCACGCGCGGCTGGGCCGCTCCTTGCTGCTGTCGCGGCCGCGGGCGTTCCTGGCGCTGCTACCCTGGTCGTGCGCGTTCTGGCTGTTCTTCGAACTGCTCAATCTGCGCCTGCAGAATTGGTACTACGTCGGGCTGCCGACGGCGCGCGCGGATCGGATCGTGGGCATGGCGATCGCGTTCTCGACCGTGCTGCCGGGAATCTTCGAGAGCGCCGACCTGCTGCGCGCGATCGGCGCCGGGCGCAGCGGCAAGAGTCCGCGCGCGCCCGCCCGGCTCCGGCGCTGGGCCGCGGCGGCGCGGACGCCGCGCCTGCTGCTGATGGCCGGAGCCGCCTGCCTCGCGCTGCCGCTGCTGCAGCCGCGCTGGTTCTTCCCCTTGGTGTGGGTCGCCATCCTGTTTCTCGGCGAAGGCTTGCTCGCGCGCCGGGGCGCCCGC
>DASWJW010000007.1:0-3778 GCA_036396955.1 Planctomycetota bacterium
ATGGTGAAGACCAATTCTCCTGTCGGCGGATAGACGGACAAGGACAGGACATCCCCCACGGCGCTCGTGCCGCCGGTCGCGTGATCGACGAACGCCTGGATCTGGGCCTCGGTGTAGAGCCTGCTCACGGTCGAAGTCGGACGATCCAGGACCAGGACATCGCCGTCAAGAACGTCGCCGAGAACCGTGCCCGTCAAGTCGGACGCCACGGAAAACGCCAGCCGATCCGCCGCAATCCAGGTGGCTGCGTCCAGGTCGAAGGATCCACCAGTCGGGAGGATTGCCGCGAGGAACACGGACTCGGCGATTTCCACGACGAATCCCTGGCCCTCGGCGAGCCGCAACAGATCGCCGTCTTCGTACTGCGCGGTGGAAGCACGAGTGGAAAAGAGGAAGTCGTGCGGCGAAACCTCGCCGACACCCGGTCGCGGGCTCCAGACCAGCGCGTCGACGTCGCCCGGCACGTCGTCGAAGCCGTCGCCCGTCAGGTCGCCGAGCAGGGTCTGAAGGCCATGTCCTCCGAGATACGGCGCGGACCCGATCGCGCCCTCCTGGCGGCGAAACCAGGATTCGTCGCGCACCAGCGGATCGGCGGCGAAACTCGTGTCGGACGTCGAAGAAGCCAGGGCCGTCGGCGGGCCCTGGAGGGCGAGCAGTGCAATTGTTTCGAGCATGGGAGTCCTCCGTTGTTCCGATGACGCTTACCGGCGCGAGGGTGACACCGGGGAATCCTTCGCGCCTCCAGTGCGGACCTTTCCCCGCCAACCCTCTGTTCCCCCGCCCGCGCCCGACCTAACGCAGACGGCAGCACCCTGTGCAGGCACAGCACGCGATTTCCCGCCGGCCAGGCCGCCCCTGGCACGGCATTCGTCTAGTTTGTGGCGGGAGAATGACCATGTCTCGAACCGCCAAGCTCGTGTCCGGCCTCTGCCGCGCCGGTCGAGTCGACGAAGTCGACTTGGCCCGAGCAGTCGCCACTGTTCGCCGCCGCCGCATGCTCGAACCGCAGCTGCGGAAATTGCTGGCCGACTCCGACCTGCCGTTCCTGCCCGAGGTCCGCGAAGACGCCTTCCGCGACCGGCGGGCCACGTCGTCGGCCTCCGCCGCCGGGCATTCCCTGCGGGTGTACTGGGCGGACCTGCGGCGCATCCGCCCGACGACGCGCGCCGACGAATTCCTGCTGGCGCGGGCGATCGGACTGCTGCGTGCGTCGCTCCTCGATCTGCTCGGCGCCGCACCGGGACCCGCAGTGCGCGCCCTGGCGACCGAACACCTCGGTCCGTGGTCCTCGGTCCGCGCCGCGCTCGAAGAACGGCCGCACGCGCCGGCAAAGCGGTTTCGGCAGTGCCGCGCGCGACTTGCCCGCCTGCAGCGCCGGCTGCTCGACCTGCAACGTCTGCAGAACGTACTGGTGGCGCGCAACATGCACCTCGTGCCCGCGGCGGCGCGCCGCTACCTCCAAGTCGGCGTTCCCTGGGAGGACTTGATCCAAGAAGGCAATACGGCGCTGCTGCGTGCCGTCGAGCGCTTCAACCCGGACGCGAACGTGCGCTTCTCGCACTACGCGGGCTGGTGGATCCAGCAGGGCATCCTCAAGGCGCTGTCCTGCCAGTCGCGGACCGTCCGCTTGCCGGTCTACCTCGCCCAAGCCGTCCACCGCGTGCGCGGCGTCTGCGCGGCTTCGCCCGTCCCCCTGGAGATCCCCGAGATCGCGCGGCGTACGGGCGTCAGCGCCGATCGTGTGGCACGCGCCCTCGAAGCCGACCGGGCCTGCAGTTCGCTAGACCGGCTGAGCAACTCCGACGCCGGCGGAGAGGACAACGCGCCGACCGAATGGCTCGCGGATCCGCGGGAAGAGTCCGGATACGAAGATGTGGAGCCCGGCAGACTTCGTCGTGCGCTGGAGACACAGCTCGCGCGCCTGCCGGAACGCGAGGCGCTCGTGCTGACACTGCGTTTCGGCCTCGACGGCAAGGAACCGCGGACTCTGGACCAGGTCCGCAGCGTGCTCGGCGTGTCGCGCGAGCGGGTACGGCAACTGCAGACGCAGTCGCTGCGGCGGCTTGCCCGTCCGCTCGGCCGCGAAGACCTCGCGCGCTTCCTCTAGTCCGACCACGACGACCGGCGGACCTGGCGCGGAGTGCTAGGCTGCCCCGCGTGCCGGTCGCCATGCTGCTCCAGGTCGCCACTCTCCTGGCGCCTCCCCCGGCCACCGGGCCGGCCGAAGATGCAGCCTATGCCCAGCGATTCGCCGAGTGGGCGGCGGCGCCTGCATTCGATCTCGAGGCTCTCCCGGCCGCCCGGCCGGCGACGCCCGAACAGGCGAGCGTCCTGGTCCGCGTACTCGAGCACGGTGCTCCGCGAGAAGTCCGCATTGCCGCGCTGCTCGCGTCGGGCTGCGCGGCCGATTCCCGGCTCGCAGCGGCCTGCTGGCGCGCCGGGGGCATGATTCGCGAAGAAGGCGCCGCTCTCGGCGCCCTGCTCGCGCCGCAACATCCAGCTCCAGCCGCCTTGCCCGCGCTCGCGTGGCTCGCGATGCAGACGGATCGCCCCCTTTCGGTGCGCGCCGTCGCCGTCGGCCGCTTGCTCGAAGCCGACTGCAGCGGCGCCTGGCCGGTGGCTCGCTCGATTCTGAGGACGGGCACGCGGCTCGACGAAGACGCTCCGTGGTCGGACTGGGCGCGCGTGGGCCGCTATGAACTCCCCAAGCGCGCGCTTCTCGTCTCGGTGGACGCCTGGTTCGCCGCCCGCGGCGGCGGTGCCGCCGCCTACGAGCCGAACGCGGCCTGGAGCGTGCAGGCGGAGCAGCTTCAGGCGCTTGAAGTGCGCGCGACCGCGCGCGCCGCAGCAGCGCGGCCGCTGCCCGCCGACGTCACTCTCGAAACGAGTCTCGACGAAATGATGGCGCGCGGGCTCGCCGGCGACGACCGCGCCGCGCGGGCGCTCGCCCTGCTCTTGCCGCACAGCCACGACTTTCTGGCCCGGCAGGCCGCGCAGGCGACGGCTCCTGCGGTGGCCGAGCTGGCGGCGCGCATCCTGGCCACCGCCCCGCGCTGACGCGCGGCAGCTGCGCTAGGGACGCAGCCGCTCGAGCGTGCGCGGGAAAGGAATGCACTCCCGCACATGCTGGATTCCGGCAAGCCAGGCCAGCGTCCTTTCGAGCCCGATTCCGAAACCGCCGTGCGGAACGCTGCCGAAACGGCGCAGATCGAGATACCAGGAGAAAGCGTCCTCCGGCAATTCGTGCCTGCGGATGCGCTCCTGGAGCAGTGCGAGATCGTCCTCGCGCACCGAGCCACCGACGATCTCGCCGGCCCCCGGGGCGACGATGTCGACGCCGAGGACTTTGGAGTCGTCGCCCGGAGCCCGTTTCATGTAGAAGGCCTTCACCGCGGACGGCCAGTGCGTGACCATCACGGGCACGCCGAAGTGATCGCCGATCGCGGTCTCATCGGGTGCGCCGAGGTCGTCGCCCGGCTGGAAATCGGATTCGAGCCGGCCTTCCTTCTTCCAGGCGACCAGGAGTTCGGCGACGGCGTCGTAGGTAAGGCGCGGAAACTCGCAGTCCCAGGCCTCGAGCACCGCCGGATCGCGCTCAAGATCTTCGAGCTCGCTACGCCGGTTCGCCAGCACCTGGCGCAGCGTGTGGCGCAACATGCCCTCGGCCACGTCGCAGATCTCGTCGAGCCCCGCGTAGGCGATCTCGGGTTCCAGCATCCAGAACTCGGTCAAGTGGCGCCGGGTCTTGGATTTCTCGGCGCGGAAGGTCGGGCCGAAA
>DASWJW010000008.1:0-4052 GCA_036396955.1 Planctomycetota bacterium
GACTACGACTCGCCCGAGCAGCGCTACTGCCCGGCCGGGGTGTACGAGATCGTGCGCGACGCCGACGGCGCGCACCCGCGCCTGCAGGTCAACGCCCAGAACTGCGTCCACTGCAAGACCTGCGACATCAAGGACCCGACCCAGAACATCACCTGGGTGGTGCCCGAGGGCGGCGGCGGCCCGAGCTACCCGAACATGTGAGCGCCGCCGCTTGCATGTGCACGGAATGTGCTTATATTGCTGTGGGCGCGCACATGCACGGAGTCCGCGATGCTGACCGAGTTCCTGGAGGCGGTGACCGACGAGCGGTACGGCGTGTCGCCGAGACGCCTGAGCGAGGCGCTGAGAATTCGGGTCGGCGAGCTGTCGCGGATTACCCACCTGCACCGCAACACGCTGGCGCGGAGCCCGGGGTCGCCGAAGGTGCAGGACAAGCTCGGCGAGATCGCGCACATCGTGGCGCTCGCGGCGGAGCTGACGGGGGATACGGCGCGCGCGGTGGTATGGTTCCGCCACCAGCCGCTCGCCGGCTTCGACAACAAGACCGCGGAGCAGCTCGTCGAGGACGGCCAGGCGCGCGCCGTTCTTAAGCACCTCGAAATGCTGAGGGACGGCGGCTACGCTTGATGGCGGCCGTGCCGACGGTGGTCGTCGCGCGCCGCTGCTGGCGCGTCCTCGCTCCCAGATGGGCGCACGCACCTCTGAGTGGCGCCGGCTCCGCCGGCAATGGCGGGCGCTTCAACCGGCCGGGGGTGGCCGCCTTGTACCTGTCGGAGGACTTGTTGACCGCGGTCGCGGAGTATCAGCAGGAGCTCGGCGTCCGTCCTGGAACGTTCTGCGCCTACGACGTCGACGCGGCGCCGGTCGTCGACCTCGTCGACCCGAAGGTGAGGGAGGCATGCGGAGTCACCTTGCGCGACCTCCGGTGTCCTTGGAAACAGATTGCCCTGGTGGCGGGCGGCACCCCGCCGACCTGGAACCTCGCCGACAGGCTGATGTCGTCCGGCCATGCCGGCCTGCGCGTCACGTCCGTGATGCACCCGGGCGGGGTCAACGTCGTGTTGTGGCGATGGAACGACGACCCGTCGCGGACGGTTGCCGTGCTCGACCCGAACATCGACTTGCCGTAGCCGCGGGCCCGGTCCCAGCGGAGCGGGCCGAACTACCCGAACATAAGAGGAGCCGCCGACGAATTGCCCCAAGAGTCCACCGTCTCGGTTTGATTGATGTCGGCGCCAAAGGCTACAACCGCAATGCAGCGCCGCGATTCGGCGCGCTTGACGCTGACCCGTGCCCGATGACCGATTCGCCGGCCACGCAAGAGTTGCTCCGCCACCTCGCCAGTCGCCCCGGCCACGACGAGGTAAAGGCGGACTTCCGGCAACTGCTCATCGAGGAGTTCGGGGTCGAGCTTAGCGCGCTCGAATTCGAGCGCCGCATCCCCGAGGTGCGCGGCCGACTCGACGCCCTGATCGGGCGCACGGTGTTCGAGGCCAAGCGCGACCTCGACAGCGAGTGGAGCGACGTCGAGCGGCGGATGCCCGACTACCTCGCGGACCGCGAGCGCGAGGAAGGCGAGCATTTCGTCGGCATTGCATCGGACGGCCTCCGATGGGCGGTGTTCGAGCTCGACGCGGGCAGGCTCGTCACCGTCAAGGGCACGACGCTCGACCCCGGACGGTCCGGCGAATTTCTCGCCTGGCTTGACGGCGCGCTGGCGCTCAAATCCTCGTTGCCGCCCGATCCGCTGACCATCCGGGCGGAACTTGGCCACGAGTCGGTCGCCTTTCACCTTGTCCATGGGCGATTGCGGGCGCTGTGGGACAAGCTCAATCTCCATCCCGACGTGTCCTTGAAACGTCAGCTCTGGGCCGAGCTACTCAAGCACGTCTATGGCCGCGAAGCGGAAAGCGACGCCCTCTGGTTTCAGCACACGTTTCTGGTGATCGTGGCCAAGTGCATCGCAGTCGCAGTCATGGGGCTGCGCGAGGCGGACCCGCAACGGCTCCTTTCCGGCGAGGCCTTCACGTCCGCCGGAATCAACGGCGCGGTCGAGAGCGACTTCTTCGACTGGGTGATAAGCGATCCCGACGGCGAGGCCCTGGTCCGCCGGATCATGAACCACGTTCGCCGGTTCCGGCTCGCGGAGGTCGAAAGCGACGTTCTCAAGATACTTTACGAATCTCTCATCGAGCGCGCGGAGCGGCACGGCCTCGGGGAGTATTACACGCCGGACTGGCTCGCGGCGAAGGTGGTCGGGCACGCGGTCGACCGGCCGCTCGAGCAGCGCGTGCTCGATCCGGCATGCGGCTCGGGGACATTCCTGTTTCACGCGATCCGCAATTTCCTCGCCGAGGCCGAGGGCGCCGCCATGGCCGCGGAGCGGCGCGCTGGCGAAGTGTGCGGGCACGTGGCGGGAATGGACATCCACCCGGTCGCCGTCATCATCGCCCGCGTCACCTATCTTCTGGCGCTTGCGCCTGCGCTCAAGGCGCGGTCGGGCAGCCTCTCGATTCCCGTTTACCTGGGCGACGCCATGCAGCTTTCGATCTCGGAGTTCTGGGCCGGCAAGGAGTTGACGATCCGCGTGCCGCCGCCGGCGGCCGGCGCCGGCAAGAGCGGCGAGACAGACGCCAATGGCCGCGAGCAACTCGATTTTCCGGAGACGTTCTGCCGCGACCCGGCGCTGTTCGACAAGGCGATCGCGCAAATGCGCGCGGGTTCCCAATCCGAGATGACACGCGAGCAGATCGAGGCGTCGCTCCGTCGCATTACCGAGCAGCACTACCGCGCCGACGTGACCCGCGAGCAGGAACTCGCCATTAGCGATCTCGGCAAGACCTATCTCACCTTCGACCGGCTGCGGCGCGAGGGCCGAGATACGGTTTGGGCGTACGTGGCGCGCAATCTCTCGCGCCCGCTCGCCTTCTCGGCCGCCGGCGGCTGGGCGCATGTGGTGGTGGGCAATCCGCCATGGCTCGCGTTCCGCCACATGAGCGCCGACCTCCAGAGCCGCTTCAAGGAATTGGCCAAGGTCGAGTCGGTGTATGTGGGCGGCAAGTTCGCGACCCAGAACGACTTGTCCGCGCTTTTCACCGTCCGCGCGGCGGCGCTCTACTTGCGCTCCGCTGGGCGGATCGCCTTCGTGCTGCCCCTGGCGGCGCTGACTCGCGGCCAGTTCGAGCGCCTGCGCAGCGGCGCGTTCGAGACCGTGCGCATCGCCTGGGACGAGGCGTGGACCATGGACGAGTCCGTCGGGCCCCTATTCGACGTGCCGTCCTGCGTCGTGTTCGGGCACAAGCGCGCCGCGGCGAAGCCGTTCCCGCACATGGTGCGCGCCTATAGCGGGACGTTGCCGCGCCGCGACACGCCGGAAGCGGTCGCCGACGCGCACCTGAAGGTCACGGAAGGCGCCGCAGCGCTGTCGGTCGGAATATTCGAAGGCGGCTCTGAGTATCGCAAGTCGTTTAGGAATGGGGCGAGTCTTTTCCCTCGCATGCTGTGCCTGGTCGTGCGCAAGGCGACGGGCCGGCTCGGCGCGGACCTAGCCGCGCCCGTCGTCGAGAGCCGGCGCAGCCGCCAGGAGAAGCGGCCTTGGAAGGACCTGCCCGGCATCGAGAACCGCGTCGAGGCCGAGTTCCTTTACCCGGTGCTGCTCGGCGAAAGCATCCTGCCCTATCGGATATTCCGGCAGTTCGAGGGCGTGGTGCCGGTCACCGACGCCGGCGAGGTGCTCGACGCCGACGCCGCGGCCAAGCGCGGCCTCGACGGGCTGCACGGCTGGATGCGCAAGGCCGAGAAGGTGTGGGAGGATCACCGCCGAGGAGAGATGACCCTCATCGAGCAGTTCGACTACTACGGTAAGCTGTCTTCTCAATTCCCTATCGCGCGCCTGCGCGTGGTTTATGCGAAGGCCGGCTCGCAGCCGGCCGCGTGCCTGTTGCGCGAGCCGCGTCGGGTGATCGACCACAAGCTCTACTGGACGGCCCCGGAGAGCGAGGCCGAGGGGCGTTACCTGACGGCCGTCCTCAACAGCGAGACCGCGCGCGGCC
>DASWJW010000009.1:0-30702 GCA_036396955.1 Planctomycetota bacterium
CCCCGCCCCAGAGAGAACGCGGCGCGTTCCCTTGTTCCGATCAGTTCACCGTGAGGGCGAGCAGGTTCGAATCGTAGATCGTGCCGTTGTCGTCGGCGCCGACCTCGAGGTAGAAAGTCCGGCCCGATGCCGCGGCAGGCACGGTCCGGTTCAAGCTCGCGGTGCCGGTGCCGGACAAGGTGCCCGTGGCGGCGACCGTCCAGGAGTTGCCGACGTCGAAAGGGTGGCCGCCGATGGTGGTGCCGGTGTTCGACGTGCTGTAGATCAGCGCGTAGAACGCGTTGGCCGGGCCGAGCGAGATGTTGAAGGTCACGCCCTGGCCGACGTTCGCGGTGGCCGGACCTTGCAGCAGGATCGTGTCGGTCGAGACACCGCCGCGCTCGAACGGGTGGGACTCGGACTGTTGTCCCGAGCCGCCGCCGCCCCTGCGGACGTGGATAGAACCGTCTTCGATGCCCGAACTCGGAACGGTGACCGAGATCTGGCCGCCGGCCGAAGCCAGTCCGGTGATCTTGAACGGGTCGCCGCCGGTCTCGCCGCCGTCGAGAATGCTGCTGTTGAACCAGACCTCGTTGCCGGTCGCCGAGTAGTTCGTGCCGACCACGATCATGGTGCCACCCGCGGCAGTCGAGCCTTGGATGCTGTCGATGGTCGCGTTCACCGCGGCGTTGCGGGTGCCGTAGACCGCCTTGACGCCGTTCTTGTCGTCGTTCTCGATCGAACGCTCCGACTCGGAACCCTGGCCGATGCTGGGGTACATGGTCGCGCCGTTCACGGTCGAGTGGCCGAGGCCGAGCGAGTGGCCGACTTCGTGGCAGCCGACCGACTGGAGGTCGAAGCCGGTGCTGATCGCGCCGGGACCGTCTTGCCAGGTCCAGCCCTGGTAGAAACGCACCCACCAGCCGTTGGCGTCGCCTTGCATGAAGGCAAGCACTCCGCCGCTGCTGCCGCCGATCTGCGAGATGATGTTGTGGCCGATGGAACCGGTGCCGCTGGCATTGCCGTTCCACACGAACGAGAAGTTCGAGCCGCCGTCGCCGACGTTGCCTTGCGTCGGGTCGCCGGAGCCGTCGCCGTGCGCGATGCTGCCCCACTCGGCGCAACCCTTCCACAGCGCCAGTTCGGCGCCGTCGTAGGCCGGCCAGTTGGGGTCGATCGTGGTGTTGTTGTTCGCCGTGACGGCGGTGAAGTTGTTGAAGAGGCGGGCATCGCGCTCATTCAGTCCCAGGTTGAAGCCCAGGACCGAGTAGGCGGTTGCGTCGCTCGGAATCACGAAGCTCGCGGAGCCGGCCACCAGGGCCACGCCGGCGAGAATGCGGAAGGAGTTCTTCATCGTTGGGCCTCCTTCTCGGCGAGGGCCTGCGCCAGGTCGGCGCGGAGCTGCTCGAGGGTCACGTTCTTCTCGACGGCGAAGCCGTCGCCCTTGCCCAGGAAGACCTGGCCGCGGCGCGTCTCGACGGTGCGGAAGATGCCGCCCATCGAAGCGTAGAGCGCGTGGTCGATCTCGGCGCCCCAGTCGGAGACGGGCGAGCCGAACGCCAGGACCTTGTTGCCCACGGCGTACTCGGACGGGTGGGGCATGCTGGACACGAAGAACTCGCGGCCTTGGTGGGTGCCACCGAGGAACGCAGCCTCGAGGGTGCGCGACTGACCGGTGTAGAGGTCTTCGCCCTCGACGGTCACGATCGTGTAGACGAAGGCTTCGGATTCGCCTTCAGGGGTGTGCAGCACGCTGCGGACGTCGGTGACCACGCCATTCACGGCGGTGTCCGTCTTCGCAACCATCTGCGTCAGATTCAGGGCCTCGATGCAAGCCTTCGCGCCCCCTGCAAGTAGGGGTGCGGCCAGGATCGCGGCCAGCCAAAGGGATTTTCTCATGGGTTCCTCGGAGCTCTTCAAGACCGAAAAATCGGGATTCAATTATGGAGGGTGCTGCCCGGTGCCAAGGCACAGAGGGGCCCTTGCAAGGAAGGGGCCCCAATCGGGGACCGCCCGGAACCGCGAGCGGTTCCGCCATTTCGGCGACCGGGGAGTCCGGCGCAGATGGGTGGGCCGCACGCGGAAATCGCCTGCGCCGGCGGACCGGAACAGGCCTCCCAGTTTTACCCGATGGATCGCGGCCACGGCCCGCAAAGCGCGGAATTCGGGCCATCCGACCGTGAGCGGGGTACAAATCCACCGGAGGACTATGGAATGCCGGAACGGAGCGGGGGGCAGGAGCGTCCCATGGGCCTCCGGGGCGGGCCTCCCATTCCGATTCAAACCCTTTGTTCCAAGTCGTTTCCATCGATCTGCCCGGTGCCGCGCCGAGCCGGGTCGCGTTGGCCTTGCTGCTGGTGCTTGGTCCCGCCGCCGCGCAGGCGGTGCCGATCCAGTCGGCCCGGCATGCAGAGCCGACCCGGTTGCAACTCAAGACCCTCGATTGGGACACGGCCCGAGGGCTGCCGCCGGAGCCGATCCAAGGCCTCTTGAGCGAGGCCGCGGCCGAAGCGGCCGGGTACTGGTTCGTGCAGGCTTCGCCGGAGCGCTACCGGGAATTGCGCGCCCTCGTGCGCGCCGCCGGCGGCCGCACCTTCGACTACCTGCCGAACAATGCTTTCGAGGCCTGGCTGCCGGCGGGCCGCGCGGGCTCGTTGCGGAGCGAGGCGCTGGCCTTCCTGCCGGTTCACCCCGCCTGGAAAGTGGATCCGGCTCTCGGCGCGTACGGCAGCGGCTCCGAGGATCCGCTCGGACGCTTGCTCGTCGCCGTCGAACTGTGGCCCGACCGCGACCTGCTCGACGAAGCCGAGCGGTTTCTCGAAGTCGACGCCGAGCCGCTCGAAATCCTGGACGGCGGCCGCTACTTGCGCGCGCTGGTGCGAATCCCCCCTGCGCGGGTGCTCGACCTCGCGCGGCATCCGGGAGTCAAGTGGCTGCAGGAGTCGCCGCGGGGCGATTTCCGCAACGACAAGTCGCGCTGGGTCATCCAGACCAACCGCTGGCGCGACCTCAAGCTGTGGCAACACGGCGTGACCGGCCGCGACGTCACCATCGGGCACATCGACGGCGTCATCTGGGAATCCAGCTGCTACTTCGACGACCCCACCGGCGTCCCGCCCGGACCGTTGCACCGCAAGATCAAGTGGACGTCCGGCAGCTCCGGCGGCGACCCGCACGGCACCCACACGGCGGGATCGGCGGCGGGCAACAGCATTCCGGTGAACGGCAGCGACCGCTGGATCGGCATGGCGCCCGACGCGTGGCTGGTGCACCACACCGGGATTCCGAGCGGCGCGGCGCTCCTCGCGACGCTCACCGAGGCCAACACCCACGGCGCGCGCTTGCACACCAATTCGTGGGGCAACGACTTCACCACCGACTACGACTTCTGGTCGCGCGACATCGACGCGTACGCCCACGACAATGAGGACGCGATGGTGGCGTTCGCGGTCACCAACGGCCAGAGCGTCAAGAATCCCGAGAACGCCAAGTCCGCCGTCGGCGTCGGAGCGACCGAGAAGTCCGACCCCGAAATGCACGGCAGCGGCGGCAAGGGACCGACGGCCGACGGCCGCATCAAGCCCGAGGTCTACGCGCCGGGCTGCGGAACCCGCAGCGCGGCCGCCGGAGCGAATTGCCTGACCGTCACCGATTGCGGCACGTCCATGGCCTGTCCGGTCGTGGTCGGCGGCGCGGCGCTGCTCAAGCAGTACTTCGAGGACGGTTTCTGGCCCACCGGGGCGGCGGTTCCCGCCGACGGCTTCACGCCGTCCGGTTCGCTGCTGCGCGCCTGCCTCGCCAATTCGGCGCAGGACATGAGCGGCGTGCCCGGCTACCCGAGCTGGCGCGAAGGCTGGGGCCGCATCCTGCTCGACAACGTGGCCTACTTCGCCGGCGACCTGCGGCGGCTCAAGGTGGTCGACGTGCCGCATGCGAGCGGCCTGGTGGACGGCGCGAGCCACACCTACTCGACGCTGGTTCCGAACGGTTCGAACATGCGGATCACGCTCGCATGGGCCGACGAGCCCGGCGCCGCGTTCGCCGCCGACCCGGTGGTGAACGACCTCGACCTGGTGGTGACCGCGCCCAACGGCACGGTCTTCCACGGCAACATCCTCGACCTGAACCGCAACGGTGCGTCGCGGCCCAACCCGTGGGGTCACGACAGCAAGAACACTCTCGAGATGGTCCTGGCCGCGGCGCCGACGCCCGGCTTGTGGACCGTCCAGGTGGTAGGACGCGACGTCCCGGCCGGGCCGCAAGGCTACGCCGTGGTCATGACCTACTGACCAGACGTTTTCCCTTTGCTTCCGCTGCGCGCGGTCCACCTCCCCCGGATCGCGCGCGGCACTTCAAACGTCGCCGCGTTCCGGCCGCGCGAGGCGGTAGCCGGTGCCCCGGACGGTGAGCAGGTAGCACGGCGAAGCCGGGTCGGGCTCGAAGCGGCGCCGCAGGCGCACCACGAAGTTGTCCACGGTGCGCGGCGTGGGATCCGCTTCGCCGCCCCAGACGCGGTCGAGGATCTTGGCGCGGCTCACTACGGCGCCGCGCGCTTCGATCAGCATCTGCAGCAGGCCGAATTCCTTGGTGGGCAGGGTCTCGACCTGTCCTCGGCAGTCGGCGGCTTCGCGGGTCTGCAGGTCGACCCAGCCCGTGCCGACCGGCACGCGCCCGGAAACCGGCGCGCCGGTCCAGGCTTGCCGGCGCAGCAGCGCGTGGATGCGCGCGAGCAGCTCTTCCAAATGGAAGGGCTTGACCAGGTAGTCGTCGCCGCCCGCCATCAGGCCTTCGACGCGGTCGCGCGGCAGGTCGCGTGCGGTCAGGAACAGAACCGGGGTCCGTACGCCTTCTTCGCGCAGTCGGCGGCAGACTTCGAAACCGCCGATGCCGGGCAGCATCACGTCGAGGAGGAGCAAGGAGAGTCCGCCTTCGCGCGCAGCGCGCAATCCCGATTCTCCGTCCGGCGCGTGGGCGATCCGGTAGCCCTCGGCTTCGAGTTCGCCGCAGACGAGCCGGGCGATGCGAGGTTCGTCCTCCACGACCAGGATGCGCGGCGCGCGGTGGAGAGCGTTCAAATTCCGCCGCCTGCAGTGAGGGGCCAGAGGACGCGGAAGGCCGCGCCGCGACCCGGACCCGCGCTCTCGGCCTGGACCCGCGCGCCCTGCGCCCGCGCGAGCTCCGCGACCAGGTAGAGGCCGAGGCCGGCGCCGGGAGCGCTGCGCACGCGTTCGTCGCCGGCGCGCCAGAAGCGCTCGAACAAGTGCTTGTGCTCTTCCGCCGTGAAGCCGCGGCCGTGGTCGCGGACTTCGAGCACGGCCCAGCTGCTCTCGGTGCGCAGTTCCAGGCGCACGCTTTCCCGGTTCCCGTACTTGTGCGCGTTCTCGAGCAGGTTGCGGACGATGTGCTCCAAGCTCGCCGCGTCGGCTTCGACGCGCACTCCAGGTTCGATGACCTGCTCCAGCGGAGCGCCCTGCGCCGCGGGGCCGGCGCGCCAGTCCGCGAGCACGCGCGCTACCGCAGCCGACAAATCGAGCGGCACCGGCTCCAGGTTGAACGCTTCGGCGTCGAAGCGGCCGACCGCCAGCAGGTTTTCGACCAGGCCTTCGAGGCGCGCGAGATCCTCGAGCATGCCGGTGGCGTGTTCCTTGGCGAAGTCTTCCCTGGCGCGCTTCTGCAGTGATTCGGACGCCAGCCGCAGCCCCTGCAGCGGCGAGCGGAACTCGTGGGTCACGGCATGCAGGAAATTCGAGTGCTGCAGGGCGAGGAAGGCCTCGCGGCGCGCGGTGCGGTGCAGCAACCAGAGTCCGGCGGCGGCGAGCAGCAGGAAGACGGCGCCTTCGCCCAGCACCATCGCGCGTCGGCCGCCGCGGCGCGCCTGCAGGAGCTCGAGTTCGGCGGCGTCGACGGCGAGCATGCCGGTGGTCGGCTGGTGCACCACGCCGGGGAAAGACGCGGCGAGCGCCGCCCACGCGACTTCCGGCTCGCCGGCGTACAGCGGGTGGGACTCCCAGGTGGCCTGCGCGAGCCGCCGCTGCCAGCGCAGTTCGGCCTGCCGGGCGGTGTCGAGGGCGTCGCCTTCGTGCCAGATGTGCAGGCCCCACCAGCCGAGCTGGGCCGCAAAGAGGCTCGCGAGAAGCGCAACGCCGAGGGAAAGCCGGGTCTTCTGCATCGCCGAAGACGCGACATCGTAGCTCCGGGACTCTGGCAGAATGGCGGAGCGCCCGGCGGGCGCGAAATCCCCATGCGATTCACCTCCCGCTTGCTCCTGCTCGTCGGCGCGGTCGGCGCCGGCCTGCTCACGCGCCTGCCCGCCGGTCCGCCCGAGCCGGTGCCCACGGCGCTCGCGGACACCGGTGTGCACGTGCTGCCGTTCGGCCTGATGCCCGGAGTGCGGCGCACCGA
Organism: Planctomycetota bacterium; assembly: GCA_036396955.1. Lineage (GTDB taxonomy): Bacteria > Planctomycetota > UBA1135 > UBA1135 > UBA1135 > DASWJW01. The sequence continues at coordinate 6,382 of DASWJW010000009.1, forward strand.
AAGCCGCGTGCCAATGCAGGTGCAGCTGCTCAACGCGCGCGAGACGGCTGTCGGGCTGCTGCGCTTCGAGGCGCGGGCGGTCGGCGGCGCGCTCCTGGCCGGCCTCGACCTGGCGGGCGAACGCCTGCCGGGCGACGGCGGCGCCGCGCTCGAGCTGCACCGCATGCTCGAACTCGCCGACCCGCACATGACCCACCGGCACGCCAACCGGGTGTTCGTGCCGCTCGACGCGCGGCCCGTGCTCGGACCGGCCGCCGAAGCCGCGCTGCTCGAGAGCATCGCGCGCGGCGTCGAAGCGCTGCGCTTGTCGGCCGAACGGTCGTTGCGCAACCTGTCGTTCGAGGTCGACCTCGCACAAGTCTTTCCCGCCGGCGCGCAACCGGGCGACGAAGCCGTTCTCGACCTGACGTTGCTGTGGCGCGACGCGGCAGGCGTGGTCCGCAGCACGCAGCGCAGCCACTTGCTGCAACTGCTCGCGCCGTACGCGGCGCCGCCCGCGGCGTGGACCGCGCGCGCTGGATCGCTGCGCTGGGCCGCCGGCGACCTGCACGTGCACAACTGCCGCGACCAGGCGGTCGGCGGCTGCCCGCAGGACTGCGCGGCCGAATCCTTCAACGTCACCGGCTCCTTCACCAACGCGCAGCTCAAGGCGCAATTCCAGGCGCTCGGCTTCGACTACTTCAGCACGTCGACGCACTCCTACTGCTTGAACGACAGCGAGTTCACGCAAGTGGTCCAGGAGTCGAACGGACTCGACGAGGCCGACTTCAAGGTGCTCTGCGGCACCGAGGTCAGCGGCAAGGAGACCGGCGCGCAGACCGGCTCCGACAGCGCCGACGCGCTCTGCGCGCTCGGTTTCGGCGTTCCCGTGCACCACATGGGCGCGCACGGCATCACGCAGCGCAAACCAGGCGGCCAGGACGGCTTCCTCGATTTCTGCGACTCGCCGATCTTCGGCGTGCGGTACAACGCCGACGTCGTGCGGAACGAGGGCGGCTTCACGGTCGTCAACCATCCGACCGACGCCTACTTCGCGTTCAACAGCACCTACGACCTGCCCGGCATCGAAGGGAACGGCGTCGACGGCGTGGAGATCTGGAACGGTTCGGGCGGCGGAACGGTGGCCTCGGCCGCATACCTCGACTGGTGGATCACGCGCATGCTGCAGGGCCGCATCCTCTACGCGTATTCCGGCAGCGACACGCACGACGCGGCGTTCGACTTCGGCTCGACCCACGTGCTGGTCGATTCCGCGTTCAGCGAAGCCTCCTTGCGCGCCGGCTTGCGCCGCGGCCGCACCTACGTGAGCAACGGGCCCTTCCTCGCCATCACCCTCGAGGACAACCACGGCCGGCGGGCGGTGATGGGCGACGTGGCGGCCGTGCGCGTCGCGGTCATTCCCGACAATTATCCGCTCACCGTCAGTGCCTATTTCGACACGGGCGGCGCTGCGGGCCGCGTGCGGATCTACGAAGGCCGGGTGGGAGAGACCACCGAGCGCCTCCTCGCCGATGTTCCGGTCAGCGGCGGCGGCGTCACGACCGCGGCGGCCTTGGCGGTCAAAACGACCCATTCGTGGTACCGGGCCGAATTCGTGCGTAACGACGGCGCCGGCGGCGCCTGGGCGAGCCCCGTGTTCGTGCGCCTGCTGCCCTAGGGCGGTATCCTGCCGCGCATATGCCTTCCAGGGTCCCGAAGGACTGGCCGCCGGTCCGCATCATCGAAGACGTCGCATCCCTCCACAATGCCATCGGCGAGTGGAGCGGGGCGGGCGTGATCGGGGTCGACACCGAGTCGAATTCCTTCTACGCCTACGAAGACCGGCTCTGCCTGCTCCAGGTGAGCACGGACGTGCAGGACTACATCGTCGATCCCGTCGCGCTCGGCGCGGAGCTCAAGGCCATCAACCCGCTGCTGGCGGACCCCGGCCTGGTCAAGGTGCTGCATTCGGCCGAGTTCGACTTGATGCTGCTGCGCAAGGACCTGGGCGCCGAAATGCGGGGCATGTTCGACACGCAAGTCGCCATGACCTTGCTGCAGACCGGCAAGACCGGTCTGGCCGCGCTGCTGGAGTCGCGCTACGGGCTGCAGTTGTCCAAGAAGGAGCAGCGCTCCGACTGGGGGCGGCGGCCGCTCACCGAGCAGCAGCTGGCCTACGCGCGCATCGACACGCATTTCCTGCCCGATCTCTACCGAACCTTGCACGCGGAGCTGGCGAAGTCGGACCGCCTCGAGGCCGCCACGGGCGAATTCCGCCGCCTCGAGCTCGAAGTGCTGCCGCCGCGCGAGATCGACCTGGAGGGCTGGCGGCGGCTCAAGGGGGCCAAGCGCATGCAAGGCGAGCCGCTCGCGCGCGTGCGTGCGCTCTTCCAGTGGCGCGAGCAGACCGCGCAGGCGGCCGACCAGCCGCCGTTCCGCGTGATGGCCAACGAAGTGCTGATCGACCTGGCCGAGCGCCCGCCCGCGGACGTCAAGGAGATCGCGAGCCGCCGGGGTTTCGGGTGGCCGCGTGCGCGCAAGATCGGCGACGAAGTCCTCGAAGCCATCAAGGGCGCCAGCGCCGCCGACGTCGAGGTGTTCCACACCGGCCGGCCCGACAAGGCCGAAATCCGGCGCCGGAAACTGCGACGCGAGAACCAGGACGCGCTGCGGCAGTGGCGCAAGCGTTTGGCGGCAAGCATGGACCTGCCCAGCGAACGGCTGCTCCACCGCCGCCACCTCGAAGAAGTCGGCCGGTCCTTGCCGCGCACCGCCGAAGAACTCAACAAGCTGGTCCCGCTCAACGACTGGCAGCGCGAGAACCTCGAGACGTCCTTGCTCGAGATGCTGGCCGGTCTGCAGGATCCCGAGACGATCGACTGAAGCCGGCGGGGGGTCAGGCGCGGCAGGCATCGAGGCCGCGGCGCAGCAGCGCGGCGTCGAGCCCGCGGCCGATGAACACCAGTTCGGTCGCGCGCGGATCGCTGCCCCACGGCGCGCCGGCGTCGGCCTGGAACAGCTCGTAGACGCCTTGCAGCACTACGCGCTCGGCGCGGCCGCGCAGGTTCAGAAAACCCTTGTAGCGGATCAGCTCGGCGCCTTGCAGGCGCAGGCACGAGCGCAACCAGAGTTCGACCTTCATTTCCTCGAGCGGGGCCGCTTCGCGCAGCGCCACCGCGGCAATGCCGCCGTGCTCGTGCCCGGCGTGCTCCGGGAGCGAGTCGGGCGCCCGTGGCGGCCGTTCGGCGAGCACGTCCTCCACCGGCAGGGCGGCTTGCACGGCGCGTCTCACCGGCGCCGCCGGGTTGAGCGCGCGCAGGCGTGTTTCCAGATCCGCGAGCGCCGCAGCTCCGGCCAGATCGGTCTTGTTCAGCACCACCAGGTCGGCCACGGCGATCTGTTCGGCGGCCGCGCGCTCGGCGAGCGCCAGTTCGGCGTGGCGTGCGTCGACGAGCGCGATCACCGCCGCCACCCGGTACAGGGCCGAGATTCCGGCTTCGACCAGGAAGGTGCGCAGCAAGGGCGCCGGCTCGGCGATCCCGGTCGTTTCGAGCAGCACCGCGTCGAACGGACGGGGGCGGCGCAGCAGTCCGCCGCTGCGGCGGCGGTGGAGGCGCCGCAGCGCCGCAACCAGGTCGCCGCGCACGGTGCAGCAGACGCAGCCGTTGGCGAGTTCGATCAAGTCCTCGGTCGCGTGCGTCACCAGGCGCTGATCGACGCCCAAGTCGCCGAATTCATTCACCAGCACGGCGAAGCGCCGGCCGCCCGGCTCGGCGAGGAGGCGGTTGAGCAGAGTGGTCTTGCCGGAGCCGAGCCAGCCCGTGAGGATCGTGACTGGGCAGCGCGGATCGGCGTGCGCGGTCGCCATCGCCGCGCAGCGTAGGCCGGCGGCGGCGCGGCTGGAACGCGGCGGACCGCGCGGCGGTCGGACCTACAATCCGGGGATGCTCTGGGAGTTGGGTGGCGAAAAGGCGCCGGCGCGGGACGAGACGGCCGCCGTCTACCTCCAGGTGGCGCTCGATCTGCCGCCGCGCAAGAGCTTCAGCTACCTCGCTCTTCCGGCGGACCGGCAAGCTTCCGGGGTGCCGCAGCTCGGCTGCCGCGTCCGCGTGCCCTTCGGCCCGCGCAGCCTGATCGGTTTCGTCGTCGGCGTCGAACGACGGGCGCCCCAAGGCGTGCCGGCCGCGAAGGTCAAACCGGTGCAGGCCGTGCTCGACGCCGAGCCGTTGCTCACTCCGGCGCTGCTGCGCCTTGCGCGCTGGATGGCCGACGCGACGTTCTGCTCCTGGGGCAGCGCGCTCGCCGCGATGCTGCCGGCGGCGCTGCGCCGCGACCAGCCGCGCCGGACGGTGCCGGTGGTGGAACTCGGCCGCGAGATCGACGCGGCCGAGCGCGCCGAGCTCGCCAAGCGCTACCCCAAGCAAGAACAAGCACTGGCCTGGCTGCAGCAGGCCGGCGGTCCGGTGCCGGTACGCGATTTCCTGAGCCGCACCGGGCTGTCGCGCTCACCGCTCGATTCGCTCGCCAAGCGCGGCCTGGCGCAGTTCGGGCGCACGCGCGCGTTCACCGATCCGTTCGGCGGCGCGCCGCCGCCCCAGGAAATCGTCCCCGAGCCGACGCCCGCGCAGCAAGCTTGCATCGACCGCGTCATCGCCGTCCTGGATCGGCGCGAGAGCGGCGGCTTCCTGCTGCACGGCATCACGGGTTCGGGCAAGACCGAGGTCTACTTGCGCGCGCTGCACCGCTGCCTGGAGCAAGGCCGCAGCGCGATCATCCTGGTGCCGGAGATCTCACTCACGCCGCAGGCCGTCGCGCGCTTCCGCGCGCGTTTCGGCGATCTGGTGGCGGTCCTGCACAGCGCGCTGACCGACGCCGAACGCCACGACCAGTGGGTCGCGATCCGCGACGGCCGGCTGCGCGTGGTTGTCGGCGCCCGCAGCGCGCTGTTCGCGCCCTGCCAGGAGCTCGGTTTGATCGTCGTCGACGAGGAACACGAGAGCTCCTTCAAACAGGAAAGCGTCCCGCGCTACCACGCGCGCGACGTCGCCCTGGAGCGCGCGCACCTGGAACACGCCGTCTGCGTGCTCGGATCCGCCACGCCCGCTCTCGAGAGCTGGCAGGCGGCCCAGGCCGGGCACGTCGAGCTGCTCGAATTGAAGGAACGCGTCGCCGGCGGCAGCCTGCCGACCGTGGAACTGGTCGACATGCGCCTGCAGAAGCCCGAGCGCGGGCATTGGAACGTGATCAGCCAGCCGCTCGCGCGCGAGCTGGAACGGATCCTCTCGCGCAAGGAGCGCGCGATCCTGTTCCTGAACCAGCGCGGTTTCGCCCCCGCGTGGCACTGCAAGACCTGCGGCGGCAGCGTGCACTGCAAGAGGTGCGACGTGGCGCTCACGTACCACCGCTGGCGGAAGAAAGCGCTCTGCCACTACTGCTTGCAAGAAAGCGCGCCGCCGACCACTTGCGCGGCCTGCGGCCGCCCGACCGAGCTGGTCGGAGTGGGGACCGAGCGCGCCGAAGACGCGCTGAGGAACCTGTTTCCGGACGTTCGCGCCGCGCGGATGGATCGCGACACGATGATGCGCCGCGAGTCCTACGAAGAAGTCCTGAACGACTTCGGCGCGGGCCGCTACGACGTCCTGCTCGGCACGCAGATGGTCGCCAAGGGCCTCGATTTCCCGGAAGTCACGCTGGTGGGAGTGCTTAACGCCGACACGGCCTTGCACCATCCGGACTTTCGCGCGGCCGAGCGCTGTTTCGGGCTCATCGCCCAGGTGAGCGGGCGCGCGGGCCGCAGTGCGCTCGGCGGACGCGTGATCGTGCAGACCTGGCTGCCCGAGCACCCGGCCGTGCGCGCGGCCGTGCACCACGACTACCCGGGATTCGCCGCGCGCGAACTCGAGGAACGCCGCGCGTTCGGCTATCCGCCGTGCGGCGCGGCACTGCGGCTCACTTTCGAGGCCGCCGACGCCGTCAAGGCCGAAGCGCTCGCGCGCGACGCCGCCGAAAAGCTGCGCGCAGCGTTTCCGGCGCGCCGGCCAGGGGTGCAGATGCTCGGTCCGGCGATTCCGCCGGTCGAGCGCCTGAAGAACCGCGTGCGCCGCCAGCTGCTGATCAAAGCGCCGAGCAAGCGCGAGCTGCAGCCCTTGCACGCGGTGCTCTACGAACTCTGCCAGCGGCCCGGCGTGACCGTCGATCCGCTCTAGATCAGAGCTTCCCTGGGAGCGAGCACGAAAAAGCGCAGCATCGAGGCTGATGCTGCGCTCTCATATGTCTGGGCTTTTGGAAAGGGCATTCCAGGCTCCACCCTATCCTTGTCCCAGCCTGCGGGTTTCCCCGCGGAAATCCAGCTACTCTTGCAAGTCGCGGGGGCGCACGGACTTGCGACAGGACTTGCGGGCGGTCTAGGAGAGGATCCCGCCCTGGCTCATCCTTCCTGGGTCGAGCAGCTGGTCGAGCTCGGCGGCCGACAAGTAACCCTTTTCCAGCACGACTTCGCGGATGGTCTTGCCCTCGGCGAGGGCGGCCTTGGCGACTTCCGCGCCCTTGAGGTAGCCGATCACCGGGTTCAGCGAGGTGACCAGGATCGGATTCCGGGCCAGCCAGCTCTCGGCCTTCTCGACCTGCGGCTCGATGCCGTCCACGCAGCGTGAGCGCAGCACGTTCATGCCGTTGATCAGCACGTGCATGGACTGGAAGAGGTTGAAGGCGATGATCGGCATCATCACGTTCAGTTCCAGCTGGCCGGCCGCGCCCGCCTGCTGCACGCAAGCGTCGTTGCCGATCACGTGGTAGCAGATCATGTTGGTCATCTCGGCCATCACCGGATTGACCTTGCCCGGCATGATCGAACTGCCCGGCTGGACCACCGGAAGGCGGATCTCGTCGAGGCCGGTGGTCGGTCCCGAGGACAGCAGACGCAAGTCGTTGGCGATGCGGCCCAGGTCGACGGCGAGGTTGCGGAGCGCGGCGCTGAAGAAGACCGCGTCGCCGAGCGACTGCATGCACTCGAAGAGATCGTCACTGCCGAGCAGGTCCAGCCCGAGCGATTCCGACAGCTGGCGCACCATGCGCGCGTGGTACTCGGGGTGCGCGTTGAGGCCGCTGCCGGTCGCCGTTCCGCCGATTCCCAGGCGCCGCAGGCCGCGAGCGGCCATTTCGATCTTCTCGGAGCTGCGATCGAGCGAGGTCGCGTAGGCGCGGAACTCCTGGCCCAGGGTCACGGGCACGGCATCCTGCAAGTGCGTGCGGCCCGACTTGACGTGGCCTTTCCATTCTTCGCCGCGGCGGCGGAAGGACTCGCCCAGCGAATGGACCGAGTCGAGCATTTCCTGAAGACGCATCAGGCATCCCAGGCGGATCGCCGTCGGGATGGTGTCGTTGGTCGACTGCGCCATGTTCACGTGGTCGTTCGGATGCACCGGCTTCTCGGGATCCGTGATCGCGTAGCCGAGGATCTGGTTGGCGCGGTTGGCGAGCACCTCGTTCACGTTCATGTTGTGCGAGGTGCCGGCGCCGGCCTGGAACGGATCGACCACGAACTGGTCGTCCCAGCGTCCGGCAAGGACTTCGTCGCCGGCTTGCACGATGGCCTGCGCCACCTTGGCGTCGAGCAGTCCCAGGTCCAGGTGCACTTGCGCCGCAGCGCGCTTGATCGCCGCCTGCGCGTATACGAACACCGGCATGGGCCGCAGCCCGCTGATGGGGAAATTCTCGACGGCGCGCTGGGTTTGAGCGCCCCAGAGGGCTTGAGCGGGAACGCGGACTTCGCCGAGCGAGTCCTTTTCGATCCGGAATTCGGCAGTCATCTGTGCTGTGTCCATGGCGACCTCGCAACACGCGGCGAGCCACGGATTCTAGCCATGCGGATCCGGCCGAAGCCCCGCAGCGCTCCTAGTGGCTAGGCTCCATTTGGTGCGATCGCCCCATTTTTTGCGATCCGTCTCGTGAGGCCTTGCGCGCCTCCCGGAGGGGTCTATCTCCAATTGGCGGCATCGACCGCCAAAAGGGAACGGCCCCCAAGGCCGATGAGCGAACCGGCACACGAACGGATGGCTCGGATTGGAACGGGGATCGGGCAGCGGAGATCGCACCCGGTCCCCGCGACCGTTCCGTCCGGGCGTGCTAGTCGCGCCGGCCTAGCAGCAACAGCAGGCGCTGGAACATGATCACCAGATCGAGGAACAAGGTCGCCGCCGCCGCCGCCGCCATGTTGGTCGGGTAGCGCCGCATCACGTTCGAAGTGTCGTAGACCACGAATCCGGCCATCAGCACGACCCAGGCGATCGAGATGCCGGTTCCGGTCGTGTCGAATCCGAAGAACATGCCGAGGAGGCCGAGGCCGAACAGGATGCCGAAGCCGATCGCCAGGCCGGCGCCCAGGAAGCTGAAGTCCTTCTTGGTGGTGAGCGTGTAGAGCGTGAGCGCGCCGAACACCACGGCGGTCATGCCGGCGGCTTGCGCGGTCACCTCGGGGCCGACGAAAGCGACCAGTGGCGCGGTCAAGATCCCCTCGGCGAACGCGAAGCCGATCAGCGCGACCACGTTGAGCGGAAAACGCGTGGCACACAGCCGCAGCACCAGGAACAGGCCGCCCATGATCAGCAGGGGCGCGAGGATTCCGCCCCCGTAGATCGGCGCGAGAATGCGCTCGGCCGCGCCGCTCTGCACTCCCCACCAAGTGGTTGCGGCGAAGATCACCAGCGCGAAAGAGAACAAGGAATAGACCTTGCGCAGGAACGCGAGCCGTTCGGGCGCGGTGACCGCGATCGCGAGCATGCCCCGATGCTCGTCCGCGTGCTCGGTCGTCACGTCGAGGAAACTCATGCCGGGATTCTAGTCCGAGGCGCCCGCTAGGTGGGCTCTTCGCCGGCCGGGAGGCTGGGCACGGTCCTCGGCCAGGACCAGAACAGTGCTGCGCCACCGGCGACGGTGACGCCCAGCCACGGCCAGAAGCCTTCGCGCCCGAGGAGCAGCGTGCCGGTTGCGATCAGCAGGCCCAGCACCAGCGCGACTCCGCCCGCCCAGGCGAGCAGCAGCGCGAGCCACGGCGCGCGGACCGCCGAATCCGCCACCGGGCCCCAGCGGCCGACCGGTTGCACGCGCGCATGGAACGCGCGCAGCACGGCGCGGTCCACGGGCGCCGTGAGCAGCGTGGCGGCCAGCATCGCCACGGTCGAGATCGCCACGATCAGGAGGTACTGCCCTTCGAAGGCCCAAGCGGTGCCGGCCTGCCAGCCGTTGAAGGGTGCCGCCGGCCACACCGATGCGGGCAGCACTCGGAACAGCACCGTGAGCGCGGTGCTCGACACTAGCGCGGCGACTTCGGTCCAGGCGTTGGCGCGCCACCAGAACCAGCGCAGCAGCATGGCGGGGCCGACTCCGCCGAAGAGCGCAAGCGAGAGCAGGAAGAGATCGCGGATGCTGTCGGCGAACAGCGCGAAACCGGCGGCGAGTAGGCCAACCCCCAGTTCGACCAGGCGGCCGACGTTGACGTAGTGCCGCTCGCCGCGCGCGGGCACGAGGAAGCGCCGGTAGAGGTCGTTCACCGCGTAGGCCGAGGCGTTGTTGAAGTGCGTGTCGAGCGTGCTCATGAACGCGGCGAGGAAGCTCGCGCAGAGCAGTCCGAACAGTCCCGGGCCGAGCAGCTGGCGCATCAAGATCGGATAGGAGGCCTCGTGATCGGGAACGAAGCTGCCGTCGGCTTGCAGGATCTGCGGCAGGTCCGCGTCTCCCAGGAGGATCAAGGAGGCCAGGCCGACCAGGATCCACGGCCACGGCCGCAGACAGTAGTGCGCGAGATGGAACCACAGCGCGGCGCCGCGCGCGTGCCCGCCGCTGCGGCTGGCGAGAAAGCGCTGCACTGCGTGCGGCGAGCCGTCCGCGTTCTTGTTGAAGACGCCGAGCACGCCCACGGTGACAAGGAAGGCCGTGAAGCCCTGGGTCCAGAACGTGGCGTCCAGCCAGCCGCCGGGGCCGGGCGCAGGGAACAGCGCGAGCGCTTCGGGATGCTGCCGCTGCAGGGTCTCGCGCATGACGGTCAGGCCGCCGGTCGCCTCGACCGCCTTCCAGGCCAGGACCAGCGCGCCGACCATCGCCAGGGTGAACTGGAACAAGTCGGTGATGACCACACCCCAGAGTCCGGCCAGCATCGAATAGGACAGCGCGAGCGCGAGCGAGCCGCCGACGATGGCGAGGTCGTAGCTCGTGTCGTCCACGCCGAGCACGGCACGCACGATCTTGAGCATGGCGAGAAGCACCCACACCAGGACCAGGGTGTTGGTGAGCAAGGAGTGGTACGCGCCGTAGAACCCGCGCAGCACGCGCGCTTGTGGCCCCGAGTAGCGCAACTCCATCAGCTCGGCGCTGGTCGTGAGCCCGGTGCGGCGCCACCACGCGCCGAGCAGCACGAACAGCAAGGCGCCGCCGACGGCGAAGCCCCACCAGAGCCAGTTCCCTTGCACGCCTTGCGTGCGGACCAGGCCGGCGACGAACAGCGGCGTGTCGGCGGCGAAGCTGGTGGCGACCAGGCTGGTGCCGGAGATCCACCAGGGCAGGCTGCGTCCGGCCAGGTAGAAGTCGCCGGTCGAACGGCTCGCGCGGCGCGACAGCCAGCTGCCGACGACCAGCGCGACCACCACGTAGCCGACGATCGCGATCCAGTCGAGCGGGTGGAAGGCGTCCATCGCAGCCTTCCTGCTCCGGGACTACTCCTCGCCCGTCGCGAACAGCAGCGAGAGCAGCGCCGGCGAGAGCCCCGGCAAGTACAGACCGCGCAAGCTCGCGGGGGCGAGTTCGGTGGCGTCCGGCGAGCCCGCGATGTAGACGATCGGATGCGAGTGGTGCAGAGCTTCGAGCCAGGGGCTTGGGATCGGCGGCAGGCCGCGGCCCATGGCGGCTCCCCACAGGATCAGCACCGCATCGGGCAAGGGGCTCGGCGGCGAATCGCCGGGGTTGAGGACCTCGACGCCCCAGTGCTCTTCCAGGAAGCGCCGTGCGTCGGGACTGCCCGCCAGCGCGAGCGCCACGCCGGGGCGGGGGATCTGGCGTCCGGGCGAGCCGCCCGGAAGCGGCCGCAGCAAGCGCTTGGCGCCCGCGCCGAGCATCAGCGGCCGCGGGTTGGCGACGGGAGTCTCGGCAGTGGTGTCGAGCAGCCGCCGAACGCGCGACGCCGCGCGTTCGACCACGGCGGGGTCGAGGTCGCCGCGCTCGAGCGCATCCCGCAAGCTGACCGCGAGAGTGACCGGATCCTCGGGATCGAGTAGCACGTCGACGCCGACGTACAGCGACTCGATCGCGAGCTGATCGTGCGGGCCGTCGCCGTAGCCGGCCATCCGCAGCGCGTCGGCCACCACCAGGCCGTCGTACTTCCAGTCGTCGCGCAGGATGCCCATCAGCTTCTTGGAGCGGCTGGCGGGCAGGCCCTCGGGGTCGAACATCGGAAACTCGATGTGGCCGACCATCATGGTAGGCAGCCGGTCGAGCAAGGCCTTGAAGGGTTCGAGGTGCCGCTCGGGCTCTTCGAAGGAAACCGCGTGCTCCACGTGGCTGTCCTGCGGGCACGCGCCGTGGCCGGGGAAGTGCTTGCCGCAAGCGATGCCGCCCCCGTCCGTCAGACCGCGCAGCCAGGCGCCGGCGGTTTCGATGACCCGCTCGATGTCGCCGCCGAAGGCGCGGTGGCCGATGATCGGCGAATTCACGGCGTCGGGACCGATGCGGTGCAGATCGAGCACCGGACCGAGGATCCAGCGGACTCCGGCGGACGCCGCTTCGACCGCCGTGCGGTGTCCGGCGTCGTATGCGGCCTCCGGGCCGAGAAGACCGAGCGCCCAGGCGTCGGGCAGCGGGGTCAGGCCTTCGAACTGCTGCCCCGCGCCGCGTTCGAGGTCGGCGCAGAACAGGATGGGGTGCTTGGCCTGGTCCTCGAGGGTCTCGTGCAGCCACTTCACGTCTTCGGCGTCGCCGCCGAAGACCAGGAAGATGTGCGGGTCGAATTCGCGCAGGCAACGCAGTGCCTCCGCCAGCCCTTCGCCCTTGTTGAGGCGGATGGCGGGCGCAACGAGGCAATCGGTCGGTCGGCTGGCCATGATGCGGCCTCACTCTAGGGGCTCCCCGGGGGGCGTAGAAGGCCTGGGCGGACCCACTCGCCCTACAATCTCGCGCCCATGAGCGACCCCCTCGTCCTGGTCCACGGTGGTGCCGGCAATGTGCCCGAGGCACGCCGCGAAACGCACCTCGAAGGGTGCCGGCGCGCGGCGGAGCGCGGCGGCGAGGTCCTCGACGCCGGCGGCAGCGCCGTGGAGGCCGCGTCGGCCGCCGTGGTGGTGCTCGAGGACGACAACAACTTCAACGCCGGGACCGGTTGCGCCCTGGACCGCAACGGCCGGGTCTCGCTCGACGCGGCGGTCATGTGCGGCGCGACCTTGAATGCAGGAGCCGTCGCTGCGCTGCCGCCGTTCCGCAATCCGGTCCTGCTGGCGGTGCGCCTGCTCGAGCGGCGAGAAGTGCTGATCGTCGGCCCCGCGGCCGCCGCTTGGGCTGCCGCGGAGGGCTTCGAGCTGCTCCCGGACGACGCCATGATCACGCCCGGATCGCGGCGCGAGTGGCAGCGGGTGATCGACCGGGGTGAGGTCTCGAATTGGGCCGGCGGCACAGTCGGCGCCGTCGCGCGCGACGCGCAAGGCCGCCTCGCCGCCGCGACCAGCACCGGCGGCGCGATGGGCAAGCCGCCCGGCCGGGTTGGGGATTCGCCTTTGATCGGCATGGGCACCTATGCCGACGGTCACGCCGCCATCAGCGCCACCGGCGACGGCGAGGCGTTCATCCGCACGGTCTTCGCCGCCCGCGTGGCCGACGCCATCGCCGCCGGCGCGGCGCCGGAAGCTGCCTTGAAGGCCGGACTCGAGCGGGTGCATTCCCAGGCGGGCGGCAACGGCGGCGCGATCCTGGTCGGGCCGACCGGCGGCCCGGTGGCGGCCAGGCACGCGGAATTCATGTCGCACGCCTGGTGGACGCCGGCCGGCAGCGGCGTCGGCAGCTAGGTGGCCGGCTTGCCGGGCCTGTGCGCGGGGCCTATCGATTGATGAATACCGGGCCATCCGCGATGTAGGGGTAGAATCGACCCCTGCCGTCGGGCCGCTCCAGACGTGGGATTTCCGGTACGACAGTCCTCTACACGGCCAAAGCCCATGTTGTTCGCCTCCCTACTCCTTGCCGCTCCCCTCCTTGCCGCGCCCCAGGAGCCGATCGCTTCCTGGCTGCCGCCCGGAGCCTCCGTCCACGTCGAATTCACCGCCGAACCGTTCGCGCGGGCCGGCGGCGAACTCGCGCTCACCAAGATCTGGAACGAGCCCGAATTCGTGGAATTCACGCGCAGCATCCGCCCGATGGCCGAAATGGGCATCCAGGGCGCCAAGATGCAGCTCGGCGCCTTCGGTCTGCCGCCGAACACGCTCGAATTGCTAGAGCAAGGCCAGTTCAGCGTGACTCTCTACGACGTGCGCGTCGAGACGCGGACCGTCCACTACGAATTCGATGGCGAGGACGTCTCCTTCGAGAGCGAGACGACGTATCCCGACCTCATGTTCGTCGCCGAGAACCACGGCGAGCCCGGGCTGATCGGCGAGTTGATAGACGCCCTCGAGGGCATGCTCGGCATGCAAGAAGACGTCGCGCTCGAGCGCATCGAACTCGAAGGCTTCGAGGTCGCGCGGCTGAGCGACGCCAGCGGCCAGTTGGATTTCGAAATGCTGGTCCTGGTGCAGCCCGACCGCCTGGTCCTGGCGACCATGCGGGAGCGCATGGTGGAGACGCTGCAGCGCCTCGCCGGCGCGGAAGTGCCGAGCCTGGGGGCCAATTCCGGCTTTGCGCAGGGTTGGCAGCGCGCACACCGCGCCGACACCGTGCTGTTCGCGCACGTCGATCTGCCCGCGCTCATGCAGATGATCGCGAAAGCGGCCCACGACCCGGACGTCCTCGAAGTCGCGAAGATGCTGCCCTTGCGCTCCTACACCTACGGGATGGGCCTCGACGGCGCCGGCATGCGCGAACACTTCTTCGCGCGGACGGTTCCCGGACACCCGCTCGCATCGATGGTGGAGCTCGCGCCGGGTCCGCTGCGGACCCTCGATCTGGCGCCCGCGGGCAGCGCGGTGGCCAGTGCTTCGCGCTTCCGCTTCGCCGAGATGTTCGAAGCCGCTCTGAACACGGTCGCGAACCTCGACCCGAACGCAGCCCGTGAGATCGACGGCATGATGGCGCACCTCGACCAGGTCGGCGGCATGAGCTTCCGCGGCGCGTTCCTTCCCGCGCTTGGCCACGAGATCGGCAGCTTCTTCGGCTTCCCGGGCCGCTCACTGCTTCCCGAGCTGGGCCTTTTCGTCGAGCTGCGCGACGCGGCGGTCGTCAAGACCTTCGTCGACAACACGGTCCGCAACTTGACCGGCTCCAAGCCGCGTTCGGTTCGCTTCGGCAAGCACACGATCCATTACGTGGAGATCTCCGACCTCGAACTCGGCGACCTGGAAGCCACCATGCGGCCGAGCTGGGCCTTCCTGGGCGACCATCTGGTCGTCGGCCTGTGGCCCCAGACGGTCAAGAACGTGCTCGCCCAGCACGACGCCGGCGGCAAGGGCGTGCAGGCGGATCCGCGTTTCGCGTCGTTGACGCGCGCGTTCCAGGGCGGGATCGCCGGCAGCGCCGCGGTCTCCTACGTGGATCTCCAGGCAGGTTTCGAATTCCTGCTCGACAACAGCATCCCGCTCGCCCAGACCCTGGCTCCGTCGATCCAGGGCGTGCCGCTCGACATGGCGGCGCTCCCGCGCACCGAGGCGATCGCCAAGCACATGTTCGGACTGCTCGGCGTGTCGCGAGCGGTCGAAGGCGGCACCTATTGCGAGATCTACTCACCGACCGGACTCGTGCTGCCGTACGCGCTAGGAATCGGCGCCGGTCTGGCCGTCTTCCAGAGCAGGATGGCGATGGAAGAGGCGATGATCTACCAGAAGGAACTCGATGCGGAACAGGGCGCCGCCGGCGAGGAGTTCTAGCTCAGCGTTTTCCAGAATGGCGCGAGCGCGGCCTGCGAACGCGCCACCAGACGGCTCGCCGCCGGAGTCTCTTCCCGAGGTTCCGGCGGTGAGCTCGTTTCCGCGGCCAGGACCGCGAGCGCGGTTCGCACCGCCGTCGCGAGCCCGTCGGGGTCGTAGCCGCCTTCCAGGCACGCGACCATCCGCCCGGGGCAGTGCCGGTCCGACCAGCTGCGGAACAAGCGGTAGAGCGCGGCGTAGCCGGATTCGGTCAAGGCCATGCCGCCGAGCGGGTCGCTGTGCCAGGCGTCGAAACCCGCCGAGACCAGGATCAGCTGCGGGTCGAACTCCTCGATCAACGGTCCCGCTGCTTGCGACCAGGCTTGCAGGTAGTCGGCGTCGCCGCTGCCGGCTGGCAGCGGCAGGTTCACGGAAAAGCCTGCGCCGCGGCCGGTGCCGAGCTCTTCGACCGCGCCGCTGCCCGGCCAGAACGGGTACTGCTGGCTCGAAACGAACAGCACGCGATCGCTGTCGTAGAAGGCTTCTTGCGTACCGTTGCCGTGGTGCACGTCGGGGTCGAGCACCAGCACGCGGTCCAAGCCGCCAGCTTCGAGCGCATGCGCCGCGGCGATCGCCACCGTGTTGTAGAGGCAGAAGCCCATGGAGCTGTCGCGGCGCGCGTGGTGCCCCGGCGGGCGGGTCAAGGCGAACGCGTGGTGCGCCGAGCCGTCGATCACGGCCTCGACGCCCGCGAGCGCCGCGCCGACCGCGTGCAAGGCCACGCAGTGCGACTCCGCCGAGGCGATGGTGTCCGCATCGAGCACCGTGCGTGCGCCGCCTTCGGTGGCTGCGATCCGTTCCAGGTACGCGGGCGTGTGGACTCTCTCGAGCGCCGCGCGGCCGGCCGCCGGCGCGGCGCAAGACTCGGTGCCCGGGACCGGCGCGGCGTCGAGCGCGGCATGGACCGCGGCGAGCCGCAGCACCGATTCGGGATGACCGGGGCCGGGATCGTGGCGCAGGAACCGCGGGTCCTGGAAGACGCGCAAGGCCGCGCGAGGCTTCACTCGGTGACGCCGTAGGGCGCCGGCGCGTCGTCCGCCGCCGTCGGGTCGTAGACCGAAAAAGGCGGATCGAAATCGGCCAGCTCGGCGAGCGCCTTGCGCGGATGGTCCGCGCGCTTGGGCGCGCGCGCGGGGTCGGGATGGCCGATGGGCAGCACCGCGAGCGGCACGAACTCGTCGTCGACGTGGAAGATGCGGTTGAGGTAGCGCGTCTGCCCGGGCGTGTAGGGAAGGGAGTGCAAGCCTTCGGCGACGGTCGCCAGCAGAACGTGGGCGATGGCGATCCAGGCCGACTCCTTCCAATATGGACTGCCCCTCCGGCCGAACACGCACACGAGCCACGGCACCGTGGTGAGGTACTCCTTGACCGGCATGATCTCGTAGGCGTCGAAGAATTGCTTCATCCACGCCGGCGCGTTGGCGTGCCAGCGCGCGTCCGCGGATTCGCAATGGCGCCGGATCTCGGCCTTGGCGCCGGCGTCGCCGACCACGACGAAGCGCCACGGCTGCCGGTTGGCGCCCGAAGGCGCCCAGCGCGCCGCTTCGAGAATGCGTTCGATGGTCGCGCGCGGCACCGGCTCGGCGGTGAAATGCCGCACGCTGATCCGTCTTCGGGCGAGGTCCAGGAAGTCCATTGGTTCCAAAGTGCCGTCAGCCGGCGGGCGCGAGCAGGTTGACGCTGAATCTGGCGGCGGCGCCGAGCCAGCGGGCGCCGACCGAAAATCCGGCGCGTTCGGCCAGGATATCGATTTCGTCGAGGCCGTATTTGGCCGAGTTCTCGGTGTGGACGCGCTCGCCCGCGTCGAATTCGAAGTCCTCTTCGAGCGCGGCCACGTGCACGGTCTGCGCCACGCGGCTCTCCAGGTGGATTTCGACGTGTCCGGGATCGGGACGCCACTGCGCGACGTGGCGCCACTGCGACAAGTCGAAGTCTGCGCCGAGCTCGCGGTTGATGCGCGCGAGAAGGTTGAGATTGAACTCCGCGGTGACGCCGCCGGGATCGTCGTAGGCGAGTTCCAGGGCGCGCGCATCCTTGCGCAAGTCGACGCCGAGCAGCAGCCGGTCCTCGGCTCCGAGCTGCGCCCTCACGCCGGCGAGGAAGGCCGCGGCGCCGGCGCGTTCGAAATTGCCGACCGAAGAGCCGAGCCAGAGCACGAGTTTGGGTCCGGGCCGGTCGTGAAGCCGTGCGAGCGCGGCGCGGTACTCGCCGTGGAGGGCCGTGATGCGCAAGCCGGGGAATTCCGCGAGCAGATTCTCGGCGCTGCCTTCGAGTGCGGACTCCGAAATGTCGATCGGCAGGTAATGAAGGCGTGGCTTGCGCTTCAGGAAGGCCCGGAGCAGCGTGCGGGTCTTCGCCGAACTGCCGCTGCCGAGCTCCACCACGCAGGCGTCGGCCGGCACGGCGGCGACGATCGCGGCCGCCTGGGTGCGCAGGATGGCTTCTTCGTCGCGCGTCAGGTAGTATTCGTCGAGCCCGCAGATGCGCTCGAAGAGTTCCGACCCGCGCGCGTCGTAGAAGAAACGGCACGGCAGGCTGCGCTCGCGCGTGCGCAAACCCCGTGCGACTGCGGCGGCGAGGTCTTCTTCGGCGGCTCCGCCGACGGAGAGCAGCTCGAAGCGCGCGGCTGCGGGCCGATTGGTCCCGGAGGACAACATCGCAGATTCAGAGGTCGCGCGCGAGGCGCATTCCGGTGAAGGGCCAGCGCTTGCCGGGCTGGAAGGAATTCCGGTAGCTGGGGCGCGCATGGCCGGCCGGCGTCGCGCAGCAACCGCCGCGAAGGACCATCTGCCCGCTCATGAACTTGCCGTTGTACTCGCCGAGCGATCCTGGCAGCGGCTGGAAACCCGGATACGGCAGGTAGGCGCTGGCGGTCCATTCCCAGACCGTCCCGTGCAGCTGTTGCAGGCCGGCGCCGTGGGGAGCCGGTTCGGGATGGAGCGTCGTGGCGCTGGGTGCGCCGGGCCATGCCGGCCGGGCCGCGGCTTCCCATTCATGTTCGGTCGGCAAGCGCGCGCCGGACCAGCGCGCGAAGGCGTCGGCCTCGTAGAAGGACAGGTGGCAGACTGGTTCTTCTTCGCGCAGTTCGCGCAGGCCGCCGAGGGTGTAGACGAGCCACGCGCCGGCGGCGTCGCGCTGCCAGTAGAGCGGCGCCTCCCAGCGGTGCCGCTGGGCGAAGTCCCAGCCGTCGGCGAGCCAGAGGTCCGCGCGCCGGTAGCCGTCGTCGGCGAGAAACGCGAGATAGTCGCCGCAAGTCGCGGGCCGCGAGGCGAGCGCGTGCGGCGGCACCAGGGCGGCATGCTTCGGCAACTCGTTGTCGAACGCGAAACCGCGGCCATCGTGCCCGATCCGGACCTGGCCGCCCGGCAGCTCGATCCAGTCGAGCGGTGCCGCGGCGCAGCGCGCGGCCTGCGGCAGATCCTGGCGATAGGCGGGCCGCAGGGGCTGCGTGCCGAGCACGTGCTTGATGTCCATCAGCAGCAGCTCCTGGTGCTGCTGTTCGTGCTGCAAGCCGAGTTCGAGCAGCGGCGCCAGGACCGCAGCAAGCGGCGGGGCCGCGGCTGCGAGCAGCCCATCGAGGGCCTGGTCGACGTGCGCGCGATACGCGAGCACCGTCTCCAGGTCTGGACGCGAAAGCTGGCCGCGCCGTGGCCGCTCGTGCCGCTCGCCGACGGTCTCGTAGTACGAGTTGAAAAGGAATCCGAAGGCCGGGTGGAAAGCTCGATAGCCAGGAGCGTGCGGCAGCAGCACGAAGGTCTCGAAGAACCAGGTCGTGTGCGCCAGATGCCACTTGGCCGGGCTGACGTCCGGATCGGACTGGATCGCGCAGTCCTCGGGCCCGAGCGGGCGGACGAGCGTGAGCGTCGCGGCCCGGACGCGCCTGAGGGCGCTGGCGAGGGACATGGCTTCCGAGCGTTCCTCCGCGGTGGTTGATCCTGCGGACACCGGCATCGGGCCGGAGATGGTCCCACGCCGACCGCGATCCCGCAAGGCGGGATCAGCGCACGGCGGCGAGGCGGATGCCGCGCGGCACCAGCACGCGTTCCAGGAGACCGAACAGGATCTGCACCGCAATGGCCATGGCTGCGGCGGGCAGTGCTCCTTCCAGGATGAGCGCCGTGTCGTCGAGCCGGATGCCGGTGAGGATCGGCTGCCCGTAGCCCCCCGAGTCGATGAGCGCGCCGAGCGTGGCGACGCCGACCGCAATCACCGCCGAAGTCTGGATTCCCGCCAGGATCGACGGCGACGCCAGCGGCAAGTCGATGCGCAGCAGCCGCGCGCGGGCGCTCATGCCGATTGCTTCGGCCGACTCGCGCAATTCGGCGGGCACGCCGACCAGGCCGGCGTGGGTGTTGCGGACGATCGGCAGCAGGCCGTAGAGGAACAGCGCGACGATCGCCGGAAGCGCGCCGATCCCCAGCATGGGAATGAGCAGCGCCAGGAGCGCGAGCGAGGGCACGGTCTGCATCACGCCGGCGAGAGCGAGCACGACCTGGCCGGCCCGCGGCCGCCTTGCGGCCAACACGCCGAGCGGCACGGCAGCAAGCACTGCCGCGGCGAGCGCTGCGGCCACCAGCAGCAAGTGCTCGAGCGTGCGCTGCAGCAGCCGCGCAGCCAGCGGTTCCAACGTCCATTCGCCGGCGAGTCCGAGCTCCGCGGCGAGGTACTCGGCGGCCACCTGCGCGTCCGGATCCCGGTCGAGCTTGACGCGCGCGTTCATCGCGCGCATCGTGCCGGAGTCGAGACGTCCCTCGAGCCGGCGCAGCGCGGCGACGGCGCCGGGAGCGCGGTCGACGAGGTCCGCACGCCAGATCCACACGGCTTCGTAGCGGGGGAAGTGGCCGCGATCATCGGTGAGCGGCAGCAGGTCGTAGTGGACGATTTCCGCGTCGGTGGTGTAGAGGTCCATCACGTCGATGTCCCCGGCGTCGAGTGCGCGGTAGGCGAGGTCGTGATCCAGGCCGCCGACGCTTTCCTGAGGGAGCCGGTAGGCCGCCCGCAAGGCCGGCCAGCCGTCCTCGCGGTCGAGGAACTCGTTGCCGAATCCAAACCGCAGTCCGGGATGCGCGCGCAGGTCGCCGATGCTCGCCACTCCCAGCTCGCGCGCCTGCGCTGCGCGCATGCCGAGCGCGTAGGAGTTTTCGAAACCGAGCGGCCGGCTTGCGCGCAGTCCGCGCGCCTCGAGCGCGGCGGCGAGATCCTCGCCGGCCAGGCTCTCGTCGGCGAGGATCTCGTGA
The DNA here is from genome assembly GCA_036396955.1 of Planctomycetota bacterium. Lineage (GTDB taxonomy): Bacteria > Planctomycetota > UBA1135 > UBA1135 > UBA1135 > DASWJW01. The sequence goes on from DASWJW010000009.1 coordinate 26,684, forward strand.
AGGAGCGTTCCGGTGTACTCGGCGTAGACGTCGATCTCGCCGGCGAGCAGGGCGTTCCAGAGGATGCGCGTGCCGCCCAGCTCGCGGCGGTGCCGGGTTTCCATGCCGGCGTCTTCGAGCAGGCGCACGGCGATCTCGCCGAGCAGCACCGATTCGGTGAATTTCTTGGAGCCGACGGTGACGCGCGGCGCTGGGGATCCGGGATCCTGCCCACACCAGGACAGCGGCAGCGCGGCGGCGATCGCGAGCAGTCCGATCATGCGTCCAGCGCCTCCAGGCCGGCGTGGGTGCGGCGCTGGGCCGCCAGGAACTCGCGGACGAACGGTTCGGCGGGACGCCGGGCGAGTTCGGCGATGGTGCCGGCCTGCACCACGCGCCCGGCGCGCAGCAGCACCACCCGATCGGCGAACCAGGCGGCCTCGGCGAGGTCGTGGGTCACGAAGACCACGGTCTTCCCCAGCGCACGGAAGATCGCGCGAAGGTCGTCCTGCAGCTCCGCGCGCACCAGGGGATCGAGCGAACCGAGCGGTTCGTCGAGCAGGAGCGTGTCTGGATCGAGCACCAGGGCGCGCATCAGCGCGACGCGCTGCCGCTGGCCACCGGACAACTGCGCCGGATAACGGTCGAGAAGGTCGGCTGGGAGCCGAGCAAGTCCGGCGAGGTCGCGCAGCCGCGCGGCGATCGCGGCCGCCGTGCAGTCAGCGAGCTGCGCGGGCAGCGCCACGTTGGCACCGGCCGTCAAGTGCGGGAACAGCCCGCCCTCTTGGATCAAGTAGCCGCTGCGGCGCCGTGCTTCGTGCAGGGCGGCGGCGCGCAGCGGCGCTCCGCGAAAGAGCACCTCGCCGGAATCGGGCGCGAGCAGGCCGTTGAGCAAGCGCAGCAGCGTCGACTTGCCGCAGCCGCTGGGGCCGATCAGCACGGTGGTGCGTCCGGCTTCGAACACGAGGTCGGTCGGCAGGAGCGCGACCTGCGCACCGAAGGACTTGCCGGCGCCGCGCAGCTCGAGCGGCGGGCCGGCGCGCTCAGGCGTCGGCATGGTTGGAGAGGGCGTGGGCGAGCACCGCGCCCGCGTTGGCGGTCACCGGCGGCCCGTGCCCGGGACCAACGAGCTCCGGCGCGCGTGCGGCGAGCGCGCGGACGCTGGCACGCGCGGCGGCGAGGTCGGCAAGGTGCTCCGTTGGCAGCAAGGCGAGGCCGCCGCCGGCGACGCCGACCACGAGGTCGCCCACGAAGACCGCGGTCGCCGGCCCGCTCCCGTGCTCGAGCACGAAGTGCGGCGGCCGGGGTCCCGGTGCGCTCCGCGCGATCAGGCCGCCGGGCAAGACCGCGCCGTCGGTGAAGTCGTGATCGGGCTGCTCGTCGAGCCCGGCGCTTCCAGCCGGCGCGTGGACGGGAGCTCCGAGTTCGCGGCGCAGCCTCCAGCACGCGCGCTGGTGGGCCGCCGAAGTCAGCACGATCGCTTGCACCGGGCAGAGTGCTTCGAGCGCGTCGGCAGTGAGCGGCAGCGGGTCGATCAGCACCCAGAGCGCCGCCGGACCGTCGCGCACCGCGTAGGCCTCGCTGCGGACTCCCCCGATCCGTTCATCGGCGACGCACCAGTGGCGCCGGTCGGGGGCCAGCGTGGCGATCGAAGCGGCGCACGCGCGCGGTTCGCTCAACTCAAGCCTCCAAGGGTCGTCGGCCGGCGAAGCCCGCGTCCATTTCGTGCCACCAGCCGATTTCCGGCTCCGGGTGCATCCAGCACAAGTAGATCTCGTGTCCGTCCCGCAGCGCCGGAAAGTCGATCAAGCCGCGCCCGACGTCCTGGACGTGGATGCCCATCGCGGTCAACTCCTGGAAACTGGCGCGCAGCTGTTCACTCCAGCGGATGAGCTCGCCGGCGACCGGCACGCCGCCGTTGCCCGCAGCGGCTTCGATGGCCGGCCAGAGTTCGGGCTGAAGCACCACGATGCGCTTGCGCGATTCCATCATCGCCTCGACCAGCTTCCGGACCCGCGGCAGCGCCGCGCGCGCTTCGGCGAGGGTGAAGAGCTTCTCGTTCACGTGCAGGACCGGCAATTATGCGATCACCCGGCCATCCAGGCGCCAGTGTAGGCGGCGCGCCGCAGGGCGGCGTGCAAGGCGGTCGCCGCGAATCCCAAGAAGGGGTGGCGGCCCCGGAACCGGGCGCGCGACTCCGCTCGACCGTATTCTGGGCCGAGCACCCCATGAACGAAACCGGAAGCCACGAGCCCACTGCCGCCACGCCTGCTGCGCCCGTCGCGGTGGACGTCCCCGCCGCCACTGCCGCCGAGAGCGGTGCGCCGACGATCGAGCAGCTGCGCATCCGAGTCCGCCCGCTGCCCAAGGTGGTGTTCTTCTACCTCACCTGGATCACCGCATTCGTGGCAGCGGTGATCGCGTCGATCGCCGGGGATCCGGCGGCAGCCCAGGGGGTCGCCGAAGTGGCCGAAGGCGCCGCCGAAGCGGCCACCGCCGCCGGGAGCGAGGGCCCCGGCCTGATGGCGATCCTGGGCACGACCTGGCTCGGCGTCTTCTTCTTCAACCTGCTGGCCATCTCCTACGACTTCAACGAGGAGCGCACGCTGATCGGCTTGCTCGGCGGCGTGGCCACAGGGCTGTTCCTGCTCTACTTTGGCTGGCTCGGCGCGGTGAGCGACTGGTTCATGACCCTGCATCCGGTCATGAACGCGACTTTCTACTGGATGGTGTTCGCGGGCTTCACGTCGATCTACATCGGCGTGTGGATCAACTCACGCCTCGACTACTGGGAATTCCGCCCCAACGAGGTCGTGCACCGCTACGGCCTGTTTCCAAAGATGAAGCGCTTCAGCACCGAAGACCTCCGCTGGGACAAGGAAGTCCCCGACGTCCTCGAACGCCTGCTGCTCGGTTCCGGCCGGATCGTGCTCACCACGCCGCACGAGAGGCATCCGATCGTCATCCAGCACGTGATGCGCATCGGCCGGATCGACGACCGCATCGCCGACATCCTCGGTGTGAAGGCCGTGATCCACACCGAACACAAAAAGTCCTAAGGAAGCTCAGCGCTTCCCTAGCGGGCCAGGTCGGTGCGCAGGAACAGGTAGTACATGCGTCCGACCGAAAACACGTGCCCGGCGCGGGATACGGCCTGGTCGCCGGTGCCCAGATAGACGTCGCAGCGGCCAGCGGAGCGAATGGCGCCGCCGGTGTCCTGGTCGAGCGCGAAGAAACGGAACGGCCGCTGCACGAGCTTGCCGGCCGGATTGAAGTCGGGGAGCCGGACTTCCGCGTAGACGATTCCCGCGCGCGGGAAGACCGACTTGTCGGTCGCCAGCGAGCGCTCGGCGGTGACTTTCTGGCCGAGCGAGCCGAACGGCCCGCCGCCGGTCCGCCGGAAGAACACGAAACTCGGGTTCACGTCGAGCGCCGGGCCTTCTTCGCCCGGATGGTCGCGGAAGTACTGCTGCAAGCGCGTGAGCGACAGCTCGTCCTTGCCGAGCTTGCCCTCCTCGACGAGCTTGAGGCCGATGCTCTGGTACTCGTGCCCGTTCTTGCCGGCATAGCCGACTTCCATGCGCTCGCCGGACGTCAGGTCGATGATCGCCGAGCCTTGGACGTGCGCGGTGTAGACGTCGAAGGCGTTCTCGAGCCAGACGAGTTCGGTCCCGTCGAGGTGGTGGTTGCGACGCAACTCTCCCCGCGTGTAGTAGGGCACGATCGCGTCGTCGGCGGTGCGCCGGCCGAGGATCGCCCCACCGTCGCCCTTCACCAGGTCGGGCGGCAGCGTATAGAGCGGATGGCGGAACCGTTCGGTGCGTTCCAGCGAACCGGGGAAGATGGGCGTGCAGTAGCCGGTGAACAGGACTTCGCCGCTGTTGTCGCGGCCGCGCGCCATCCACACTTCGAATTCATCGACCAGCGCCTGCCGGAACGCGTCCGCGCTCTCGCTCGACTCGAGCAACTCCTCGAAGCGCACCAGCGAAGCGCGCATATGCTCGTGCGTGATGGGTCCGTAGGGGAAGTAATCCTGGCTC
>DASWJW010000010.1:0-3893 GCA_036396955.1 Planctomycetota bacterium
GTGCGCGCCGCACAGCCGACCGCGATGAGCGCGTACTGGGAAGACTCCGCCGGCAACGCGCTCTTGTCCTGTTCGCCGGAACGCTTCCTCGAAGTGCATGGAGCGGAAATCGAGACGCGGCCGATCAAGGGCACAGCGGCACGTGCCGCGGATCCGGCGACCGATGCACGCGCCGCCGCGGCCCTCGAGTCCTCGGCCAAGGAACGCGCCGAATTGCACATGATCGTCGACGTCGCACGCCACGATCTGGGGCGACTGGCGATCCCCGGGGGCGTGCAGGTGTTTTCGGCCGGCGAATTGGAGAGCTACCCGACGCTGCATCACCGCACGGCTTCGGTGCGCGCCCGCTGGGATCCCGCGCGCGGGCTCGCGGCGCTCCTGCGCGCGACGTTTCCGCCGGCCTCGGTCAGCGGCGCCCCCAAGGTCCGGGCACTCCAGGCGATCGCCGAACTCGAAGCCGAGGCGCGCGGTCCTTACTGCGGGACGCTCGGCGTTTGGGAACCCGGGTCGCCGCGGGGCGATTTTTCGGTCCTGATCCGTACTGCGGTCTGCACTGCCGGGCGTACGCACTTGCGCGTAGGGGCCGGCATCGTGTGGGACAGCGATCCGGAACGGGAGTGGCGCGAGACCCTGTTGAAAGCCGCTTTCCTGGACACCGCCGAGGAGTCGGCGGCGCTGGAGGCCGCGCCGCGATGAGCGTCTCCCGCGACCCGACGCAATTCGCGCTCGTCGACGGCCGCTTCGTGGCGCCCGGCTCGCCGGCATTGCCGGCGGACCTGCCCGGCGTGCTGCGCGGGGAAGGCATCTTCGAGAGCTTCCGCATCGAGGCGGGCGTTCCGAGCCCATTCCTCGCCGACCATGCCGCGCGCTTGGAGCGCAGCGCTGGAATCGTCGGCATGGAACTCGGCGAGCGCGGCTTGCTCGCCGACCTGCCCGAGCTGCTCGCCGCGTTGCGGGCGCTTCCTGGCGCGGAGCGGGGACCGGCCGCAAGCTGGCGGGCTCGCTACACGCTGCTCCGGCGCTCCGATGGCGGCCTGTTGCGGATGTGGACCGTCGGTCTTCCTGCGCCTCCGCCACGCGAAGTGGTGTTGCAGCTCTCGCGCTTCCGCCGCGATCCCGAGGACCCGTTGTGGGGTGCCAAGACCGTGTCGCGGATGCAGAGCCAGGTGGCCCGCGCCGAAGCCGAACGGGCTGGAGCATGGGAAGCGCTCCTGCCGACGATCGAGGGAGACCTCGCCGAATGCACGTCAGCCAACGTCTTCGTGGTCCACCAGGGAGTCCTCAAGACGCCGCCAGCCGGCCGAGGCCTGTTGCTTGGAGTGACCCGTGCCGCGGTCCTGCGGGCCGCACGAGCGGCCGGGATCCCGGCCGCCGAGCAGGAAATCCCGCAGTCATGCCTCCAAGAGGCCGTAGAGGTCTACATCACCAACGCGGTGATCGGCCTCGTACCCACGAGTAGAATCCTAGGAGCCAGGGAGCTCCTTCCCGGCGTCTCTGGCCGTTTCCTCCCGGCGCTGCGCGAGGCCTACCAGGCCGAACTGGCACGTGCGGAAGCGCGCCGAGCGCCACTTTCCACACAGGCATGATCATGTTTCTCGCCGGCCTCCTGCTCCTCGTTCCCTCTTCGGCCGTTCCCCAGGACGAGCCGACTCTCAAGGATCAATTCGAGAAATTCGTGGAGATCCTCAAGACCAGCGAGCGCGACCGACGCGAGGGCGAGGCCATTGCGCTGATCGACGAATTCGTGACCCGCTTCAAGGCCAACGCGAAGCGCCGCACCGCGATCGAGGAACTGCTCGACTTCGGCGAAGGCGATGCGCGCGACCTCAAGAAGGAAGCCAAGGCGATCGAGAAGGAAGACGAGTCGCTGGCCAAGGTGATTTGGCTGGCGATCGACCTTCGCGACAAGGAAGTCGAAGCCAACCAGCGATTGTGGACTGCCGCGGCCTATGCATGGGGGCAGATGGGGGCGCACGGCTCCGAGTACCTCTGGGCCGCGGGTTTCGAGCCCAAGCGCTTCCGGCGCGACTTCGAATTCCAGGCGCTCTGCGTGGAACAGGTCGGCGTCACCCAGGACTACCGACAGGTCGATCAGCTCCTCGACACTCTCGACTACCACAACGAAACCGTCGCCGCCGCAGCGGGCAAGGCCCTGCAGCACTTCGGCGACGCTCCCGGAGAGGTCCGGAAGATCTCGGCCGAGCGGCTCGTCAAACTGTTGGAATCTCGCGCGAACGCGGCGACGAACGTCGAGGACACGACGTCGATCCGGATCTACCGGATCATCCGGCCGTCCTGGATGTCCGCGCTCACGGCGCTCACCGGCGAGACGTTCACGGACCCGCTCGACTGGACCCGCTGGTGGAACAAGAACAAGAAGAACCGGGCGATTTGGGCGGATCGCGACTGAAGCCGCGCGCCCTTCGTGCCCGCCTTGCCGCACTTTCCGCCGTCGTTCTGGTCTCGGCCTGCGGGCGCGGGAGTGCGGAAATCGAAGCAAGCGCGCACGCGGAATTCCGCAGCGCGCTCGTCGGCCAGACCGACTCGGGATTGCGGATCGTGGCCGAAACGATCGCACCGCCAGCCTACCCGGCCGCGCCGTTTCCGGAAGAGGAACTCCTGCGTCGCGATTTGCGCCTCGACGCCGACCGGCAACTGTTGCGCATCCACCTGGTCGGCGAACCCGGGATGCTCCAGGCCCGCGGGCGCCTGAGTTCGTCCGACGGCGCGGCTTTCGAAGCGTTCGGGCCGCCGCCGGCCGGGATGAATCCCCGCGGCCGGGCGCTGTGGATTGCGGTCGCAGAGGGTCTCCCCTTGCCCGATCCCGTTGCCGCCGGACGCCGCCGGCGCAGCTTCCTGCTCGGCGCCGACGGCGCGGCGGCCGGCGCGGCCCGGGCGGTCGTCGAGGGAGCGGCAGGCGGTGCTTCCTGGGTATGGGAGAATGGCGGCGTGCGTTTGCCGCTTGAGAGCCGGGTCTGGTCCGAAGCCGAACGGCGGCGTTTCCTGGAAGCCGATCCGCGCACCGACGATTCGAAATGACCGATCCTTACCACGCAGAGCCGGGCGCGGCCGGCGATCCCGGCTCCGGGCCTCCGGCACCCCACGGCGACGACGGCGCGCTGGCCAGGCTGGGGCCGGGCGGCTCCATGGCGTCGCAGGGCGACGTGGGCTCGTTGCTGCGACTGCGCGACGTGCAGGCGCTCAATCGCTCGTTCAGCCGTCTTGCGGAAGTGCAGGAGTCGCTGCTCGAACACATGGTGCAGATGCATGAAGAACGGCGCGGCCCTTCGCGCGTCGGCGCGCTGGTCCTCGCCGTGTGCACTGCGGTGCTGGGAGTCGGGCTGGGCCTGCTGGCGATGGCCTGGCTCGAACAGCAACGCGGCCTCGCGCCGGTGACGGTAAGCAGTGCACCTCCGGAGATCGTGGTCTCGCCGCCTAAGATCGAGGTCCTGATGCCCGAGAGCAGTTTGGACGGCGAGTTGTTGACGGTGATGCGGGAGCAGATGGATTCCTTGCGCTCCGAGCGCGAAGCCGATCGCGACATGATGCGGGGACTTGCGGAACAGCTCTTCCAGCGCGAGACCGCCAATCTTGCGGCGCTGCAGCAAGCGACGCTTGCCGCGGTGGGCGGCGAGGATCCGGTGCCTCCCGAGGCCTCCGCAGGCGGCCGCGACGGTGCCACCGCGGGACCGGCGGCCACCGGGACGGCGGGCTCCGCGGCCGCCGCATTGGAGGTCGAAGGACAGCGCGCCCCGTCCGAACCGGGCGAGGAGGCGCGCACGTGGCTCGCGGTCGCCAACGGCTTGCTCGCGCTGGACGGTTACGACTACTTGCATTTCGACCGTGGGACCCGTGCTCCCGGCACCTCGAAACTGACCGGCGTCGTGTTGATG
>DASWJW010000011.1:0-10320 GCA_036396955.1 Planctomycetota bacterium
CGCGCGTCCGCGGACGCGCGGAAATCGACACGTCAGACGCGGATGTTGCCGATTTCGGCAAAAGCTTCCTGGAAATCGAAACCGTCCCGGAAGTCTTCGGGGCGGTCGGTCTCACGCTTGTTCAACAGCCCGGCTTCGCACATCTGGAACACGAGGTTCCCGAAGTCGTCGGTGCAGTCGATCCCCCACGACCGGAACGCGTACGGCGCCAGCGGGCCGAACTCTTCCTGCGCGAAACGCCGCAGGCCGCCGAGGAGTTCCCGGCCGGAGATATGTCTCGATTCGCCCTTGAGCCGGTTGCGGCCCAGGTCGTACATCGTGAAATCGAGTCCTTCGAGAACGAAGAAATAGGCAGCTTCGGCGTAACGACGGCCGTCGTTGCTGCGAATCTCGCGGATGATTGGCTGGAGCCTGCGGTCTTCCATGGGGAGTCCCCGCTTCCTATCGGCCCCGGCCTGGGGCCGTTTGACCGCTATTCTCCCAGCGGCCACGGGACCGGGTCGACGGGTAGGAATGCGCTGATTCTGGTGGCCGCGGCCTAACCCGGCAAGGGCTTCCGTTGTAGCTGCCTGCCGAGGTCCTCGAAAACCAGTCCCGGGGCCACGTTGCGGCCCAGATCCTCCAGGGCAGCCAGGATCGCCACGGCGGTCCGGTCCAGCACGAAGGCCAATCCCGGGTCGGCGGTCGCGTAGGCGGCGGCGAGCCAGCCCAGAGCCGCGGAGAGCTCCTGGGAAGCCGCCAGGCGTTGATCGGCCAGGCCGGCGCCTTCGGGAGCCTGCACCCAGGCCGGCTCGCCCTCGCAATCCGCCGCGAGCCAGGTGGCGAAGGCGGCGTGCACTTCCAGGAGCCTCTGCCGGTCGGCTGGATCGAGCTTGAGCGCCGATTCGGCGCCGCAGCCCACGGCGAGCACGGCGAAGGTTTCGGGATCGAGACCGACCGCGGCGGCGCCGCGCTCGAGCGCCGCGGGCAGCGGTTCGCTCACCCGGTACACGCGGCAGCGGGAGCGCAGCGCAGGAAGCAACGGCGTGAGTTCCGCGGCGGTCAGCACCAGCAAGGTTCCGGCGGGCGGCTCTTCGCTGGTCTTCAACAAGGCGGCCTGCGCGTCGGGGTTCATACGGTCGGCTTCGAACAGAAGGACCGCGCGCCGGCCGTTGCCCGTGGCGCGGAAGCGCAACGCTTCTTCGAGGCAGGGCACGCCTTCCTTGCGGATTGCGATGTGTTCGACCTTCAGCCCGCCGACTCCGAGTTCGTCGGGATCCAGGCAGAAGTACTCGGCGTGCTCACGCACTTCGCCGCGGGGCTGCAGGTAGGCCGCGGCGAAACCATCGGCAAGCACACGCAGCCGGTCACGGGAGCGTCCGATCAGCAAGCAGACCTGCGGCAGGCGGTCGCGGTCGCGTTCGCGCTCGAAGCGCTCCAGCACCGGTTCGACGGCGGCGTTCACCGCGCGCGCTCCTCGAAGCCTTCTCCAAAAGCCTCCGCCACGCAGGCGCGGATCTTGCCGGCCACCGCGTCGGGGTCCAGACCCGCGACCGGCAGCAGGCGCGTGCGCGCCGGGTAGCGGGCGGCGTACCGCCGGTAGCCGGTTCGAACGGCCTCTTGGAAGGCGGCGCCACGGTTCTCGAAAGCATCGGGAGCGCCCGCCCGCGCCGCGCGCGCGAGCGACTCCGCCACCGGCAGGTCGAGCACGATCACCAGCGCCGGCTGGCGCTCGGGCCCGACCACCAATTCGTCCAGCCCGAGGACGAAAGCCGCGAGCTCCTCGGTCTGCCCCTGGTACGCCAGCGTCGAAGGCGTGAAGCGGTCGCACACCACGTCGCGCCCCTCGGCCAAGGCCGGCATCGCCACTTCGCTGAGCAGCTCGGCTCGAGCGGCGAAGAACAGCAGCGCTTCCGCCCGCGGATCCCAGCGGTCGCGACCCGGATCGAGGAGCAGCTCGCGCAAGGCCTCCCCCAGCGGGGTCCCGCCGGGCTCGCGCAGGCGCAACGGCCGCCGGCCCTGGCCTTCGAGCCACTCGACCAGGCGCGCGGCCTGCGTGCTCTTGCCCGCGCCGTCGACGCCCTCAAGGACCAGGAAACGACCCCGCATGGCGCGCATCGTAGTGCGGCGCCACGGGCCTGCTCTGGCACGCGCTGCTGGAATTGAATGGGTCCCACTCGCTAGATTCGGGCAATGCGTCCGGCTTCCGCCGCTGCTCCCGGCCCGCGCTCCTTCGGCGCGGGCCTCCTTCTGGCTCTCGGGCTGTCTGCTTGCGCGACTCCGGCCCGCGACGACGGCACCCCCGCGGCGCTTTCCGCGCCGGCGCCGGCGCCGCCCGGACATCTGCCCTTGGGCGAACGCATCCGCTGGACCGAAGAGCGGCTCGCGGACTTCAGCGCGCCCGACCGGAGCGAAGCGCAGCTCGCCCTGGGCGAGCTCTACCTCGAGGCGCGCCGGCCGCGCGATGCGCGCCTGGCGCTGCGCGAAGCGCAATACGGCGACCTCTCGCGCCGCGAAACCGCCCGCGCCGAGCGCGGCATCGGTTTGAGTTATTTGCTCGACCGCGACAGCGCCAGCGCCAAGCCGCACCTGCGCACGGCGCTGGCCGGCCTCGACGGGCCGGATCGCAAGGACACCGAGTACCTGCTCGCGCGCCTGGACGGGCACGAGCCCGCCGGCGTGGACGCCGGCACGCTGGCGCGGGTCAGCCCTTATCTCGGCTTCCGATCGGCCACCGGCGGGTCGTCGGCTCCGGTCGCGAAGGAGGCCTCGGCCTTGTTCGACGTCTCCCGGGTTTCGTGGCGGGCGCAACCGATGGCCGCCAACCACGATCCGATGACGCGGATCTACCGCCTCACGGTCCACCACACCGCTGAACCGCTGGTGGACAGCAGCCTCGCTGCGAGCAAGGCCGAAGTCCTGCGCGTCCAAGGTATCCACCAGAAGACAAACGGCTGGGCCGACATCGGCTACCACTTCCTGATCGACCGCGGCGGCCGCGTCTATCAAGGGCGCCCGCTCACGACGCAAGGCGCACATGCCGGCGATCCGTCCACGAACCGCGGCAACGTCGGGGTCTGCCTGCTCGGCAATTTCGAAGCGCAGCCCGACCGCGGCAGCAAGTACGCAAACGCCCAGCAGCCGACCGCGGCGCAGCTCGAGGCGCTGGAGGAACTGGTGGGATCCCTGCGCGGCCGCCATTCGATCCAGCGCAGCGAAGTCTGGCCGCACAGCCACTTCAACTCGACGGACTGCCCCGGACCCGTCCTCGAACAGTGGGTCCGCGCCTACCGGGCCGGCGCCGACAACTACGGTTCCTGATCCACGGCTCCCGCGCGGGGTCAAGCGCGCGTGACGTCTTCGCCGGCCGCCACGCGGATGCGCGCGTCGGTCATCAGTTCGTCGAGGAGCGCACCGGCGTCGAGCTGCGGCCGCCGGCCGAGCACGCTTGCCAGCCGCGTCGGATCCCCGACCAGGTGGTCGGCGTCGCCGGCGCCGCGCAGGCGCTCCGCGCGGGTGCGCAATTCGACCCCGGCGTGCGTCCGTGCGAGCAAGCCGTCCAGCAGTTCGCTCATCCGTCGGCCGGTTCCCGAACAGACGTTGAGCAGGGGTTCCTTGCCGGCGCTGTCGAGCAGGTCGAGGTAGACGTCGGCCACGGTGTCGACGTGCAAAAAATCGCGGACGCCGTCCAAGTTACCGACTTCGAGCGCACCGCCGCCGGCCATTTCGAGCGCCGCAAGGCGCAGCGCGAACGACGGCAGGGCAAAAGCCGCCGCTTGCCCCGGACCGGAGTGGTTGAACGGGCGCGCCACGCTGACGGCCGCGCCGCGGTCGAACCAGCCGAGCGCGACCGCCTCGCCCTGCAGCTTGCTCGCTCCGTAGACGTTGACCGGCACGGCCGGAGCAGTCTCGTCGATCGGTACGGCTGCCGGCCGGTAGACCTGGCCGGTCGAAACGTGCAGCACGCGCAAACGCGGCCAGCGCGCGAACAGCGCTTCGTAGAGCCTGGCAGGACCGACCGCGTTCACCGCGAACGCGGCGTCCGGATGCGCTTCGCAGTCGGGCGGAAACGCCATCGCCGCGAGATGCAGCAGGGCCGCCGGTTCGGGCAGCTCGTCGAGGCCGAGACGTGCGGTCCCGGGATCGGCGAGGGCGAGTTCGGCGAGCTGGAGCCGGCCGCACGGCACGCCGAGCTGCGCTGCCGCCGGGTCCATGACCAAGGCTGCCGCCGGCTGTCCGCGCGCCGCGAGGCGCGCCAGCACCCGGCGGCCGACGAATCCGTCGGCGCCGGTGACCCAGACGGCGCCCTGCGTCATGCCGCCGCGCGTCAGACGAGGCTCGCGGGCAATTCGCCGCGGCGGGGCTCCATGCCGCGCTGCAGGCGCAGCTGCACGTCGTGGTCGACCATCATCTCGACCAGGCCGTGGAAGCTGACTTCCGGACGCCAGTCGAGCTGCTTGGCGGCCTTGGCCGCGTCGCCCAGCAGCAAATCGACCTCTGCGGGCCGGTAGAAGCGCGGGTCGGTGACCACGAACTCCTTGTAGTCGAGGCCCAGCCGGCCGAACGCGATTTCGCAGAATTCGCGTACCGAATGGGTCTTGCCGGTGGAGATCACGAAATCGTCGGGCACGTCCTGTTGAAGCATCAAGTGCATGGCGCGCACGTAGTCGCCGGCAAAACCCCAGTCGCGGCGCGAATCGAGATTGCCGAGCGCCAGCTCGTCGGCTTCGCCGAAAGCGATCTTGGCGGCGCCGTCCGTGATCTTGCGGGTCACGAATTCGAGCCCCCGCCGCGGCGACTCGTGGTTGAACAGGATGCCCGAGCACGCATACATGTCGTAGGACTCGCGGTAGTTCACGGTGATCCAGTGTCCGTAGACCTTGGCCACGCCGTACGGCGAGCGCGGATGGAACGGCGTGCTTTCCTTCTGCGGGCTTTCCGCGACCTTGCCGAACATCTCGCTGGAACTGGCCTGGTAGAAACGCGCCCCGGGAGCGACCTGGCGGAGGGCCTCGAGCATCCGCGTGACGCCCAGTGCGGTGACTTCGCCGGTGTGCACGGGCTCCTGGAACGAAGTCTGCACGAAGCTCTGTGCCGCGAGATTGTAGATCTCGGCGGGTTCCACTTCCGCGATCACGCGCACCATCGCCATCGGGTCGAGGAGGTCGCCCTGGCGTAGTTCGATGCGGTCGCGCAAGTGGTCGATCCGCTCGGTGGCTTCGGTCGACGAGCGGCGCACCATGCCGACGACGCGGTAGCCAAGCTCGAGAAGGTGTTCGGCGAGGTACGAGCCGTCCTGGCCCGTGATGCCCGTGATCAGTGCTGTCTTCATCGGAGGTTGAGGAGGAGGAGTCCGAGCGCTCCGGCGGCGAAGCAGTACGGCGCGAACCAGGACAAGCGCCGAGCGCGAGCCAGTTTGACAAGGATAGCGAGCGCCACGAGTCCCACCGCCGAGGCGAGGGCCGCCGCGAGCACCAGGCCGCTGAAATCTCTCGGCGCTCCGTCGGCCGCGACTTCCAGGAAAGTGAGCAGGCCGGCGGCGGCCATGGCAGGCACGGCGATCAGGAACGAAAACGTGGTCGCCGCTTCGGCACGCATTCCGAGCGCCATCCCGGCGACGATGGTCGCCCCGCTGCGGGAGATCCCGGGGATCACGGCCAGCGCCTGCACGCAGCCGATCAATAGCGCGCCCTTCCAGGCGAGCCCGGCGAGCTCGCTGCCGCCGGCCGGCAGGCGGGCGGAGGCGAGCAGCAAGACGCCGGTGACCAGCAGCCCGGCGGCAGCGACGGCCGGAGATCCGAAGAGCGTCGCCTCGATCTGGGTGTGCCAGATGCCGACGGGGACCAGGGGCACGCAGGCGAGCGCGACGAGCGCCAGCCGGCGGCGCTCGGTGACGAGGAGCTGGAACAGCTCGGCGCGATACCACACCAGGACCGCCGCGAGCGTGCCCAGGTGCAGGGCGACTTCGACGGTCGCTCCTTTCGGCAAGCCGTCGTCGCCGAACAGCTCCCGCGCCAGCACGAGGTGGCCCGACGAGGAGACGGGCAGGAACTCGGTGAGTCCCTGCAGCACCGCCAAGGCGAGCAGCAGGAACAAGGCTTCAGCCTTGCAGGGCCGCGGCCGCCGTGCGCGCTTCGCGGCACGGCATGTCGAAGGCGTCCGCCACGCCGCCGTGCGTGATTTCTCCGGCCAGCGTGTTGGCGGCGGACGCGAGGGCGTCGTCTTCGAGGACGGCGCGGCGCGGACCGAGAGCTGCGAGGCGCAGCGCGTAAGGCAGCGTCGCGTTGGTCAGTCCGAACGTGCTGGTGCGCGCCACCGCGCCGGGCATGTTGGCCACGCAGTAGTGGACCACGCCGTCGATCACGAACACGGGATCGTCGTGGGTGGTCGCGCGACAGGTCTCGACGCAGCCGCCCTGGTCGACGGCCACGTCGACGATCACGGAACCCTGCGGCATCAGGGCGAGATCTTCGCGCCGCACCAGCCGCGGCGCGCGCGCGCCGGTGACCAGCACCGCGCCGATCAGGAGGTCGGTGCACGGCAGCCGCTCGCGGATGGCCTCGGGTGAACTGTAGACCGTGGTGACGTTGGCGGGCATCACGTCCTCGAGTTCGCGCAGCCGCTCGATGTTGATGTCGAGGATGGTCACGCGCGCGCCCATTCCCGCAGCGATGAGCGCCGCGTTCGAGCCGACGATGCCGCCCCCGAGGACCATCACGTGGCCGGGCTCCACGCCCGGGATTCCCGACAAGAGGACACCGCGGCCGCCGAACGGACGCTCCAGGTACTTGGCGCCTTCTTGGACCGCCATGCGGCCGGCGACTTCGCTCATCGGCGTGAGCAGCGGCAGGGTGCCGTGGTCGACCAGCGTCTCGTACGCGAAACAGTGCGCTCCCGAAGCCGCCATGCCCTCGGTGAGCTCGCGGTCGGCCGCGAAATGGAAGTACGTGAAAATCGTCTGTCCCGCCCGCGCGCGCGCGATCTCGACCGCTTGCGGCTCCTTGACCTTGAGGATCATCTCGGCCTGCTTCCAGAGCGGGTCGGCGGCGGCCATGATGGTCGCACCGGCGGCCTGGTAGTCGGCGTCGGCGAATCCGCTGCCGGCGCCGGCTTCCGACTCGACCAGCACGGCGTGGCCGGCGCGGACGAATGCGCGGGCTCCGCTGGGCGTGAGCGCCACGCGGTACTCCGATTTCTTGATCTCTTTGGGAATGCCGAGAATCATTTCTGGGGGCCCGCGCGAGCGGGCTGCAGATTCTAGCCACCCTCGCCCGAATCCGTGCCCACCGTCGCCGCCCGTCTGCACGCCGTCCGCGGCCGCATCGCCGCCGCCGCCGCGAAGGGTGGCCGCGAGCCTTCCGCGGTCCGCCTCGTCGCCGTGGCGAAGACCGCGAGCGACGCCGACCTGGCAGCCGCCTGGGCGGCCGGCCACCGCGAATTCGGCCACAACCGCGTGCAAGCGCTGGAGCACGCCGCCGGCGTGCTGCCCGAGGCCGTCTGGCACTTGATCGGCCCGTTGCAGGGCAACAAGGTCCGCCGCGGACTGTCCGCAGCCGGCGTGATCCAGACCGTCGGCGACCAGGAGACGGCGCAGCGCTTGGAGCGTGCCGCGGCGGCCCTGGACCGCGGCACCCGGGTTCCGGTTCCGGTGTTCGCCCAGGTCAACTTCTCGGCCGACGACCCGCGCGATGGCTGCCGCTTGCCGGCGCTCGCCGCGTTGCTCGAAACGCTGGGCGGCCTGCCGCGCCTCGCGGCGCAGGGCTTGATGACCCTGGCCCCGGCCGCGGCTGACGAATCGGCGCTGCGGCGGCTGTTCGCCGCGGTCCGCGAAGCCGCCGCAGACATGGCGGAACGCGGCCTCCTCCCCGGAATCCCCGCGCTTTCGATGGGGATGAGCGGAGACTATGAAATCGCCGTCGAGGAGGGGGCTACATTGGTACGAGTCGGAAGAGCCATCTTCCCCGCCTGAAAGCCCCAATTCCACTTCCTTTCGCCGCCTTGAATTCGCGTCTCCGCTGGAAGACCGCCGCCGCTGAAGGCAGCGTGCCGCTGCCCGGCCGGCTTCTGCACCTGCTGTTGACCGAAGACGGGCTCGACCAGGTGTCGCAGGCTCCCGGCGCGGCTTCGGGCCTGTCCGTCCAGCCTGCCGACGACAAGGGCCGCCTGGGGCTCAAGGCCAGCGGAGACCTGGTGTTCACGTCGGGCGAGAAGGACTTCCGCCGCGTGCTGCTGCCGGTCGGCGGCGGCGTCAGCTTTCGTGCGGGCGAGATGTCGGGCTCCTTGCGCGTGGCCGGCGAGCCGGCCGCCGAAGACCCCAACATCGGCCGCAAGCTCGGCGGCTACGAACTGCGCGCGCGTCTCGGCGCCGGTGCGGTCGGAGTGGTGTACCGCGCGCTGCAGACCAGCCTCGACCGGGAGGTCGCGCTGAAAGTCCTCGATCCGAAGTTCGCGAAGGAGCCGCTCAAGGTCGCATCGTTCAAGCGCGAGGCCGTCGCGGCCGGCCGCTTGAGTCATCCGAACCTGGTGCAGGTCTACGACGTCGACGGCGCCGAGGGCCTCTACTTCTTCAGCATGGAATTGGTCGGCGGCGGCACGCTCGAAGACCTGCTCAAGAAGAACGGGCCGCTCCCCTGGCGCGATGCGATCGACGCGGTCCGCGAGAGCGCGCTCGCGCTCGCCTACGCGGAGGAGCACCACCTGGTGCACCGCGACGTCAAACCGGAGAACTTGATGGTGGCCGACAGCGGACACGTCAAGCTCGCCGACCTCGGCCTGGCGGCGACGCGCGGGCTGATCGACAAGGAAGCCGCCGGCGGAACGCCGCACTTCATGGCGCCCGAGAACCTCGGCGGCAAAGTCGATCACCGCAGCGACCTCTACTCGCTGGGCTGCACGCTCTACCGACTGCTCACCGGCCAGACGCCCTTCGAGGGCGCCGACGTGCGCGAGATCCTGCGCGCGCACCGCGACGTGCCGCCCCCCACCGCGAAACAGGGCGGCGCCAACGTGCCGAAGGGCGTTGAAGAACTGCTCGCCAGCTTGCTCGCCAAGGATCCCGACCAGCGCCCCGCGCATGCGTCCGACGTCGTGGAATGGTGCCAGACCATCCTCCGCGGTTCCGAATCGCGGCGGCTCGTCGTGGGGCTGGCTGCGCTGTTGTTGATGGCCGGCGGAGGACTCGCCTGGCAGGCCACGCGACCCGAGAAGGAAGCGACGCCCGAGATCGTCGAAGTCATCCGCGCCGATCCCGGCCGCGCCGAACTCGAGATGCAGCTGGATCGCGAACGGATCGCCCGCGAGTACGCCGAATCGCTCGCGGCGGGCGCGCCGGCCGACCGGCTGGCGGCGCTCGAGGCCTTTCTGGAACGCAATCCACAGGCCCCGCAGGCCGCCGAGGCGCGAGCGGAGTCGGCGCGCATCCGCGCCGAGTTGACGGCCGGTGCGAATGCCGACGCGCTGGTCGCCGAAGCACGTCGCGCGCGCGAATCGCGGTTGCGGAAGGAAATCGACGCGCCATTGGCGCAAGGTGCGTTTGCGCGCGCGCTCGGCGTGGCGCGAGGGGCCGACTGGGCCGAGGACGACCTGCGCGCCGCCGGCGAGGCGCGGGTCCTCGCCGCCGCCGACGTGGCGCTCAGCGCCTGGGAAGGCGAACACAAGGCCTTGCTGGCGCTGGAAGACTGGCGCGGCGCGCTCGCGCTGCGCGAAGCGGTGACCACATCGATCGCCGTGCCCGGCGGTGCCGGGCCGGTCAGCTGGGCCGCGCGGCTGGCCGGGCTGACGGACGCCGCCGTCGAAGCGGAGCATCGCGCGGAAGTGCGCGCGTTCGACGCCGCGCGCAGCGCACTGCTGGCCAGTTTGAAGGGCGACGTCCGGCCCGCGCTGCCGCGCGTCAACGCGCGCCGGGCCGCCGACGCCTACGCCGCCGCCGCGGCGGCCTGCGAACTGCCCGCGCTGCAGCAAGTCGTCGCGCGCGAGACCCCGGTCTTCGAAGCCGCGGCACGCGCGAGCGCCGCCCTGCGCCGGCGCCTGGAGAGCGGCGAAGAAGTCGTGATCGTGGAACCGCTGTCGGGCAAACGGGCGCAAGCGACCGGCGCGACTCCCGAAGGCTTGCAGGTGCGGGTCCAGGTGCGCGGCGAACGCGTGGAGCGGCTCGACCCCTGGCAGGCGTACTTCGAGCCCGAAGCCTTCTCAGGGCTGCTGCGCGCCGCGCTCCCCGCGGACGTCGCCGACCAGGACGTCTGCGCGCTCTACCTGCTCGTCGGCGAAGCCGAACTGGCGCGCAGCCTGCGCGAATTCGGCACGGCGCTGCCGACGTCGGCGCAAGCGGCGGCATGGGCGGGG
>DASWJW010000012.1:0-2442 GCA_036396955.1 Planctomycetota bacterium
CGGACCGGAGCCCCGAAGGGGTGCCGCGTGGGGAAGCGCGGGACATGGCCCGCGCTTCCCCATGCGGCAGTCCGGCGAGCCATTCGCGCACACCGGTACCCGACCCGCCCCTTGCCGCAGCGAGCCGCCCGATCCGACGCCGTCTTCGAGGCATGCCGAGTGTTTCCAGTAAACTTCCGCCCCCCATGAAAGACCATTTGCACGCGCTGCTGCGCTCGGCGCTGGAACCCGTGCTCGCCGGCACCGGCGTCAGCGCGCCGGCCGCGATCACGATCGACGCGACCCGGGACGCGAAGCACGGCGATTTTGCGACCAATGTCGCGTTGGCCCTGGCCAAGGCGCTGGGCAAGCCGCCGCGCGCGGTCGCCGAGCTGATCGTGAAAAACCTGCCGCCGTCGGCGCGGGTGGCGAAGGCCGAGATCGCGGGCCCGGGCTTTATCAACTTCTTCCTCGCGCCGGATGCGTTCCAGGCGGTGGTGCCCGAGATCCTGGCGGCGAAGGAGAATTTCGGGCGCGCGCCGAAGACCCGCGGCAAGGTCATGGTGGAATTCGTCTCGGCCAATCCCACCGGCCCGCTGCACGTGGGACACGGCCGCGGCGCGGCCTTTGGCGACAGCATCTCGAACATCCTCGACGTCGCCGGCTACGAGGTGCACCGCGAGTACTACATCAACGACGCCGGCCGGCAGGTCGACGTGCTGGCGGTGTCGGTATGGCTGCGCTACCTCGAACTCTGCGGCGAAGCGGTGCGTTTCCCCTCGCGCGGCTACCCGGGCGATTACGTGAAGGCCACGGCGGCACGCTTCAAGGCGGGCTCCGCGGGCGCGCTGCGCAAGAGCGCCGACGAGGTGTTCGCGGGGTTGCCGGCCGATCCCGCCCTGCCCGAGGGCGCCGATGAGGCGATGGGCGACAACATCAAGGCGCAGCAGGAGACCTATCTCGACGCGCTGATCGCGCGCGCGCAGGCCCTGCTCGGTCCGCGCTACGCGACGCTGCAGGACTTCGCGCTCGCCGAACAGCTCACGGCGATCCGCGGCACGCTGGACGCCTTCGGCGTGCGCTTCGACCGCTGGTACTCGGAGCGCGAGCTGGTGCGCTCGGGCGCCGCCGAGCGGGCGCGCGCAAAGCTCGTCGGCTCGGGCCACACCTACGAGAAGGACGGCGCGCTCTGGTTCCGCACGACCGAGCATGGCGACGACAAGGATCGCGTGCTGGTGCGCACCAACGGCACGCCGACCTATTTCGGCAACGACCTGGCTTACCACGTCGACAAGCTGCAGCGCGGCTATGCCTCGCTGATCGACGTCTGGGGCGCCGACCATCACGGCCTGCTGGTGCGCATGCGCGCGGCGATCTGGTCGCTGACCGGGCGCGACGACGCGCTGCGCATCCCGATCATGCAGTTCGTGACGTTGTCGTCCGGACGCATGGGCAAGCGCAGCGGCAATTTCGTCACGCTCGACGACCTGATCCGGGAGGCCGGACGCGACGAAACGCGCTTCTTCTACCTGCTGCGCTCGGCCGACCAGCACCTGGAATTCGACATCGAGCTGGCCCGCAGCAAGACCAACGACAACCCGGTGTACTACGTGCAGTACGCGGTGGCGCGCATCGCCAGCGTGTTCCGCCAGGCCGCCGAGCGCAGCGTGGCCTGGGACGCCGCCAGCGCCGCCGCCGCGGTCCACCGGCTGGGCGAGCCGCACGAAAAGGCGCTGCTGACGCTGCTGAACCGCTATCCCGAGCTGCTGCAGGAAGTCGCCGCCCAGCTGACGCCGCACACGGTCACGTTCTACCTGCGCGACGTGGCCGACGCCTTCCACAGCTATTACAACGTGCACCAGTTCCTGGTCGACGATGCCGAGCTGCGCAACGCCCGGCTGGCGCTGGTCGCGGCGGCCGGGCAGGTGCTGAAGAACGGCCTGGCGCTGCTCGGCGTGTCCGCTCCCGATAAGATGTAGGGCGGCATTCCCATGCCGCCTTGTCGGCAAAGGCTTGCCGACCTACGGGAAATGAACGGAAATGCCCAGGGACTTCGCGCATCGCGGCAACGGCGGCCGCCAGACATCGAGCGGCTCGGGCCGCGCGGGCATGCCGGGCTGGGTCTGGCTGCTGGTCGGCATCGCGCTCGGCTTCGTCGGCGCGGCCGGCTATTACATCTCGCGGCCGGCGGCGGTCGCGGCGGCGCTGGAGACGGTCACCGAGAAGAAGGGCGGCGGCAAGAAGAAGATCACCATCCCGCCGAAAGAGCCTTCGCGCTTCGCCTTCTACGAGCTGCTGCCGAACTACGAAGTGGTGATTCCGAAGGAGTCGCTGAAGAAGGAGACCGCGCCCGCGCCCGGCGCCGGACCCACCGCAGACACCGGGCCCGGCCAGTACCTGATCCAGGTCGGCTCGTTCCGCGACCGCAAGGAAGCCGAGCAGCAGAAGGCCAACCTCGCGCTG
>DASWJW010000013.1:0-7501 GCA_036396955.1 Planctomycetota bacterium
TCCGCGCGCCGGCGGAGCAGAAGGAAGCGATCCTCGCCGTGCTCGAAGAATCGGGGCTCGAGCGGCGGCTCGCCGCGGCGGCGGCCGCCGCGATGCCGGCCGGAGCCAAACCGCTGGAAGAGCTGAACACGCTCGGGCGCCGGATCCGCTGGGCGGCGCTGTGCACCCTTACCGCCCCGATCGCCGTCATCTACGGACTGCGCTACCTGCGCGGTGCGCGCCACCTGGTCGAGAAGGCCGCCGATCATGGCCTCACCCTGATCGCGATCGCCTGGAGCTTGCCGCTGACCGCGTTCGTACTCTTCGTTCTGGCAATGGAGATCGGGAACTTCCCGTAGCGGCTCTCGGTGCGGCGCCTACAAGGTCGACGCGCCGATCAAGCCCGCGTCGTTGCCAAGCAGCGCGCGGTCGAGCGTGAAGTCCGAAGCGTCGCGGCCGAAGGCGCGGGCGGCGAGGACCTGCAGCGCCGCGGGCCTGAGCAGGTAAAGCACCGGGGCCCCGCCGCCGCCGATCAGGAACACGCGCAGGTCGAGCAGCAAGGCCACTTGCGCGCAGGCTTCGCCGAGCAGCGCGCCGGCGCGGCGGAACAGGCTGGCGGCCTGCTTGTCGTTGCGGCGCGCCATGTCGGCGAGATCGGGCAGCGACGCCGCCGGCAGGCCTTCCTCGCGCGCCCACTCGACCAGGCTGCGCGCCGACACCGCGGCCTCCAGGCAGCCGCGCGCACCACAGCCGCACAAGCGCTCGTGGCCGACGGGAATGTGGCCGAACTCGGCGGCCATTCCGCCCGGTCCGCGGAACAGTTCGCCGCCGAGCACGATGCCGCCGCCGATTCCCGTGCCGAGGGTCGCCAGCAGGAAGTCGGGGTGCGCGCGGCCCGCGCCGTGGCGCGCCTCGCCGAGCGCGGCGACGTTGGCATCGTTCTCGAGCAGCACTTCGGCGCCGCCGAGGCGCTCGCGCAAGGCATCGGCCGTCGGCCGGCTCTCCAGGAAACCCAGGTTCGGCGCGTAGGCGATGCGGCCGTCGCGTGGCGACACGACTCCGGGCAGACCCAGGCCGACGCGCGCCGGCGCACCGCTTTCGCCGGCGACGTGGAGCACCGAAGCCGCGATGGCGTCCATGCAGGCTTCGAACTCGTGTGGAGTCTCGCGCTCGTCGCGCGTGAGCACGTGCCCGCCTTCGACCGCGCCGGCCTTGATCGCCGTGCCGCCCAGGTCGACGCCGTAGCCGCGGCCGGCCATCAGTAGTCGAGCCGCTGCTCGAAGGAAGTCCGGCTCGGCACGCTCAAGTGCGGGTCCTGCCCCCAGTTGGGGTGCAGCCGCCGGTACGCGTCTTCGAAAGGCGGAGCGGCGTCGAGATCGCCGAGGGTGCGGATCACGCGGCGGGCGAGCAGGGCGATGTCGGCCATCGTCCCGATTTCGATCCGCTCGGTGTCGTCGGTCTGCTTGTGGTAGTCGGCGTGCTCGGCGGTGTTGAAGAAGACCACCGGTACGCCGGCATAGTAGAAGCCCGCCTGGTCGCTGCGGTCGAAGAACTCGTCGCTGTCGAAATCGAGGTGCAGGCCGAGGCCTTGGCTCGCTCGCTCGACCAGGCGCTTCAGCGCCGGCGAACTCTTGGCGCCGACCGCGAACACCGTGCGGTTGAGCGAGCGGCCCACCATGTCCATGTTGACCATGGCCTTGATCTGGTGCAGAGGCACCGGCGGCGCGGCGAGGAAACGCGCCGAACCGAGCAGCCCTTGTTCCTCGCCGGCAAACGCCACGAACACCAGGCTGCGGCGCGGCCGGTCGCGTTCGGCCGCGAACGATGCGGCGAGCCCCAGCAGTGCGGCCACGCCCGAGGCGTTGTCGTCGGCGCCGTTCCAGACTTCGCCAGCGGCGTTGATGCCCACGTGGTCGTAGTGCGCGCCGACCACCACGTATTCGTCGACGAGCTTCTCGTCGACGCCGGGCAGGATGCCGACGACGTTCCAGCCCTCCTTCTTGGCGGGCTGGTGCCGCACTTCGAGCCGCACGCGCAGCAAACTCTCGAAACTGCCGCTGACTCCCGAGAGGTCGACCTCTTTGCGCCAGGTCAGCGCGTCGCGGCCTTCGGCCTGGAAGACCTGTTCCAGGAAGTCCTGGGAAACGTAGGCCACGGGGACGTTCGCCCCGAGCGGGCTGTTGAACTGCAGCTGGGCGAAGAATTGCTCGCCGACCTGCGCGGGAGTGAAGTTGGTCTCCGCGAGTTCCGCCGGATCGAGCTGCGCCACGACCAGCGCGCGGATCTGCTGGTAGAGGCCCGAAGTCGCCGGCCAGAACGGGGCCGCAGCGGCGTCGCGCTCCTTGGTCAGGCCAGGCGCGTCGGCGACCAGCACGGCGCGCGCGCCGCGCGCCGCGCATTCGCGCACCTTGCGGGCCAGCAGCGCGTGATCGGTCAAGCGCCGGCCGAGGAAGCGGCTGCCGCGGTCGGCGGCCTGCGGCTCCCAGCGCAGCACCAGGGCGATCTTGTCGCGCAGGTCGACGTCGTAGAAATCGTCGTATTCGAACTCCGGTGCGAACATCCCGTAGCCGGCGAAGACCACGCCGCCTTCGGCCACTCCGGTCGGCGCGGACGGATGCGGATTGAAGCCGGTTCCCGGCGCGAATTCCTGCCGCAGGGAGCCGCCGGTGACCAGCTCGAGCCGGGTGCGTTCGGCGTCGAGTTCGATCGGCACGCTCGGAAAGACCTGAAAGCGGCCGCCGGGCGGGGCGGCGAGCCCCAGGCGTTCGAATCGTGCTGCGAGATAGCGCGCCGCCGTGCGCATGCCGCGAGTGCCCGTGTCGCGGCCTTCGAGCAAGTCGTCGGCCAGGTAGGCGATGTCGGCGCGCAGCTCCCCGGCCTCCAACGCGCGCGGCCGTTTGCCGTCTTGCGCCATCGCGCCCGTGCCGCAAAGGAGCAGCGCGAGCGCGACGATCGCGAAGCGAGGACCGGCCGGCACGTGCGGACCCGGAGGCCTCCTAACGGCCTTGGCTGCGCTTGTAGTAGCGCTTGGCCCGCGGCATGGCCTTCTTGAGATCGGCGATGCGCGTCGCCTCGCTCGGGTGGGTCGAAAGGAATTCAGGCGGCTTGTCGCCGCCGAGATCCGCCATCCGCTCCCAAAGGCCGATCGCCGCCTCGGGGTTGTAGCCGGCCGCTCCGGCGATGTAGACGCCGATCTCGTCGGCTTCGGACTCGTGGCTGCGCGAGAAGGGGAGCATGATGCCGACGCTCGCACCCGCGCCGAGTCCGGCGAGGATCGCGTCCCTCTGGCCGGAGCTCATGCTTTCACGGCTGCCGATGTAGGCCCCGACGGCGGTCAGGCCGAGCTGAAGGCCCATGGTCTGGGTGATGCGTTCTGCGCCGTGCTGCGCGATCGCGTGCGCGGCCTCGTGGCCCATGACCGCCGCAAGACTCTCCTCGTCCTGCGTGACCTTGAGCAGTCCGGTGTACACCGCGGACTTGCCGCCCGGCAGCGCCCAGGCGTTGACGGTCGCGTCGTCCTTGACGAGCTTGAACTCCCAGTCGAACTGCTTTGAGGGATCCGGGTAGAGCTTGTTGGCTGCCCGCGCGATGCGCTGGCCGACGCGCTGCACCATCACGTAGTCGGCGCCAGAGGTGACGATCTGGGCGTTGCCGAGCATCTCGGCATAGGCCTGATCGCCCATCTGGAGCTGCTGGCCCATGGGCACCAGATTGAATTGCCGGCGGCCGGTGCCGGGCACGGTCTGGCAGCCGAGGAAAGCGATGAGGAGAAAGAGGGAAGTCGTGCGTTTCATGGCTCGGGACCCTGGCCCGGTCGGTACAGCCGGATTATCGTAGGAGACCCGTGAGGCAGCGGTTCGTGACGGTAGTGAAAGCTTCGCCAAAAGCCGTTTCCAATCCCGGATCCAGCGCCGGATCGAATGCCGCTTGGGCGATCGCAAACCGTTGCGATTGCGAATCCTACGCTCCGGCGCGTCGGCCGTAGCCCCTTTGCCCGCATCCCCTGACTCGATGAGCGCCAAGCGACCGACCCTGCTCGTGGTCCTGGACGGTTGGGGCCACGCCGCGGCCACCGACTGGAACGCGATCACCCACGCGCCGGCCGGGAATTTCCTCGGCTGGATGGAGCAGTGGCCGCACGCCCTGCTGTCGGCTTCGGGCGAGGAAGTCGGTCTGCCGCTGGGCTTGATGGGCAACTCCGAAGTCGGCCACACCAACCTCGGCGCCGGGCGGGTGGTCCACCAGGAGATCACGCGCATCGACCAGGCGATCCACGACGGCGACTTCCAGCGCAACGGCGCGCTGCGAGGCGCGGTGGACGGAGCCGTGAAGAACGGCGCCACTTTGCACATGCTGGGCTTGGTCGGGGATGGCGGCGTGCACGCCAGCGACCGCCATTACCGCGCGCTGATCGACATGGCGGCCGCCGCCGGTCTGCCTGCGGACCGGCTCGCCTTCCACGCGCTGCTCGACGGCCGCGACACGGCTCCCGACAGCGCCACGCGGTTCCTGCGCGATCTCGAAGGGCATCTGAGGTCGGCCGGGGTCGGCCGCATCGCGACCGTTTCGGGGCGCTACTACGCCATGGACCGCGACACGCGCTGGCCGCGGGTCGAGAAATTCTGGCGCGCCCTCGTGCACGGCGAAGGCCCGCGCGCGGCCAGCGCGCTCGAAGCGCTGGCCGCTTCGTACGCCGACGGCAGGACCGACGAATTCGTCCATCCCACCGTGATCGGCGAGCCGGGCCGCGACCGTCCGCAGGCCGGCGACGTGCTGATCGCGTTCAATTTCCGCTCGGACCGCATGCGCGAGATCGTGGCCGCGCTGATCCAGCCGGACTTCGCCGGCTTCCCGCGCGGCCGGTCGCCGGACCTCCACGTGGTGACCATGACGCAGTATCGCGACGACTTCGCCTGCGCCGTGGCGTTTCCGCCGCGCGCGCTGCGCTCGATGTTCGGCGAGGTCGTGGCGCAGCACGGCATGACCCAGCTGCGGTGCGCCGAGACGGAGAAGTACGCGCACGTCACTTTCTTCTTCAACGGCGGGCGCGAGCAGGTCTATCCGGGCGAAGAACGCGTGCTGGTGCCGTCTCCGCAAGTGGCGACCTACGACTTGCAGCCCGAGATGTCGGCGGCCGGCGTGACCGACGTGGTGGTGGACCACCTGCAGCGAGGCGCGACCGACTTCTACGTGGTCAATTTCGCCAACGCCGATATGGTGGGGCACACGGGCATGGAAAACGCCGCAGAGCAAGCGGTGCGCGCCGTCGACGCGAGCCTCGAGCGCATCGTCGGCGCGGCCTTGCAGCGAGGTGGGATGGTTTGCATCACTGCCGACCACGGCAACGCCGAAATAATGCGCGATCCGGTGACCGGCGGTCCGCACACGGCGCATACCACCAATCCCGTGCCGGTCGTGCTGATCGGCGAAGACGTGCGCGGCGCGCGCCTGCGGCCCATGGGGATCCTGGCCGACGTGGCGCCCACGCTCTTGCAGGTGCGGGGCTTGCCGATCCCCGCGGTGATGGACGGCCGCTCGTTGTTGCAGGGTTGACCCCGAATCCGTCCGGGTCCCCGAATTCGGAACGCGAGCTAGAATCCACCGTCCCTGTCGCCGCTGGAGATCCCTTTTGCGCACCATCCTCATCATTTTCGCCGCGGTCCTTGCGGCCCTCCTGCTCGCGGCGCCGGTCGCCGCGCAGGGCACCTGGTACGTCGACCCCGTGGGCGGAAACGACCTCGCCGGCGCGGGCACGCTCGCCGATCCCTACAAGACGCTGACCCACGTGCTGGGCAACGTGGCGGTCGCCGGCGATGCGGTGCGTCTGTTGAGCGGCACCTACTCGCCCGGAGCCGTCAACGTGGGCGAAACCTATCCGATCGCGCTCAAGGACCTGGTGAGCATCGCGCCAGAGGTCGGCAATGCGCCGGTTTTCGACGGCAACGGATCCGCGACCATGTTCACGGTGCCCGCGATCACCGCGAGCACGCGCATCGAGCTGTTCCAGGTCACGGACTTCGCCACCGGCCTGCTCGCCACCGGCGGCGCCCAGGTCAAGGGCTTGATCGTCGAGGACACGCTGTTCGACGCGTTCACGGTCGCCGCCGCCGACTTTCTGTTCGGCACCGGCAACGAGAACACGATCACTTTCCGCAATTGCCGCTTCTTCGGCGACTTCGCGGTCGGAGCGGCGGCCGGCGCGCGGATCCAGGTCACCGGCACCGGCACGCGGCTGCTCGCGGGCTCGATCGAAGACTGCCAGATCACCGACTGCGCGACCGGGATCATCGTCGAATCGGTGGCGGGCGGCAGCATCGCGAACACTTTCGCCGTCCTGCGCAACTTGATCGACCAGCAAGTCCTGGCCGGCATCCACCTGCTCGCGCAGCCGTCCGGGCTCGCCGACGGGGTGAATTCGACGCTGGTCCAGGGCAACCAGGTCACGGGCGCCGGCGCCGGAGAGATCGGCCTGCGGCTCGAAGCGAACGACTTGTTCGGCAGCACGCAGGCCGCGCGCGTCGACGCGGCGATCGCCTACAACGTGTTCAGCCAGAACACCACCAACGTCCTGATCCGCACGGCGCGGCTCAACGGCGGCGGCAACGCAGACGTGATCTCGCATTTTCTCGGCAACTCGATCACCGGCGCGGCCGATGCCGGAATCGAGTTCTGGGTCGACGCGCCGGCGGCGCTGCAGCCCAATGCTTCGCCGGTGTTCGGCGACAACTTTTCGGCGAGCACCACGGCGGGCCGCAACAGCATCCGCAACAACGTGGGCCCCGAGATGCGCCTCGACGACGACATGCAGAACATCGTCAAGGCCGAGCACAACTTCTGGGACCTCGCCAGCGGCGCGGCGATCTTCGCGCAGATCGACAACGGCCTGGCGCCGCTGCCCGACGTCGACGATTTCCTCGCCACGGTGATGTCGGTGGGGCTGTCGCCCAACAAGGTCGAACCGAACACCAACGCGCCGGTGGTCGCCGCTGCGGGTCCCGCGTCCGCGTTCGTCCACAACCCCGATCCCGCCGCGGCCATCGGCCTGATGCTGCTGCAAGCCGGCGGCCTGCTCGCCACGCCGGTGGTGTTCGCCAACGGTTCGGGGTTCACGTTCCTCACCCCGGCCTTGGCGGAAGGCGGGCACACGGTCAACGTCGTGAACCCCGGCGGACAGTCGGCCTCGGCGGCGCTGCGCGCCACGCCCAAGAGTTCGGCGGGCGCGAAGAGCAAGACCGGCATCTGCGTGGTGGCGACCGCCGCGCACGGCGACTACGACGCGCCGGAAGTCCGCGTGCTACGCCGTTTCCGCGACGACTACCTCCTGCAGACTGCCGGCGGTCGCGCGCTCGTGCGCGGCTATTACGCACACGGCCCGGTCGTGGCGCAGTGGATCGAGCCGCGGCCGTGGGCGCGTGCGGCCACGCGCGTCGCGCTTGCGCCGGTGGTCGCTATGGCCGATCTGCTGCATGCGTGGCCGGCGGCATTGCGGCTGCTCGGCGGGTTCGCCGCGCTCGCGCTGCTG
>DASWJW010000014.1:0-15497 GCA_036396955.1 Planctomycetota bacterium
CCAAGCAAGTCAAACTGGTCATGTTCGCCCCGGTCGCCCTGATCCTCTCCCTCGTCCCGCTCGTTCCGATCCAGGACGCAGGCGAGGGCGACGTCTCGCTGCGCAAGGACGCCGCCTTCGCGCGCGCCTTGACCACGGAACTCGGCTTCGACGACCTCGCCGAGCTGGTGCTCCACGAGGCGCTCGAACGCGCCGGCCCGCGCAGCGACCGCGGCGACCTGCTGCTGGCGCGCTGCGACGTGCGCAAGCTGTCGGCGCAGCGCGCGATCGACCCGCGCTCGCGCGTGGTCGCGCTCGGCCGCGCCGGCGAGGCCTACCAGGAGTTCCTCGACACCACGCCCGCCGACCGCCTGCTCAACCAGGCCGACCTCAACCTCGCCGAAGTCGCGTTCCAGTACGGACTGGCGCTCAAGACGCTGTTCGAGATCGAGCGCATCGGCCCCGACGAGCGCACCACGCTGGTCCACAGCGGCGAGGTCCTGCTCACCAGGTCGCTCGAGCGCGTCAACGCGCTGCTGGGCCGCTACCGCGAACTCAGTTCCGACGACAAGAACGCGCAGCGCTTCCTGCTGTTCTACCCCGCGCTCTTCTACCGCGCGCTCATCTACTACTACTGGGGAGTGCTCTATCCGGCGGGGTCGCTGGAACGCGACCAGAACACCCAGAAGGCCCTCGACCTGCTCGAGGAGTTCTCGCTGGAAGTCGGCGAAGGTTCGGTCGCCGGCTTGATGGGCTACAAGCACATGGCCGACGTCTACGGAGCCCGCGGGGACCTCGACGACGCCATCTCGTTCTACGAATACGTCGTCGACTACGGAGTGCCCCCGGACCCGGAGATCGAGCTCACGCCGGGCGAGATCGACCGCCGCCGCGAGG
Organism: Planctomycetota bacterium; assembly: GCA_036396955.1. Lineage (GTDB taxonomy): Bacteria > Planctomycetota > UBA1135 > UBA1135 > UBA1135 > DASWJW01. The sequence continues at coordinate 877 of DASWJW010000014.1, forward strand.
TCATCCAGGACGCCTACCACGGCTGGCTCAGCTTGCTGACCGCCAACGGCCGCCGGCAGGAAGCCTCCCAGCTCGGCGGAACTTTCCAGGCATGGACCGAGGACCAGGGCATCCTGCTCAGCCAGTCGGGCTACCGCGTGCTGCTCGAGCTGGCGCGCGTGAAGCTGCAGACCGGCGGCTACGACGCCGCGATCGAAGTCGCGCAGCGGGTCGCGAGCGAGAACGAGACCAGCATGCTGCGGCTCGAGGCCAACCGCGTGATGCGCGAGGCGATCGTCAGCGCGCCGCCCGACTTCCCCATCGACCTCGGCGTGCTCTACGCGGCCGCCGAAGGCGCCTACTTCGACAAGAATTTCGCCGAAGCCATCGACGGCTTCAAGCTGCTGCTCGGCCGCCTGCCCGCCGGCGGCGCTTCCGCCGACAAATACGGCGGCAAGGTCTTCTACTACCTGGGGCGTTCCTGGGCGAGCCGCGACCGCAATCTCGAAGCGGCGATGACGTTCAAGGAAGGCTTGGAACGCTTTCCCGACGACGAGGAGAACGCCGAGCGCACCGCCCGTGCCTGGCTGGTGCTCGCCGAGCATTTCAAGAACCGCGCGTCCGGCGACCCCGTGCTCGAGGCTTTCTACAGCGACGCGCTTTCCGCGGTGGAGAACCTCGGCGGCAGCACGCCCGATGCCTTCGCCTACCGCGACGCCGAGCAGGAATACCGCAAGGCGCGCGGGCTCGAGAAAGCCGCCAAGGGCAAGCCCGCCAGCTCCGCCGAGGCCAAGGCCGCGCTCGCGAGCTACGACGCGGCGATCCCCAAGTACCAGCGCATCGCCAAGTCGTCGGTCTACTACGAGAAGTCCATGGTGCAGCAGGGCCTCTGCGAATTCCGCAAGGCCGCTTGGGATCCCGCCGCGCCGGATCGCGCGTACCGGATCTTCGACCAATACTTGACGCAGTGGCTGCCGGACCCGGCCAACACCCCCGCCGACGCGAAGGGGCGTAAGAACCGGACCGAGGCCAGCGCGCTGGCGGACTTCTACCGCGGCAAGATCGCGCTCGACAAGTGCGCCGCCGGCGACGCGCAATGGTGCGGAAAGGCCATCGAGCTCTTCGCCGGCTTCCTCGACCGCCACCCCAGCCAGCCGGACTACGCAGCCGGCGCCTTCGACGCGCGGGTCACCGCGTTCCTGGCGCTGGGCCGCGAAGCCGAGGCCATCGCGGAGTTCGAGGCGCTGATCGCCGCCGCGCTGCACCAGCAGTTCGAGCGGAACGCGGCGTACTCCCTGTTCCGGCACTTCCAGAAGAAGGCCGACGGCGCGCCGGACGTAGCGGCCAAACGCCCGCCCCGCTTGCAGGCGGTGAAGTACCTGCACTTGGCCAATCAGCTGCAGGAATCGCCCGACTGGCGCAATCTGAACATCGAAGGCCGCTTGCGCCTGGACCTCGGCGAGTTCCGCACGGCCGCCGAGACTTTCGAGCGCATCCTGCGCACGCAGGCCGGCAAGCCCGGGTTCACCGAGGACAGCGCGTTCTTCGTGCGGATGGACCTGATCGACTGCTACCTCGCCCAGGACCTGACCGCCAAGGCCGCGCCGATCGTCGACGACCTGCTCGCCGTCGCGGACAACCAGAAGAATCCCAAGGTCATGCGGGCCTCGGTGAAGATCCTGGCCGGCTACGTGCTGGTGCGCGAAGGCCGGGTGGTCGAGATCCCCGGGGTCGCCACCCAAGTGGCGTTCACCAAGGCCGAACCGCTGGTCACCGACATCATCCGCATCGCCGAATACGACGCGGCGCAGGCCGGAGTCAACAAGTTCGCCTTCGCGCCCTACTGGGACGCCAAGGTGCTGCAGGCCTACCTGCTCTACAAGTGGTCGCAGGTCGATTCGACCAAGCGCGGCGCGCACAAGCGCCTGATCGACAGCCTGGCGAACCTCGCGCCCGAACTCGGCCGCTCGACCGCCGGCCCCGACACCGCCAAGATCCTCGAATGGCTGCAACGCCAGCCGTGAGCGCCGACGCACGCCGATGATTGCCCTCACCGCCCTCATCCTCGCCCTGCCGGCCGCCGCGCCGACGCCCTTGCAGGACGTCCTGCAGCTCATTGACGGCCAGTCGATTGCTTGCGAAGTGCTCACGCCCGGGTTCGACACCGTCGAATGCCGCGTCGAAGGCGAGCGCACCACCTTCGAAGGCCGCAACGTGCTGGAAATCGAATTCGGCGGCATGCCCGACGACTTGCAGCGCGCCGAAGGCTTTCTGGCAGCGCAGGAATTCCAGAACGCGGCCAACCTGTTCCAGGCCGCCGGCCAGGCCGAAGGCCGCGCCGTGCTCCCCGCCTACGCCGGCCTGCGCCACGCCGAAGCGCTGCTCGCCTGGGCGCGCTTCGATTCCGGCCGCGCCAAGGACGCGGCGAACGCGTTCCAGACCTGGCTGGCGACCTATCCCGACCACATCCACCTGGTGCGCGCGCGCCTGGGCAGGGCCCGCGCGACGGCGCTTTCCGGAGCGACCGACGACGCCGCCCGACAGCTCGAGGAACTGGCGTCCTTCGCATTCGAGAAGAACCTCGGCAAGCACATCGAATTCCAGGCGCGGCTCGACCGCTGCCATGCCTACTTGAGCGGCAACCAGGCGCAGGTCGCCGAAGCCCGTTTGCGCGACCTCGTGCCCGAGATCCAGCGGGTGGCCGGCTCTCCCGACACGCCGCCGATCCTGCGGCCGCGGCTGCGCGCCCTGCTCGGAGAAGGCCAGATCGCACTCGGCGACGCGCTGGCCGCCAAGGGCGGGCCCGGTGCGGCCCGCGCCTACTGGGAGGGACTGCTGCGCGACCGCAGCGTCGGCTCCGACGCCCAGGCAGCGGCCTCGATCGGCCTGGCGACCGCTGCGCGCGCCGAAGGCAAGTCGCGCGAAGCCCAGATGGTGCTGGCGCGGGTGATCGCCACGGTCCCGGCCGGCCCCGAGGTCATGGCCCGAGCTCTGTTCCAGCTCGGCGAAGTCTGCGAGGAGCTCGGCGACCTTCCGGCCGCCGGCGCGGTCTACTACCGCGAACTCGTCGCGAACCATCCCAATTCGACGTGGGCTATCAGAGCCCGGAAGAAGCTCGGCGGCTAGCTCCGTTCGCCGCCGAGACCTTCGCTAGAATCTTCCCCCCAACCCGCGGCGCGCGCGCCCCCTGGGAATCCGTCCCATTCTTCCCAAGCAGCAACAGACGATGATCACCCTTCGGAAATCGGTCTTCTTCCTGACCATCTTCCTGTTCACCGCCGTGAGCCTCGCCGCCCAAGACGGCGCCGCAGCGGCCGCCCCCGAGGGCGACTCCGTCGGCATGATCGACGCCCTCAAGTCCGGTGGCATCATCGGTTTCTTGATCATCGGCCTGTCGGTCGTGGCGCTGACTCTCGCCATCGAGCACTTCGTCTCGCTCAAACGCGAGAAGCTCGCCCCGCCCGAAGCGGTCGACGAGATCGAGGAACTCCTCCAGGAAGGCAACTACCAGGAAGCCCTCGAGTACTGCGAGTCGGAGCCCTGCTTCTTCACCAACACGGTGGCCGCGGGCGTCCGCAAGCTCGGCCACCCCTTCGGGACCATCGAGAAGGCTCTCGAGGAGAAGGAAGACGAAGAGTCGGTCAAGCTCCAGCAGAAGATCGGCTGGCTGTCGCTGATCGCCGGTATCTCCCCCATGATGGGCCTGTTCGGGACGGTGACCGGAATGGTCGGCGCGTTCGGCACGATCGCGTCGTCCAAGGGCGGTGTCGAGCCGGCCGACTTCGCGGGCGACATCCAGCTCGCGCTCGTCACGACCGTGCTCGGTCTGATGGTGGCGATCCCGACCACGGCCTTCTACGTGTTCTTCCGCAACCGCGTGACCATGATGACCATCGAGGTCGGCGCGATCGTCGAAGACATGTTCGAACGCTTCCGGGGCGCCGAGTAGCCCGGCCGGCGGCCGCTGGCCGGATGGGTTGCGGCGCGCCGTAACCCGTCCGGCTCCGGCCCCTAGCCTTGGAGAGAGCACCCAGCCGACCGCCAACGAGCAGCCATGAGCAAGCGCAGCAAGATCGACACGGAAACCCAGATCGACATGACGCCCATGATCGACATGGTGTTCCTGATGATCATCTTCTTCATCATCGTGAACGATTTGAGCCAGCAGGAGCTCGAAGAGCTCAAGCTGCCGGTCGCGATCACGGCCGTGCACGACGATCCGCCCGACGGCCGGCCGATCCTCAACGTCCTCGAGGACGGCACGATCATCTGGAAGAAGAAGACGCTCTTCTATCCGAACTACGACCCGGCCGGCTACGTCGACCCGATCCGCAAGGGCCGCCCGGACCACTGGTGGTTCCTCGCCCAGACCATGCGCGACAGCTGGCTGCCGTTCATGGAGAAGACCGTCGACCCCGATTACGCGAGTCTAGGCGAATTACCCGACGAGCCGGTGCTGATCCGCGCCGACCGCAACACGCCGTGGAAGCACATCTCCAAGATCATGGAGGTGTGCAGCCGCCCCGACATCAAGATCTGGAAAGTGCAGCTTGCCGCCGCCGAGGACACGGGAAGTTAGATGGCCAAGACCAACCGGAAATTCGAAGAAGTCAAGCCGGACATGACGCCGATGATCGACGTCACTTTCCTGCTGCTGATCTTTTTCATCGTCACGCTCAAGTTCAAGACCCTGGAAGGCCGGCTCGACGCCGCGCTGCCCAAGGACATGGGCAGCGCCGCGACCAAGGCCGAGGAGATCGAGAAGGTCGACATCGTCCTGTACGTGGCCAACCCGGGGTCCATGCAACCCGACCCGAGCACCGGCTCGCGCTCGCAGCCGCAAGGCCGCCTGAACCACTTCGTCGGCCGCGTGATCCGCTACGAAGTCGGCACGCAGTCCTTCACCGACCTCGTCGCGCTGCGCCAATTCCTGACCCGTTTCGACAAGGATGAGACCCCGGTCACCTTCGACTCGCGCCGCGACACCGTGTACGGCGACGTGGTGGCCGTGCTCGACGTGGTCGTCGACATGGGTTTCAAGAAGATCACTTTCGCGGGCACGTTCGAGAACGAGTGAGCGCGGGCGGGCGGCCCGCAGCCGGATGAGCGAGCTTCCGCCGATCTTCCCCGCCGGCGACCCGGAGCAGGGGCGTGCGCTGCGCGAGCACCTGCGCGGCGCCGCCGACCGCGTGGCGGACTACTTGATCGGACTGGGCACCCGGCCGCTCTTCCCGGCCGCGGCGCAGGCTCCCGCCGGCCCGCTGCTGCCCGAACGCGGCGAGCCGCTAGGCCAGGTCTTTGGGGAAAGCGCCGACTGGGCGATCGACAACGCCATCCACGTCGGGCACCCGGGCTATCTGGGGCACATGGATTCGGGGGTCGCAGTCGCCGGCGTGATGGCTGATTTCCTCGCCTCGGCGCTCAACCAGAACCTGCTCGCTTTCGAGCTGGCGCCGGGCGCCACGCTGCTCGAGCGCGCGCTGGTCGACCTGTTCGGCGCCGAGGCCGGCCTTCCCGACGGCCGCGGCGGCGTGTTCACGACCGGCGGCACGGGCGCCAACCTCGCCGCGCTGCTCTGCGCCCGCGACGCCGCCTGCAAGGACACCAGCCGGCTCGGCGTCGGCACCGAGAAGCCGCTGGCGATCCTCGCGTCGGCCGACGCGCACTACTCGATCGCCAAGGCCGCGGCGCTGCTCGGCCTTGGCAGCGAACGCGTGCTGCCGGTGCCCGTCGCCGGCCCCGAACGCCGGCTCGATCCCGCGGCCCTGCCGCGCGTGTTCGCCGCCGCCGTCGGGCGCGGCATGCGCCCCATCGCCGTGGTCGCGACCGCCGGCACGACTTCGTGCGGAGCGCTCGATCCGATCGATGCCTGCGCCGACTTCTGCGAAGAACACGGCATGTGGCTGCACGTCGACGGCGCCCTCGGCGGCGTGCTGATGCTCCATTCCGCCGGCCGCGCCAAACTGCCGGGCCTGCACCGTGCGGACTCCATCGCGCTCGACCCGCACAAGTGGCTGTACGCACCAAAGTCGGCCGGCGTGCTGCTGCTGCGCCGCAAGGACGACTTGCGCCCCGCCGGCTACGAAGCGCCCTACCTCGACCGGCTCGCCTCCGCCGCGCACGCCCGCACGCAGAGCCAGGGGCGGCTGGCGATCGACGGCAGCCGCCGTTTCGACGCGCTCAAGGTCTGGATGATCCTGCGCCACCTCGGCCGCCAGGGAATCGCCAAGCTGCACCAGGATCGGCTGGAGCTCACGGCATGGTTCCACCAGGCGCTGTCCGAGCATCCGTTCTTCCTGCCGCGGCACCGGCCCGATCTCAACGTGCAGGCCTTTGGTCCGCGCGATTCCGCACGCGAGCCGGAAGTCGCCGCAGCGCATCTGGTGATTGAGAACCAAGGTTCGCTCTGGACCTCGCTCACGCGCCTGGAGCAGCGTCCTTCGCACCGCGTGGTGCTTCTGAACCCGGCCGGCGGCCGCGACCACCTAACCGCCGCCCTGACCGCATTGGAAGCCGCGCATCGGCGTGTTTCCGGCCCTTCGTCCGACGCTAGCAGGGGCGCTTCCGGCCCCCCCGAGGGTTCCGCAAGCCCGGCCCCGAGCTCCTCCGCCTCCATGGCGGACCCTGCAGGGGACTGATACATTCTTCGGCTCCCTGATCGGCGCAACCACGCGGTCCTGGGAGACTTGAGCCATCCAGACTGGAAGCTCCCGACCCCCCCCGTCCAGAAATCATGAAGCAGCCCCTGGTCCCCCTGGCCTGGTGCCTGGTCGTGAGCCTCGCGCTCACTGCCGGATGCCAACTCCAGTATGGCGGTGATGAGTCCGGCACCGACGACTACGCGCTGAACGAAGCCGACTCCGGCTCCGACGCCGTCGCCGAACCGGCCGAAGTCACCAAGCCGAACGTCTCCGCACCGGCGGTTCCGCGTCCGGTCGCCGTCGCGCCGCCCGTTCTTCCGGCAGTGCCGCAGGACCCCGGCAGCCAGGACTCGATCCGTGCCGCGCGCGCCGCGTCGACCCTGCAGGAGCAGAAGACCCGCGTGCTGGTCGATGCGCGCGTCGACGAGGCCCGCCAGGCCTACGCCGACGGCCGCCTCGCCGACGCCGAGAACCACTTGCTCGCCGCGCTGCAGCTCGACGCCGCCTCGCGCGACGCGCGCGTTCTGCTCGATGAGGTCTACGTCGCGCAAGGCAAGAGCGTGGTCGGGCCGTACCGCGGCATCGACGACGCGCGCTCGCTCCTCGACGCGCGCATCCAGCGCCTCCAGGCCGAGACCGAAGCTTCCGCGAACCGGGGTTTCCGCCAGCTCGACGCCGGCGACATCAGCGAGGCGATCGGCTCGCTGCGCCTCGCGCAGGCCAACATCAAGGGCACGCCGTACCAGATCGAATGGAATGGCCTCGACGCCCGCGTCGCCAGCGCGCTCACCAGCGCCGAGGAACAGCAGCGCGTCGCCGCCACCACCCGCCGCGACGACGAGAAGCGCCAGACCTTCCAGCAGCTCCAGGCCCAGGAAGCCGCGAGCCGCGCGCAGAACCAGCAGCGCTTGGACAACATGACCTCGGCGGCGATCGAAGCCTTCGACCAGCAGGACTACGACGAGTCGTTCCGGGTCTCGACCGAGATCCTGCGCCTCGACCCGCTGAACGACCGCGCGATGGAATTGCGCGACTCGTCCTCCCGCGCGCGCCGCGAGCTGGTCTCCGACCGCTTCGTGAAGGACCGCCGCGAGCGGTTCCGCTTGTGGCTCGAGGAGCTCGAAGAAGCCAAGATCCCCTATTCGGACATCCTGCAGACGCCGGATCCCGACTACTGGGCCAGCATCAGCGAGCGCCGCGCGCACTACCGCGACCTCGGCTTGTCGAGCGAAGAGGATCCCGAAGCCATCGCCCTGCAGCGCGAAGTCGCGAACACGCGCATCCCGGGCCTCCAGGTCGACGGCGAGACCTCGCTCGAGGCGGTGATCGAGCAGCTGCGCACCTACACCGACATTCCCTTCGTGGTCACGCCCGACGCCATCGAGGCGGTCGACGCCGAAGGCATCGAGTTCAACCTGCACCTGGTCAACACCATCAGCGTGGAGAACGCGCTGAACGTGATCGCCGACCAGGCCGGCGAAGGCGTCACCTACACCTACCGCAACGGCGTGGTCTACATCACGACCACCGCCAAGGCGCTCGGCCGTCTGGTGCCCAAGGCCCACGACGTGCAGGACCTCACGGCGCAGGTCACCGACTTCAGCGGACCCCAGATCGACAAGATCCGGCTGCCGGACAGCACCTCGTTCGGCGCCGACGAAGAAGAGCCGCCCTTCGGCGGCCCCTTCGGCGAACTGCGGCCGCTGATGAACCCGGACAACCTGGAGACCCTCATCCAGCAGTCCATCGCGCCCAAGACCTGGGAAGACCTGGACGGCGTCTCGATCCGCTACCAGAACGGCTTCCTATTCGTCACGCACACCCCCGCGGTGCAGCGCGAAGTCGACAAGTTCCTCAACGACCTGCGGCGCTACATCTCGTCGATGGTGACCATCGAGGCGCGCTTCCTGACGATCTCCAAGGACTACCTGCAGGAGATCGGCGTGGACTTCCGCGGCCTCGGCGGCACCTTCTCGCCGCCGACCTCGCTGGTGAACCTCGACGACGTCACGTCGGGCCTCGAGGACAACACCTCGCGGGGCTTCGACAACGGCGGCGACGGCAGCGGCGACACCAACCCCTCCGCGGGTGCGTTCTTCGACGAATTCGGCGACGGCGACATCCGCGCGCGGAGCGAGAACGTCCTCGGCCCCTACGGCGGACGCCTCTCGACCACCGGCGGTCTCACGATGCAGTTCGTGTTCCTCGACGACACGCAGACTTCGTTGATCCTGCGCGCGATCGAGAAGAGCAACCGCGCCCAGGAATTGATGGCGACCACGCTGTCGGCGCAGAACACCCACCGCGCCTTCATCACGGTGCTCAACCAGATCACCTACGTGCAGGACATGGACGTCGAAGTGGCGCAGGCCGCTTTGATCGCCGACCCGCAAGTGGGAGTGGTGAGCGACGGCATCGTGCTCGACGTCCGGCCGACCATCAGCCACGACCGCAAGTACATCACGCTGGAGCTGCGGCCGACGGTCGCGACCCTGCTGCGGCCGATCCCCGAGTTCACGTCCTCGCTCGCCGGCTTGACCACGCCGGTGACGCTGCAGCTCCCCGAGCTGCAAGTCTCCAGCGCCAACACCACCGTGGTGGTGCCGGACGGCGGCACGGTCGTGATCGGCGGACTCAAGAAGCTGCTCAACATCGAGCAGCGTGCCGAAGTGCCGTTGCTGGCCAAGATCCCGATCCTCTCGCTGCTCTTCAAGGCCGAAGGCGAAGCCAACGAGAACCAGGACGTGATCATCCTCATCCGCGCCCACGTCACCGACGCGCGCGAGGTGATGGAGAACCAGGCGCGCTGAAGTTCCGCGGACGACGGCAGCCGGAGCCGGCCGGGAGTTCACGCTCCCGGCCGGCTCTCTCCGTTTCAGGCTACGGCTCGAGCAGGCCGTAGGAATCGGCCAGCACGCCGCGCAATTCCCACACATGGTCGATCACGTGGTCGGCGGGGGGATCCGGAGTCATCGCCGAGTACTTGCCTTCGCCGCGGACCCACACGGTCTGCAGGCCGGCGGCCTTGGCGCTGCCGACGTCGTGCACCGGATGGTCGCCCACGTGGAGCGCTTCTTCCGGCCGCACCCCCGCCCGGCGCACGGCACGCTTGTAGAGCTTGGGGTTGGCCTTGGCGATGCCCTCCTGGTCGGTGACCAGGATCAGCGAGCGGTCCACGTAACGGTGCAGACCCAAGCGGAGGATCTTTTCCATCTGCTTGCTGGTGATGCCCGCCGAAACGATGCCCATGTGCACCTCGAGCGCGGCGAGGTCTTCGAGCAGTGTCTGCACGCGCGGCCGCAGCCGCCAACGCCGGGCCTTGGCCTCGTGGTAAGCAATCACTCCCCCGCTCACGATCAGCGCGCGGTTGAGCCCCGCGGTCGCGGCCGCGGGCAACCTCCCGAGCAAGCGGTCGAAGTGCCGGTCGTCGTTGCTGGTGAACTCCTCCACCACGCCGCGCAGTTCCGCCAGGACCGCCGCCCGGTCCGCGCGCAGGCCCAGGGCGAGCATGGCGTCGACCGCGCGTTCCCGAGCATGCCACGCGAAGTCGGTGGTCGAGAAGAGCGTGTCGTCGACGTCGAAAAAGAGGGCGCGCAGCATGCGGCGGTGCGGCTTCAGGATAGGCCCTCGGCCAGGAAACACGCGGCGCGCCGGCCTTTCGCGCCCACGGCGAAGGCCGGCGGGTCCTCGCTGGCGCAGCGCTCCAGCACCCGCGGGCAGCGCGGGTGGAATGCACAGCCGGACGGCGGCCGCTCCGGCGAGGGCGGCTCGCCGCCCAGCGCCACCGGAGCTGCGGTGGTTCCCACTCCCGCTCCCAATCCTGCTCCCGCCCCCACACCCGCCCCCGCCCCTGCGCCCGCCCCTGCGCCCGCTCCCGCGCCGGAGGCGGTGCCGGCGCCGCGCGGCACCGCGTCGAGCAGCGCCTGGGTGTAGGGGTGCGCCGGGGCGGTGAAGAGCGCTTCGGTCGGGCCTTCCTCGACCACGCGGCCCAGGTAGAGCACGGCGGTCCGGTGTGCGATCTGGCGCACCACGGCGAGGTCGTGGGTGATGAACAAGTACGCGATTCCGCGTTCGGCCTGCAGCCGCTGGAAGAGCTCGAGCACCTGCGCCTGGGCGCTCACGTCGAGCGCCGACACGGCTTCGTCCAGGATCAGCAGCTGCGGATCGAGGGCGAGGGCGCGGGCGATGCAGACCCGCTGCCGCTGCCCACCGCTCAATTGCCGCGACAAGCGGCCCGCCAGCGCCGCCGGAAGGCCGACCAATTCAAGAAGCTCGGCGGCCCGGCGCGCCGCTGCGGCGCCGCGTGCGATTCCGTGGATCTCCAGCGGCTCGGCCACCGCGCGGCCGATCCGCTGCCGCGGATCGAGCGCGGCGAGCGGGTCCTGCGAAACCAGGCCGAGCAGCCGCCGGACCGGCTTCCACCCGGATTGCGGCAGGCCGGCCAGATCCACGGCGCCGCCTGCGCCGTGCGCGCGGACCAGCGCGGCGAGTCCAGGGTCGGCGGCGAGCCGCTCCGGGCCGGGCCGCAGCCACGCCGCGCCCGCCGCGGCCGGGACCAGCCCCAGCAGCATGCGCGCGAGCGAGCTCTTGCCGCAGCCCGACTCCCCGACGAGCGCGAGCGTCTGTCCCGGGGCCACGGCGAGGTCCACGCCGCGCACGGCCTGCAAGAATCGGCGCGGCGCTCCGAACAAGCGCCGTTCGGCTGGATAGCGCACGGCGATACCGCGCAAGTCCAGACAGGGATCGGTGCTCGCGAGCGCGCGCGTCATCGCGCCGACTCCAGCCAGCACGCGGCCGCGTGCGCCGCGGTCGGCGCCACGCGCGCCGGCTCTTCGGCGCAGGCCGCATGCGCGTCGCCGCAGCGGTCGCGGAAGCGGCAGCCGCCGGGGAAGTCCGCCGGCATCGGCACGCGGCCTGGAATTCCTCGCGGCGCCTCGCGCCGGTCCAGCCGCGGCACCGCCGCCACCAGACCGCGTGCATAGGGGTGGCGCGGTGCGGCAAACAGCTCGCGCACCGGTCCGAGCTCCGCAATGCGGCCGGCGTACATGACCGCCACCCGCTCGCAGGTTTCGGCCACCACGCCGAGGTCGTGGCTGATCCACAGCAAAGCGAGGCCGCGCTCGCGGCGCAGCACGCGCAGCCGCGCGAGCACCTGCGCTTGCACGGTGACGTCCAGAGCCGTGGTCGGTTCGTCGGCGATCAGCAGCTCCGGTTCGCCGGCGAGCGCGATCGCCAGCGCCACGCGCTGCTGCTGGCCGCCGGAGAGTTCGTGCGGGTAGCGGCGCGCGAGCCGCGCCGGATCGGGCAGGCCGACTTCGGCGAACAGCTGCTCGCAAGCGCGGCCGCGCGCCGCACGGCCCAGGCCTTGGTGCAGCGCCAGGATCTCCTCGACTTGCCCACCGACCCGCAGCACCGGATTGAGCGAGGCTCCGGGCTCCTGGAAGACCATGCCGATGCGGCCGCCGCGGAAAGCCCGCAGGCCGCGCTCGCCCATGCCGACCAGTTCCTGGCCGTCGAAACGGATCGAGCCGCCGGTGAGCCGCACCGCCGCGGGCAGCAGCTGCAGCAAGGCCAGCGCGGTGAGGCTCTTGCCGCAGCCCGACTCTCCGAGCAGCCCCAGACCGGCAGCGCGCTCGATCTGCAGGGACAAGCGGTCCACGACCGCCACGGGCCCGCTCGGCGTGTCCACCTCGAGGGTCAGCTCGCGCACCTCCAGGAGCGGCACAGCCGTCACGCTGGGATTCTAGAGCGCCCGACGGCTATCCTGCCGCCGTGCAGCCGAGGATTCCGCCGCGGCGCGCCGCGAGCTTGCTGGCGTTGCTCCTGGCGGCTTCGACCGCCGGCTGCTTTCCGGCGGCGGCGGAGCTGGTGGTCGCCAACGGCCCGGACGTGCAAGTGCTCGATCCGCAGCGCGCGAGCGCGTCTCCGGACGGCCGCGTGCTCGCCGCGCTCTACGCCGGCCTGACCCGGCTGGATCCGCGGACCCTGGCACCGGAACCCGGCCTCGCCGAGGAATTCGCGCAATCCGGCGGCGGCCGCGTGTGGACCTTCCGCCTGCGCGCCGGGCTGCGCTGGTCGGACGGTTCCGCGCTCACCGTCGACGACGTGGTGGCGAGCTGGCGGCGCCTCCTCGATCCCGCCACCGCTTCCCCGTGGCGCGAATGGCTCGAGGACCTCGACGGCGATGCCGGCCTCCGCGTGACCGGCGAGCGCGAACTCACGGTGCGCTTCCGCCACCCCTTTCCGGCGTTCGGCGAGATCTGCGCGCACCACGCGCTGGCGCCGGTGCACGCCCGAGTCCGCGCGGCGCACGGAGCGACCGCGGCAAGCGACGTGCAGTCCGCGCCGGTCAGCGGACCGTTCACGCTGGTGTCCCGGAAAGTGCGCGACCGCGTGCGCGTCGCGCGCAATCCGCTCTACTGGGACGCCGCGGACGTGCGCCTGCAGAGCGTCGATTTCTTGACGGTCGAGTCGCAGTTCACCGCGCTCAACCTGTTCCTGGCCGGCGCGGTCCACTACTCGGCGGGCGACGTGCCGGCGCTCGCCGTACCGGCGCTGGAAGCCCGCGCGCGAGCCGCCGCGCCGGTGCCGGCCGGCGGCGTCGCCGAATTCGCGCCGGCGCCGTTCTGGGGCACCGATTTCTACCGCTTCCAGACCGGGGCGCCGCCCTTCGACGACGCGCGCGTGCGCCAAGCCTTCGCGATGGCCGTCGATCGCGAAGCGCTGGCCGCGACGCTCGGCGGCGGCCGGCGCGCGGCGTGGAGTTTCGTGCCGCCCGACGGCAGCGGTTACGCCCTGCCCGAGGGCCCCCGCTTCGACCCTGCGGCCGCGCGCGCGCTCCTCGCCGCCGCCGGTCATCCGGACGGCGCCGCCATGCCGCCGGTCGAACTGCTCTTCAACAGCGCCGAGTTGCACCGCGACGTCGCCGAAGTCCTGCAGGCCCAGTGGCGCGAGCACCTGGGCGTGGCGGTGCGCCTGCAGAACCAGGAATGGCGCGTGGTGCTCGATGCGCAACGGCGCCTGCGCTACCAGATCTCGCGATCGTCCTGGATCGGCGACTATCTCGACCCGGCGACTTTTCTCGAAATCTTCCGCCCGGACAGCCCCAACAACCGCACGGGCTGGGCGGACGCCGGATACGTCGCCGACCTGGACGCGGCGCGCAGCGCGCCCGACCCGGGCCGGAGAAACGCGGCGCTGCGCCGGGCCGAAGCGCGCCTGCTCGCCGAGGCCCCCATTCTGCCGCTCTTCCACTACAGCCGCATGGACCTCGCCAGTCCGCGCTTGCGCGGCTTCCACCGCAACTTGCGGGGCTGGATCGACTGGGGCCGGCTGGCCCTCGCCGAGGATTGAACGCTGGCCCGGTCCGCGCTGCCCCGCCGCTTGCTTGCCTGGCTGCTCACCGTGCTCGCGGTGCATGCCGCGTGCTTCCTGCTGGTACGCGGCGCACGCGGCGGGCCCTTCGACGCCGAACGCGAGCTGCCGCCCGAAGTCGAAGCCGCGCTGCGCGCCGAATACCGCCTCGACCAGCCGCTGGCACGGCAGTACGGGCACGCGCTCGGCGGCTTGCTGCGCGGCGATTTCGGCCCTTCCTTGCGCTACCGCGGCGTTTCGGTCAATCAAGTGATCGCCGATTCCCTGCCGCTCTCGCTCCTGCTCGGCGCCGGCGGTCTGGCCGTTGCGCTGTTGCTCGGCGTCCCCGCGGGCCTGTACGCCGCGCGCCGCCGCGGCGGGGCCACCGATGCCGCCGTCCGCGTTGCGAGCAGTCTGGCACTGGCGCTGCCCAACTTCGTGCTGGCGGGCTTCCTGGTGCTGCTGTTCGCCTTCACGCTCGCGTGGCTGCCGCCGGCCGGCCTGGCGGGACCGCGCAGCCTGCTGCTGCCCTGGGCGAGTCTCGGCCTGCCGTTTGCCGCCCAGATCGCGCGCCTGGTCCGAGCCGGAGCTCTTCAGGCGCTGGCGTCCGAAGCGGTGCGCGCCGCGCGCGCGCGCGGCGTCGGCGCC
>DASWJW010000015.1:0-38949 GCA_036396955.1 Planctomycetota bacterium
GTTTCGTCGCCGACCTGCGACAAGCCGTCGGCCGGAGTGGCGGCCTGCTCGTCGGAATCACGCCCGCCGCATGACAGCCCGGTCAGCAGGGCCAACTGGAGCGCCGCAGCCACGAATCGGGCGGCGCCGGGGCGGGCAATCGGGCGATTGAGGGAAATCATTCGGGCGAGTCCGGCGGCCGGGAAACTCGCTCTTCGATCACGGCCAGAGCTCCCCTTCCGCTTCCGAAAGCTTACCCGAGCCCATTCGGCGCCCACGCGCAGATTCTTCCCGACGGAGGGCGCGGCCGTCGTGTCGCCGATCTTCCGGACCGCCGCCGGCGACCGCCCGGGCCGGGCGGTGACTTGGACTCGACGACTCCGACGGCATCGACTAGCGGGCGGAATCGAGGCGCCGGCCGTGCCGAGGCGCGTGGCCGGCGCCCAGCGTCTGCGCGACGGCCGACTTGGCGCCGAAACGGTGCAGGTCGGCGACCTCGAGGTCGAAAGCGCGCCAGTGGCCGGCGCCGGGAAAGCCGTGGTGCACCGCAGCGCAGCGGTAGCAGTGCAAGCGCTTGCGCACGAAGAAGACCAGGGACGCGTCGACCACCGCGCCCGCGGCCAGGCTCAAGTACCAGGTGAACGGCGCGAGCGCCGCCGCGACCACTACGACCGCGATGCCGAACCGGCGCGGAAAGTCGCGCGCCCAGTACATCTCGTCGTGGCCGCAAGCCATGCAGGCCGCGAGCGAGCCGTCCGCCAGGACCGCTCCCGGCGACAGCTCCGGACCGGCGGCGCCGCAGGAGGAACAGACGGGCGCCTCCGCATCTTCGGCCGGACAGCGCCAGAAGCGCTCGCAACCGGTGCATGCGCCTTCGATCCAGGTGCGCGCGGGCACGCTCACAGCGCCAGGTGCCACTTCTGCGCCAGGTGCAGTGCGACGGCTTCGCCGATCCAGACCAGCACGGTCGCCGCGTAGAGGATTCCGGTGGCGGACTGCGTGTTGCGGTAGCGCAGCGAGGAGACGGTCATCGCCACGAAGGCCAGCGGCATGCCGAGGCCGACCAGATAGCGCGCGCCGAAGTCGAGTCCGTCGAAGGCGCTGAAGCGCGGCCCCTCCGGCGCGCGCAAGGCCGGCAGGGATACGGCGAGCACGACCAGCGACTGGAGAGCGCGCGCGCCGAGCGCCACGCCGAGCCAGCGCACGATGCGGTGGAGGTGGGCGATCGGCAGCTTGGGCACGGTCAAGTAGCCGTGCCCGAAGACCATGGCGAAACACGCGCCGCCGGCGACCGCCGCGCCCAGCGCGTCGCCGACCAGCTGCGCCGCGCCCAGGCCGCGCGGACCGAAGGCCTGCGCGCCGAGCGCCACCAGGCCGCAGCCCGCCCCGGCGATCAGTCCGGCGCGGCGGCGCGGCGGCTTGTTCGACACGTACAACGGAGCCGGCAAGACCGTGGCGAAGGTGGCCAGCACGCGCAAGCGTTCGGCGGGCTCCGCGGGCCAGCCTCCGGCCAGCGCGAGCACGCCGGCGAGGGCGGCGGTCCCCGCCGCCGTCCAGCCGACCAGGCGGTAGAAGAAACGGCCCACGGGCGCCGGCCCGAGTACGAGCAGGGCCAACAGGTAGCCGAGCGCGATGTGCAGGCCCAGCCGCGTTGCGAGCGGCACCCAGTCCATGAGGGGCGGCATTCTAGGCGCGTCCATGGACGACGCCCGCCTCGGCGTCCGGAGCCGGCGGGATCCCTTTTTCTTGCGGCCGAGCGTGGGATTCCTCGGCGGGCGGGTCTGATTCTAGGGAGACCCGCGGCCTTGGGGATCCGACGAACAGGGCGCGGTATTCGAGAAGCGGCGCGGCTCCGCTGCGTCTCCGTGTCCGGTGCCTTCCCGGACTCCGGCACGGAAACCAGGGGGTATTTTTCTGCGAAAGCGCCCGGCCCCGCCGCTAGCGGCGGGGCCGGAGCGTCTTTTTCAGGCGGTACGAGCGGAACGGAGCCACCGATTCGCCCCGGGTGCTAGATTCGAGCGGCAAGGAAAGTTGCGTCTCGTCGCGCTTTCGACCCGAATCCCGTCCAATCTCCCAATCCTCTTCGAGCAACCATGTCGACCCTGCGCCGAATTCTCTTTTCCGCCGCGTTTCTTGCGCTCCTGGCGTTCTTCGCCGCGCCGGCCGCGGCGCAGACCACGGTCAGCCTCCCTGCCTTCGACGGCAAGTGCATCAACAGCGCCACGAACGCCAACTTGAACGACAACCGCTTCCGCGCCTACTGGAACACCAGCTACTACGACGGCTTCGTCAAGTTCGATCTGTCCTCGATTCCGGACACGGCGACCATCCTGTCGATGGACTTGACCGCGTATCACGAAGCCGGCTTCAGCAATCCCTTCAACGACCCCGAGGTGCGGGTCTACCGGACCGCTGGCGACAGCTGGTCGCGCGGCGCCACCGACAACCACCCCGGCCTGAACGAAGTCCTCACGCCGACCCACACCGGCTTTCCCGCAGCCGATCTGGTCCCCGTGGTCTTCAACCTGGACGTTGCGGCAGTCGCCTGGTCCGGCGACCTCGCCGACGACGTGCTGTCCCTGGTCCTCCACAACGAAGCCGGCACCGTCGGCCGTTACAGCTACGTCTATTTCTACAGTTCGGATTCGAGTCCGGCGCCGCCGGTCCTCGACGTGACCTACGTCGACGGCGGACTCAGCTTGAGCATGACCGGCAACTGTCCGGGTCCGGTCAAGATCGACGTCAACGGCGCCACGCCGGGCGGATCCACGGTCATCGCCGCTACGCTCAACGGTCCGGGCGCCTTCACGGTCCCGGCCGGCAACCCCTGTGCCGGCACCGTGCTGGGAATCAACGCGCCGATCTTCCGCTTCCAGAAGTTCATCGCCGACGCGTCCGGCAACGTGACCGTCACCGTGAACATCCCGCAGCAGTTGTGCCGCCGCCTGTCGGTGCAGGCCATCGATCTGAGGACTTGTGGGACCAGCAACGTGGTGAACTTCTAGGCCTCGATGGTCGACCTGGGTGGTGGGCCTCTCGGGACCACCACCCGTTCGACCGGGGCCCCGGCCCGGGATTCCCAGGGCAACCGCCACGCCAGCGCCCGCCCCAGCCGCTTGCGGCGGGGCCGGAGCACCGTCTTGCCAGGTACTGTGGGGGCCCCCGCTCGCCCGGTTGGTCCGGGTGATAGGCTCAATTGCAGGCCGCTGGCGCTTTCTTGCCGCCTTTCCGGCCCGCATCCGTCCCCTCTCGCAATCCCTCGGCATCCGCCCAAGTCGTCCATGCACCGCATCCTGTCCGCTTCCGCCCTTCTCGCGCTCCTCGCCGTCTTCGCCGCGCCAGCCGCCGCGCAGACCTCGGTCAGCTTGACCGCTTTCGACGGCAAGTGCATTTCCGAAGTCAACGAGAACTGGAACGACAACCGCTGCCGGGCCTACTGGAACGCCCGCTTCGTCGACGGCTTCGTCAAGTTCGACCTGTCCTCGATTCCGAACACGGCGACCATCTTGTCGATGGACCTGACCGTGTACCACGAAGCCGGCTTCAGCAACCCCTTCGCCGATCCCGATGTGCGCGTGTACCGGACCGCGGGCGACAGCTGGTCGCGCGGCGCCACCAACAACCACCCCGGCCTCAACGAGGTCCTCACGCCGACCCACGTCGGATTTCCTTCCGCCGACCTCGTCCCCGTGGTCTTCAACCTGGACGTCTCGGCCGTCACCTGGTCGGGCGACCTCGCCGACGACGTGTTGTCGCTGGTCCTCCGCAACGACGCCGGCAACGCCGGCCGCTACAGCTACGTCTACTTCCACAGCTCGGACTCGAGTCCGGCACCGCCGGTCCTCGACGTGACCTACGTCGACGGTGGCGGCGGACTCAGCTTGAGCATCACCGGCCCCTGTCCTGGCGCCATCACCATCGACATCACCGGCGCCACGCCCAACCGCAACGTCGCGTTGGTCACCGCGACCCAGCTCGGCGCCTTCGTGATTCCCGGCGGCTTTCCCTGCACCGGCACGACGCTGGGACTCGGCAGCCAGAACCTCACGCTGCGCATCACCCGGACGGCGAGCGCCGCAGGCACGATCAACTTCCCCGCGACGGCACCGGCCGCCGCATGCGGTGTACTGCACGTCCAGGCCATCGACCTGACCAGCTGCCAGACCAGCAACGTGGTGAGCCTGTAAGGGCTCAACAGCCCGCTCAGGTGGTGAGCCTGTAGGGCTCAACAGCCCGCTCAGGTGGTGAGCCCTTAGAGTCGCACGTAGTCGTAGTCGAAGGGCTTGCCGTTGATGCCCTTGGCCGGCGGTGCGATCCAGCCGGCGACCTTGCCGCGTTCGTGCACGGGCGCCATCAAACTCGAAACGTACGCGGCATCGGCCTTGGAAGGCAGCCAGGCATCGCGCTGCGCTTGCCATGCCGCCGCATCGATCAAGCCGCCCTGCGGGTCGAAGCGCCGTTCCGAATACAGGCCGATCGTGCGGTTGAAGCGCTTGTGCGGCAACTCGAAACGGAAATCGAGTCCTTCCTTGGCGACGACCCGGTTCCAGTAGTCCACGCCTTTCTGGTTGTCGGCGACGTACTCGTCGCGCAGCACTTCGTTCATCGCGTTGCGCAGCGGCACCGTGTCGACCGAGAGCGAATCCGTGCCGGGGCGCGGGATCTCCATCACGGCCTCGAGAGCGAGGTGCTCCGCATACCGCTCTTCGTTGGCGCGGCCTTTGAGGCCGCCCGCGAAGAAGTTGGCGGCGTTGCTCGAGACTTCGTTGCCGAACAAGTCGTTGCTCGAACTGGCCCAGAAATTCACGTAGCGCTGCAGTGTTTCGAAATCGATCGCGCCGTGTTCGCGCGGATCCGAGTCGGGGTGCTCCTTGACGACTTCGCAAGTGCGCTGCACCACGCGGCCGATCCCGGTCTGGCCGACGAACATGTGGTGGGCCTCCTCGGTCAGCATGAAGCGGCACGTGCGCGCCAAGGGGTCGAAACCGCTTTCGGCCAGCGCCAGCAGCTGGAATTTGCCGTCGCGGTCCGTGAACATGGTGAACATGAAGAAGTCTAGCCAGGTGCGGATCGGCTCGTTGAACGTGGTCAGGATCCGCGGATGGTCGGCGTTGCCGCTGCGGCGCTCGAGGAGTTCCTCGGCCTCGGCGCGGCCGTCCTTGCCGAAGTAGGTGTGCAGCAGGTAGACCATCGCCCAGAGGTGGCGGCCTTCTTCGACGTTGACCTGGAACAGGTTGCGCAAGTCGTAGAGCGACGGCGCGGTCGCGCCGAGCAGGCGCTGCTGCTCCACGGATGCCGGTTCGGTGTCGGCCTGGGTGACGATCAGCCGTCGCAAGTCGTTGCGGAACTCGCCGGGGACCTGCTGCCAGGCCGGTTCGCCAAGGTGATCGCCGAATCCGACCCGCCGGTCGGCTTGCGGTTCGGCCAGGAAGATCCCCCAGCGGTAATCCGGCATCTTCAGGTGGCCGAAATGCGCCCAGCCGTCCTTGTCGACGCCGATGGCGGTCCGCAACAAGACCTCCTTGGTCTCGAAGTCGGCGGGCCCCATCTCGTGCCACCACTCGAGATAGCGCGGCTGCCAGGCTTCGAGCGCGCGCTGCAGGCGGCGGTCCGATGCGAGGTCGACGTTGTTGGGGATCTTCTCGCTGTAGTCGATCGAGGACATGGGGCTCAGGTGCGGTTGTAGTCGAATTCGGGGCGGAGCGGCGTGCCGTAGCACTGCAACGCGCCGGTGGCGCCGACGGCGTTGGGACGCTGGAAGATCCAGTTCTGCCACGCGGTCAGACGCCCGAAGATCTTGGTCTCCAGCGTCTCGGGACCCGCGAAGCGCAGATTCGCTTCCATGCCGGTGAGGGCGTCGGGGCTGAACGAGGCGCGTTCTTCGACGGCCACGCGCACTTCGTCCGGCCAGTCGATGCCGTCGAAGGCCAGCGTGGCGAGGCCCAGCGCCTCCGCTTCGCGCGCCGGCACGGCGCCGGCGCGCGCGAGCACGGCGGCAACCCGCTCGGGAGCGCCGAGGAAACGCGTCGCGAGGCGGCTCAAGCCGTTGCCCATCAAGTACGCGCCGCCGTTGAGGGCGGACACGCCGAGCGTGACGGGCGTTTCCGGGTCGTCGAGGACGTAGCTGCGGTCGGCGGCGAGCGCGAACTCCAGGAAAGTGCCGGCGAAGGCGGTGCCGCCGTCGGCGAGCGCGAACACGCTCTTGGCGGTCATGTCGAGGCGCTTGAACACGCGCGCGGCGAACGCGCGCACCTCGTGCACGAACCAGTCGCCGGACGCCGCTTCGAGAACACCGTCGACGGCGAGCGCAACGGCCGGGTCCCCCGCCACGCGCAGCGCGACGAGATTGATCCCGGGATGGTTGGTGCGCAAGCGCAGCAGGGCGTCGTCGAGTTCGCGGAAAGCGCGGAAGAACCACCAGTCGGCTCCCTCCGCGTGGATCGCCGCGGCGTCGGCAGGACCCGGTCCGGCGGGCAGGGTCAGGGTGAGGTCCGCGACGCGGCGCGCAGGATCGAGGTCGAGCCGCACCCACTTCCAATCCATGCCGTCGGCGCGCTCCTCGGGTTCGAGCGGCGTGAGGCTCACGCCGACGCGGCCGGTCTTGTCGGGCATCGCGGCGGCGAGCTCCGCGGCCAGGCGGTCGCGCTCCTCGGCGAAGCGGCTCAACGGCGCGATCGCGTCGACCAGGTTCCAGTCGACGGCCTTGCGGCCCTTGATGCCTTCCGCGAGCGTGCTGAAGACATCGGCGAGGTCGCGTCGCACCATGCGCTTGTCGACCACGCGCGTGAGTCCTCCGGTTCCGGGCAAGACGCCGAGCAAGGGGACTTCGGGCAGCGAAACCGCGCTGGAGCGGTCGTCGACCAGCAGGATCTTGTCGCACGCGAGCGCGAGCTCGTAACCGCCGCCGGCGGTGGTGCCGTTGCAAGCCGCGAGCGTGGCGATCCCCGAGACCGCCGCCAGGCCCTCGAGGCCGAGCCGAGTCTCGTTGGTGAACTTGCAGAAGTTCACCTTCCAGGCGTGGGCGCTGGAGCGGAGCATCATGATGTTTGCGCCGGCGCAGAACACCTTGTCGAGCGCGCCGTCGATCACCACGCAGCGCACTTCGGGATGTTCGAAGCGGATTCTCTGCACCGCGTCGGCGAGTTCGATGTCGACGCCGAGGTCGTAGCTGTTCAGCTTGAGTTCGTAGCCCGGCCGCAGGCCGCCGGCAGGATCGACCGCCAGGGTCAGACGCGCGAGATCGGCCTCGAAGGACAGCCGCCAATGGCGGTAGCGGTCCGGATGGGTCTCGAAGACGACCGGCGCGGACGCCGGTTCGGAAGTCTCGGTCTTGATGGCGCTCATGATTCGTGGCCGACGACGGGGTTACGGCATCATAGGGCTCTTTACTACACCGGCAAAGGCAATATACTGCCCTGCATGAGAAGCGCCCGTACGCCCTCCGCTCTTCTCAAGTCCCTCGCGGCCCGCGTCCGCGAAGGCCGGGCCCGGCTGGGATTGTCGCTCGAAGAAACCGCCGCAAGATCCGGATTGAGCCGGCGCTTCCTGGTCGAGATCGAAGCGGCGCGCACCAATCCTTCGATCGGCAAGCTCGCGGCCCTCTCCAGCGCCCTGGCAATGCCCCTGGGCGAGCTCTGCGATCTTCCGATCCAGACTGCGCCGCGGCTGCGGATCGCGCTGCTGGGGCTGCGCGGCGCCGGCAAGAGCACCCTGGGCCGGCGGCTCGCCGCGCGGCTCGAAGTCCCGTTCGCCGAACTCGACCAGCGGATCGAAGAGCGCGCCGGCATGACCAAGAGCGAGATCTTCGAACTGCACGGCACCGCCGGTTACCGGCGGATCGAAGAAGAAGCCCTGGAGGACTGGCTGCGGCATCACGGCGCCGGCGTGCTCGCGGTGCCGGGCGGCCTGGTTACTTCGCCGCGCGCATACGAGCGCCTGCTCGCCACTTGCCGCACCGTCTGGCTGCAAGCCGCCGCGCGCGAGCACTGGGACCGCGTGGTCGCCCAAGGCGACATGCGGCCGATGCGCGGCGATCCCGCGGCGATGCAACGGCTCGAGGAATTGCTCGCCGAGCGCGCATCCTGGTACGCCCGCGCAGGCATCCATTTCCAGACCAGCGGCCACGGCGTCGAAGCAAGCACGGAACTCCTCGCCAAGCGGCTTCTGGAAGAATCCGCAGGCTTGCTGCCGGCGACCGGACGGCGCGGAAACTAGGAGTCCGAGCCAGGGACGATTGCCGCGGCGGCTTCGGGGCCGTCACCGGCCATGCCGAGACCGCCTTCGCCGCGGCGCCTGCCGTCGCTCATCATGCTCGTGACGAGGGCCAGCATGACCACGGTTGCGACGATCGCAACAAAGGCCGAGAGGGGACGTTTGCGTTCAGAGCGCACAGAAGAAGACTTCGCGCCGATCAAGGGGATCCGCAACAGCCGGCGGAAGGGATGGGGGATTCGCCGCCGCGGAAGGGGAGATGCAAACTCTAGCACGGGCCCCGCGAACCGGCCTCGAGGACGCGGGTATTCTCGCTCGCAAGTCTCGTCGGCCGGCATCCCGCCCCCCTACCGTGTCCACTGGAAACGGCCCGATTTCAAAGAAAACCCGAATCCCGCGTCCGCTCGGGAAGGTTTTTGCGGGGGAATCCCCAGCTTTGCGCAAGGAACTGAAGAGTTTCGTGCCGCCGCCTCTCTGGGTTGGCTTCCGGCGCCTGGAGAACCAAGCCTGGGAGACCGTCGTGGAAGATCTGTCGATGGATCTTCCGGGGCATCTGCATTCGAAGTTGAGAACCGATCCGGACACGGTCACGGAACTCTTCGGAGCCATCATGGCCAAAGCCGTCGAAAGCATTCGCAATTACGATCCGCAACGCGGATCTCCACGGCAGTGGATTTATGGAATCGCCGCCAACGAGATCTCGCGCTTCTATCGCGAAAACAAACGCACCAGCGTCAAGGCGGGCTTGCCGCTGTCGCTCTCCGATGTCCCCGACCAGGCAGCCAAACCGGCCAGCGAGTGGAACCGGGAAGACATCGAGACCCTCGACCAGATCCCGCACGACGTCAAGGCGATGCTCCTCGCGTTCCACTGCGAGGGGCGGCGCGTGAAGTCCATCGCCGCGGAGAGCGGGCTCACACCCAAGCAAGTCGAACACCGCCTCCGTAAGTGGCGGGCACGCATTCGCCGGATGCTGGTGATTCGCCAAGGAAACGGCAGCTGATCCACAGCCATGAGGCCCCTAGAAGAACCCGACCGCGACGCCCCGCACGTCTTCGATCCCGAAGAGGTGTTCGCCCGCGCATGGCCCGGCGTCGAGACCGCACTCGCCGAGGGCCGGCGCCGCGGCCTGCACCGGTCTCCGGGTGCGCACTACCAGCGGGCCGGCCTGATCGCCGCCGCGCTCTTGCTGCTCGCCGCTGCGTTCTGGTGGCTCGTGCACGCCGGCACGGACGTCGAAGGCGCCTCCTTGGTGCGCGAAGTCGCGGCGCCGGATGCCGCGCGCGACGCGGAAGCCGCACTCGCGACCGCCCGGATCGTTGCGGCCGGAATCGACGCTTTGGAGGACACTCCCGCGCTCCGGGTGGAGATCCAGCGCGCCGCCACGCTCGGCGACCGGCTCGAGGATTCCGATTTCGAGATCGCTCTCGGCAGCGCCGACAGTCCGGCCCACTGGCCGCCCGGCGGAGTCCGGGTCGAAGCGCTCGATTCCAACGGGGACCCCCTGCTCGGCGCGGACGGCCTGCCGATCCAGTTCCACCAGTGGTTGCGGGACACCGCGACCGGCCTGGGCCGCGATCCCTTCGCGGGAGTCCTGCCGGCCGGCATCGGCGGATTGCGGATCAAGTTCGGCTGGGATTCCTCGGCCCCGTCCGTCGAAGTCGGCCTCGCGGAATTCGAGGACGGCGTGCTCGAGGTGCCGGTACCCGCCCGCCACGAACTCCGCGGCCGCGTGATCGACGCGGCGCAGGGCGGACCGGTCGCAGGCGCCGCGGTGCGGCTCGTGAGCGCCGAACAAGCTGCGGCGTGGCAGTCGAATCAACGCGTCCAACTGCCGACGCCGGTTTTTCTCAGCGACGCCGCCGGGGAATTCGAGGCCATCGCCACCGCCGACGGCGAGCATGTCTGCGTGGTCTTCGCCCCGGGCTACCTGCCCGCGCAGATTCCCGCAGTGCGCCCCGACCTCGAAGCCGAAATACCCGCCGCGATCGCCCTCGAAAAAGGCCGCGTGCTCCGCGGCACGGTCCGCGATCGGACCGGCCAGGCGGTGCCGGGAGTGCGCCTCGCCTGGACGGCGCGCTACCCCCCGGAACTGGATCTCGCCGCCAACACCTTGCGAGAGTTCCAATGGCGCCCGACCGTGTTCACGGATTCCGCCGGCAGATTCGCCATCGAAGGGCTTGCCGCCGCGACGTTCGAAAACGCCGAAGTGACGCTTGCCGTTCTCGGCCGCGATCTCGCCGCCGCGGCGGCCGACCCGGGTGCCGCCTGGTGCACTCCGGACGACCTGCGCTTCCTGCCGGAACGCGCCGTCGGCGTCTGGCTCGACGAAGACGTCCCGGATCGCGACTACGCGGGAGATGGCAAGGTCTACCGGCTCGACGGCTCCGCGCCGCCCGAGTTCGACCTGACCGTGGACTTCGCCGTCGTCGAACTGGCGCCGGAAGATTCCTCCGGCGGCGGCGTCCCTGCGGTCGAAATCGGGATCGCGGCGCGCTCCCTGGACTCCGCTCCGGTGCGCGTCGAAGTGCCGCAGGGCGCCGCTTCGGTGCGGGCCTTGGCGACCCCCTTCGTCGCACTCGAAGTCCACGCACGCGACGCCGGCGGCCGGCTCGCCGGACCGGTGCGCCTGGTGGCGGATCCGGATGCGGCGGTTCGCGTCGCGGTGCCGTTTTCGGAGGCGACCGGCACCGTGCAGGTCGAGCTGGTCGATTCCGACGGCATCGCCGTCCCGGATGCGCGCTTCCATTCGGACCATCCGCTGTTGCGAGGCCGCCACTTCGGAGCCCTGCGCTTGCTCCCCGGCGGACCGCCGGGCAGCTACCAGGTGGTACTGCCGGCCGGACCGCAGACCTTGCAGTTCTTCGGCCCCGCCCCGGCGGCGGGCGCGCTCTCCCGCCACGGCCTGGCCAGCCAGGACGTCGACGTCCTGCCTGGCGACCAGCTCGACCTCGGCCGCATCGAAATCCCCTCTGGCACCGCCGTCCGCCTGCTCCTTCCTGGGATGACGGGCGGCGACCGGACCCTGTTCGACAACGCGGACCTGGTCAAGTTGCGCACTTCGGACCCCGTCGAGCTCGCCCTTTCCTACGCAGGCGGCGATTTCGTTCCGGTCCGGCAGGTTCTCGGCGGCGACCCGGCGGGAAACCCGCCGGAGCGCGCCGAGGACGGATTCTCGGAGCTGTGGACCTGGCTCGACGACGGCGCCGGCAACGCCGACGCCTGGCGGGACTTCTACCTGGCGGAGCGGCTGCACCCCGGCAGCTGGGTCCTGCGCTACCGCGTACCCGACCATTCGCTCGATCCGGGCGTCGAACCGCCGGACCAGTTCTTGCCCTTCACCGCCGCCGGCGGCGAATCGCTGAAGGTCATCGCGCTACGGCCCGCGGCCGATTGAACCCGACCGGGGCCCGGATCAGCGGATCCGGGTTTCGCCGTAGACCAGGCTCAAGAATTCGCTCCGCGTGCGCTGGTCGTCGCGGAACGCCCCGAGCATGCACGAAGTCGTGGTCACGCTCGACTGCTTGGAGACGCCGCGCATCATCATGCACAAGTGCGCGGCTTCGGCGATGACCGCCACGCCGGCCGGCTGCAGCGCTTTCTCGACCGCCTCGGCGACCTGGACCGTCATGCGTTCCTGCACTTGCAGGCGGCGCGCGAACATCTCGACGATCCGCGGCAGCTTGCTCAAGCCGATCACGCGGCCGTCCGGGATGTAGCCGACGTGCACCTTGCCGTAGAAAGGCAGCAAGTGGTGTTCGCACATCGAATAGAACTCGATGTCCTTGACGAGCACGACTTCGCTGGCGGCTTCGTCGAAGATCGCGCCGTTGACGACCCGGTCGAGGTCGCGCTCGTAGCCGCTGGTCAGGAAGCGCATGCTGCGAGCCACGCGTTCGGGCGTGCGCAGAAGGCCCTGGCGCCCGGCGTCTTCGCCGAGTTCCTCGAGCAGCTTGCGGACCAGCGGCGCGAGCGGGTCGGTCGGCTTGGATTCGGCGCTCATCGGCTTGCAGGTCCTCGGTAGTCCACCCACTGGTCGCGGCTCTCCTGGAGGCGCAGCGAATCGAGTTGCACGCCGCCGGGCAGCTCGTCCGCCAGCCGTTCCCAGAACGCCAGCAGCAGGTTCTCGGACGTCGGCACGATTCCCGCGAGGAAGTCGACGTCGTGGTTCAGGTTCTTGTGGTCGACCGCCTGCACCACGCGTGCTTCGACCAGCGCCTTGAGGCGGTTCAAGTCCATGACCATCCCGGTCACGGAATCCGGCGCGCCGGCGACCGTGACTTCGAGGAGGTAGTTGTGGCCGTGTCCATGCGGACTGAAGCAGACGCCGTAGGTCCGCCGGTTCTCGTCGTCGGAGAGCGCCGGACTGGCGAGCCGGTAGGCCGCGCAGAACTCGGCACGGTGCGTGACGTGAAGGGTGCGCAAGGGGTCGTTCCCGGACTGGGAGACCGGGGAGTCTAGGCGCGCGGGATTGCCGCGGGCGGCGCGGCGAGCCGCCACGCGGCCGCTGGCGGGCAATGCGGTCGCCGCGCTTGCCCCACGGGGCGCGGCGCCGCTCCAATGGGCCTCCGGCGCCGGCGCGCGCGGCTGCGCCGCGGCCTCGCTCCACGACCTTCCCCCACTCCGTTTTCCCCACCCCGAGCCTTCCCCGATTCCATGCAGAAACAAGCGACCCGGGAGGCCTACGGCACGGCCCTCGAGCGGCTCGGCCACACCCGCAGCGACGTCGTCGTCCTGGACGCCGATCTTTCCGGCAGCACCAAGACCGCGGTGTTCGCCAAGTCCTTTCCCGACCGGTTCCTGAACATGGGCGTCGCCGAAGCGAACATGATCGGACACGCTGCGGGACTCGCACTCTGCGGAAAGACCGTGTTCGCGTCCTCTTTCGCGATGTTCGCCGCCGGCAAGGCCTGGGAGCAGATCCGCCAGTCGGTCTGCGTGCCGCGGCTCGACGTCAAGATCGTCGCGAGCCACGCCGGAGTGACCGTCGGCGAAGACGGCGCCAGCCACCAGGCGCTCGAAGACCTCGCGTGCATGCGCGTGCTGCCCAACATGACGGTGGTCGTGCCCGCCGACGGCCCGCAGACCGAGGCCGCCGTGGCCGCCATCGCCGCGTACGACGGCCCTTGCTACCTGCGCGTCTCGCGCGCCTCCACGCGCATCCTCGAAGGCGGGCCGCCGTTCGAGCTCGGCAAGGCGCGCGAACTGCGCCACGGCGAAGACCTGGCCTTGATCGCGTGCGGCGTCGAAGTCGCCGAATGCCTCGACGCCGCCGAAGCGCTCGCGGGCGAAGGCATCCGCTGCACCGTGCTCGACGTGCACACGCTCAAACCGCTCGACGAAGCCGCGGTGGTCGCCGTTGCGCGCCGCTGCGGGAGCGTGATGACCGTCGAGGAGCACCAGGTGATCGGCGGCCTCGGCGAAGCGGTCGCCGCGGCCGTCGCCCGCGCCGGCGGGGGCGTCCCCATGCGTCTGCACGGCATGCAAGGCACTTTCGGGCAGACCGGCCCCGCCGAAGTGCTGCTCGCGCACTACCGGCTCGATGCCCCCGGCATCGCCGCCGAAGCGCGCGAGTTCCTGGAGGGCCTCGCATGAAGTCCCCCGCCACCATGTCCGCCCTGTCGGCAGCTCCTGTCCGCCCCACCGCCCCCGCGAACGCGGTGCTCGCCGCGCACGCCAACCGCATGCGCCGCGATGTCGTGCGGATGGCGCACGCCGCCGGCTGCGGGCACCCGGGCGGGCCGCTCGGCCTCGCCGAGATCTTTTCGGTGCTCTACTTCGAGCGGATGGCGCTCGACCCGGCGCAGGCCGGGCATCCCGACCGCGACCGGCTCGTGCTCTCCAACGGCCACTGCTGCGCGATCCTCTACACCGCGCTCGCGCGGCGCGGATTCTTCCCGGTCGAAGAATTGCACACCTTCCGCAAGTTCGGCAGCCACCTGCAAGGCCACCCGCACCTCGGCGCGCTCCCCGGCATCGAGATGTCGACGGGCAGCCTGGGCAACGGCGTGAGCGTGGCGGCGGGCATGGCGCTCGCGCACAAGCTCGACGGCCGCGCCGCGCGCGTCTACGCGATCACCAGCGACGGCGAAAACCAGGAAGGCCAGCCGTGGGAGATGGCGACCAGCGCCGTGCACTACGGCCTGGACAACCTGACCCTGGTGCTCGACTGGAACGGGATCCAGATCGACGGCCGCACGGCCGACGTGATGGACACCGGCGACCTCGCCGCCAAGTGGCGGGCGTTCGGCTGGCACGTCGAAGAAGTCGACGGCCACGACCTCGGCGCGCTCCGTGCGGCTTTCGATGCCGCCGAGGCCGAAACCGGGCGCCCTTCGCTCATCGCTGCGCGCACCACGATCGGCAAGGGTGTGTCGTTCATGGAGGACACTTCGGCCTTCCACGGCAAGGCGCCCAACGACGCGGAAGCCGTGCTGGCGCTGGGAGAACTCGGCGACCCCGCACCCGAGCGCCTGGACCACGGCGACCGCACGCTCTGGCTCGACTGAGCCGGTTCGCCGCAGCCGACCGCTAGGGAAGCTCGGATCCATCCCTGCGAGCGGAGCCGAGGACGGAAACCGGCGGGTTCAAGGCGCGAAGCGCAGGCCGTAGCCGCAGCTACGGCCAAGATGCGGCAACGCGGAACCGGGCGGTTCCGGCCTCGGAAACGCCGTGCGGGATGGATCCGAGCTTCCCTAGAATCGCCGCATGACGAGGCGCCGGCTCCCCGCGCTGCATCCGGCGGGAATCGCGCTCGGAGCGGCGATCACCGCGGTCGGCGTCGTGCTCGCCGAGTTCCTGCTCGGGCCGGTGCTCTCGCGTTCCTTGCGCAGCCCCGAGGCGCAGATCCTCGGACTGGTGCACGAGCATCTCGCCAGCGAGTACGTCCAGCCGGTCGGCGAAGACTTCCTGCTCCGTCGCGGCGTGGAGGGCATGGTCGACTGGCTGGGCCAGAGCGACCCGTACACCTTCTTCGTGGACGAGGACGGGCTCGCCGGCCTGGAGGAGGACTCCAGCGGCAACTTGATCGGGATCGGCGTGATGCTCGACGGCGGCGCCCACCACGTGCGCTGGCCCGTTCCGGGCGGGCCTGCCGAGGCCGCCGGAATCCGCCCCGGGGACCGGATCCTGGCCGTGGACGGCCTGGACGTCGCAGGCTTGGCGATGGACGAGGTGACCGGCCGCATCAAGGGCGAAGCGGGGAGCACCGTGCACCTCGACCTGGAGAATCTCGCCGGCGTCCGGCGCGCGGTCGACGTGGTGCGCCGGGCGGTGCCGACCGGCACGGTGGTCAAGGCATCGATGCTCGACGCCGAAGCCGGCATCGGCGTGCTGGCGATCCGCTCGTTCGCGGGCACGACCGAGGACGAGCTCGACGCGGCGCTCGACCTTCTCGACGACCAGGGCCTGCGCGGGCTGGTGATCGACTTGCGCTTCAACACCGGCGGCCAGCTGCGCTCGGCCGTGAACATCGCGGCGCGCTTCCTCGACGGCGGCGTGGTCTGCACCCTGCGCGACCGCAAGCAGGTGCGCACCATGCGCGCCGACCCGCGGCTGGCGCGTGCGGCCGGAATGCCGCTCGTGGTGCTGCTGAACGCCGCGAGCGCGTCGGGATCGGAAGTGCTCGCCGGCGCGCTCCGCGACCGCGGCGCCGCCGTGCTCGCCGGTGAACGTTCCTACGGCAAGGGCGTGTTCCAGCAAGTGCACCGCTACCCGTCCGGCCACTTCGCCTTCAAGTTCACGGCCGGCTACTACGTCACTCCGGCCGGCCGGATCCTCGAAGGCCACCTCTCCAAGGAATTTGCCGGAGGTCTCGAGCCCGACCTGCACGTGCCCGTGCCGCCCGCGCTCGCCGAAGAATTGCTGGTGTGGCTCAACGTCCCCGAGCCGCCCGAGATCTACCGCGAAGTCGTCCTGCGCCTGTTCGAGAACCAGGCCCAGGTGCACCGGCCGCCAGACCCGGTGCTCGACGCCGCCGTGGTGGTGCTGCGCGGAGCCTTGGAGCAGAGTTGAGCGTTCCGGCCGGCCAAGGACTGCTGCTCGGCATCGAGAGTTCCTGCGACGAGACCGCCGCCGCGGTCGTCCGCGGCGGCCGCGAGGTCCTCTCCGACGTGGTGCGCAGCCAGAACGACGCGCACGCGGCCTGGGGCGGAGTGGTTCCCGAGATCGCCGGACGCGGCCACCTCGACGCGATCCGTCCCGTGCTGCAAGAGGCCATGACTGCCGCCGCGGTGCGGCCCGAGCAGCTCGATGCGATCGCCGTCACCAGCCGGCCCGGCCTGCTCGGCTCGCTGCTGGTCGGCACGACCGCCGCCAAGTCCCTCGCCTGGGCCTGGCGCAAACCGCTGGTCGCCGTCGACCACTTGCAGGCGCACGTCTACGCGGCGCTGATGTCGCGGGACTCATGGGAGTTCCCGTACGTGACGCTGGTGGTCTCCGGCGGCCACACCAGCTTGTATCGCACCGACTCGCCGCTTGCGCACACCCTGCTCGGCGCGACCCGCGACGACGCCGCCGGGGAAGCTCTCGACAAGGCCGCCAAGCTGCTCGGGCTGGGCTACCCGGGCGGCCCGGCGATCGAAACAGCGGGCGCGCAAGGCGACCCGCGCGCGCTGCGCTTCAAGCTGCCGATGCTCGGTCCCGATTCGCTGGAATTCAGTTTCTCGGGGCTCAAGACGGCGTTGCTCTACACCCTCAAGGGCCCGGGCGGACGACCGGAGCAGCCGGACCTGCCGGGAACCGCGCCGCTCGCCGACGTCTGCGCGAGCTTCGAGGCCGCCGTTGCGGAAACGCTCGCGCGCAAATGCGTCCGCGCGTGCAATGCGACCGGGGTGGACCGGATCCTGGTGGGCGGCGGCGTGGCGCGCAACCGGAGACTGCGGGCGACCCTCGCCGCGCATGCGCGCCGCGAAGGCCTGGATGCGGTCTTCGCGCGTCCCGAACACTGCACCGACAACGCGGCGATGATCGCCGGGCTCGGGCACGCGCACTGGAGCGCCGGCCGCCTGGCGCCGCTCGACTTCGACGTGGCGGCGCGCTGAACGTGGACCGCGCCGCCCTCGAAACCGTGCTGATGCGCGTCAAGGACGGCGCGCTCGACGTCGACGCCGCGCTCGAAGCGCTCGCCCAGCTGCCGTTCCGCATCGCCGGAGAACACGGCGAGAGCCTGGTCGACACGCACCGCGAATTGCGCTGTGGTTTCCCCGAAGCCGTCTACGCCGCCAGCAAGTCCCCCGAACAGGCGGCCGACGCGGCGGCGGCGCTGGCGGCCGTGCACGACCGTCTGCTGGTCACGCGCGCCGCACCCGAACACGCAAGAGCCGTGCTCGACCGCTTGCCCGACGCCGTGCACGACCCCGAGGCGCGCTGTCTCGCCTGGCGCAAGGATCCCGCTCCCGCGCCGCAGGGGCGCGTGTGCGTGGTCAGCGCGGGGACCAGCGACCGCAGCGTGGCCGGGGAGGCCGTGGCGACCCTGGACCTCTTCGACGTCGGCGTGGAGCGGATCGACGACGTCGGCGTCGCCGGCCTCCACCGCTTGCTGGCGCGCCTCGACTCGCTGCGCGCCGCCGACGTGGTGGTGATCTGCGCGGGCATGGAAGGCGCGCTGCCCAGCGTGATCGGCGGCTTGATCGCCGTGCCGGTCGTCGCCGTTCCCACCAGCGTCGGCTACGGAGCGAGCTACGGCGGCCTCGCGGCGCTCCTGGCCATGCTCAACTCCTGTGCGGCCGGAATCGGCGTGGTCAACGTCGACAACGGCTTCGGCGCCGGGGTGCTCGCCGGCCGCATCGTGCGCACGGCAGCTCGCGCGCGGCCCGGTCGTATGTGACCGCTTCGCCGGCGCCCCGACGTTTGGCGGGCGATGTCCGGCTATCCTGGCGGCATGGTCCTGCTCGCCGTCCTGGGACTGCTCGCAACCGCCCCGCTCCAGGCGGACGCCGGCTCGGTGCTGGCCATCACCCGGTCGGGCGCGAGCATCGAGGGCCGGACCGGCACCGCGGCCGGCGCGACGCGGATCGACACGCCATTCGGCGTCTTCGACGCCAGCCACGATCCGGTCGTCAAGGTGCTCGACCCCGCGCGGGCGCGCCACCGCCTGCGTGCGCTCGGCGCGGAGGGCGCGGGCTCGTCGTTGTGGCTGTCTGCTGCGACCGGCACCGGCCTGCTCCAGGAACTGGTCGCCGGTGCGGAAGCCGCGCTGCAGACCGGCCCGGACCGGCTCGACGTCTACCGCGCGCTCGAAGCCTGGGGCGCGCTGCTCGATCCCGTGCCCGCGAAGCTGCCGATCGGGCGCCGGCCCGCCTGGCTCTGGGCACGGACCCTCGCGGCGACGCCCGCGCGGTCCGTCCTGTACGCGGGTCGCTTGCGCACCGAGCTTCCGAGCGACGACAACTCCGACCGCTCGCGCAGCCTTTCGATCGCCGACCTGGCCGGAGGCTTGCGGGCGCGAGAGCCGCACTTGCGGCGCGCCGCGGCCCAGATGGCCGCGCAGCAGCGCGAATACGAATTGCTCTCGCGGCTGCTCGCGCTGTCGGTGGACGATCCGGACGGCGCCGTGCGCGAAGCTGCTGCGGAAGGCGCGAGCGCGGCCCACGAAAACGAAGCGCGGGCGTTCTGGACGCTGGTCGTCGCGCGCGGGACGTCCGGACGGCGGCACCACGCCGCCGAAGCGCTGGGCGGCCACGGCGGCGCGCAGGCGGTGGACCCGCTGATCCTGGTGCTGGCAAGCTGGGGGCACGAGGCCGGCGAGCGCATCGAATTCGCGGGCCGCGCGCTGCAAGTCACCCGCGACCACGACCGCAACCTGCCGCTCGGCCGGGTCGGCCACAGCGCCTTCGTCGACGAGCGGATCGATGGCTCGTCCGCGTTCAAGATCTCCAGCCTGGAGCCTGCCGATCACGACGCGCTCCTCGCCGCGCTCGAGGCCTGGGCGGGCGCTCCCACCGGCCGTTCGCCCCTGCAGTGGCTGGATTGGTACAAGAATCGCGGGAAACCGGAGGCGGACTAGTCCGCTACACCATGCCATGAGCCCGTTCCTCGCTCTGACGGTCGCAATTTCCGCCCTGGCCCCCGTGCAGGAGCCCGCCGGCGCCGGCGGCCTCGCGCCGCTCCCCGTGGCCGTCCTCGAGTCGGGCGCGCGGGTGCAGTGCGACCCCGCCACCGCCGTCGGCGCCCGCTCGGTGATCACTCCGTTCGGCGAGCTGCTCAATCTGCAGGATCCGGTGGCCGAGATCGTCGACGCCGCCGGCGAAGCGCAAATGCTCGAAATGGTGCAGCGCAGCGACTTGCTCGCGTGGGCCCGCCGCGCCGCCGAGCGCGGCTTGCTGGAGCCGCTGGTGAGCGGTGTGACGGCCGCGATCGCCGCGGCGCCCGAGGACGACCACGGCCCGCTGCTCGTCCTGCTCGAGGACTGGGGCGCGCGCCTCGATCCGGTGCCCGCCCGCGTGCGCCGCGACGTCCGGGTCGTCTGGATGTGGGAGCACTTGCGCAAGCTCGGCCCCGCCGAAGGAGCCCTCTTGTCCGGTCGCCTGCTGGCCGAGATTCCCGGGCCCACCGCCAGCAACGATTTCCGCATCGGACTGGTGGAGCTGCGGCGGGCGTTCAAGAACGGCAGCCCGGCGATGCAGCGCGCGGCCGCGCACATCGCCGCGCGCCAGCTCGAGAACGACATGCGGACCTCGCTGGTCGGCGCGAGCCTGCTGCCCGAACTGGCCGGCGTGCGCGGCGCGAGCGCCGAGGCGCTCATGACCCTCGATCCGCGCACGGCGCTCGGCAGCTGGACGCTCGCGCTCTGGCGCGGCAAGACCGAAGACGTGCGGGTCCGCGCCGCCGAGCACCTCGGAACTCACGGCGGCCCCGAAGTCGTCGGCGCCCTGGTCCACACGCTGCAGGCTTCCTCCGGCGGTTCGCGGGCGCCCGGCAGCACCATCTACTTCGGCCGGCAGATCTCGCTGGTGACCGACTTCGACGTGGAGATCGCCCAGGCCGCCTCCATCGCCGACCCGATCGTCACCGTCGTGCAGGAGGGCATCGCGCTCGAAGCGCGGGTGATCTCGACCGTCCTCTACCGGACGATCGACCGCTCGCTCCAGCACCTCACCGGCGCCGGCCCCGGCCGTTCGGCCGCGGACTGGGTGCGCTGGTACGACGAGACGCACCCCGGCGGATAGGCGCGGCGCCTCGCGTACAATCGCCGGGAATGGCCTCCAGCCTCCCCGGCCCCAAGCCGCCTTCCCAAGACGCCGTCCTCGCCCTCGAGGACGGCACGATCTATCGGGGCCGTTCGGTCGGAGCGCCCGGCGAACGCGCCTGCGAGCTGGTCTTCAACACGGCCATGACCGGGTACCAGGAGATCCTCACGGACCCTTCCTACTGCGGCCAAGGTGTGGTGATGACCTATCCGCAGATCGGCAACTACGGCGTCAGCGCGGACGACGAAGAGTCCGACCGCTGCTGGTCCGAAGTCTTCGTGATGCGCCAGCTCGCCGCCCAGGCCTCGTCGTGGCGAGCCAGCGGAACGCTCGACGACTACCTGCGCGAAAACGGGGTGCCGGCGATCGACGGCATCGACACCCGCCACCTGACCCTCAGGCTGCGCGAACGCGGCGCGCTGCGCGCCGTGCTCGCGACCGGCGAGGTCGACGCCCAGGCGCTGGTCGCCAAAGCGCGCGCGCACCCCGGCCTGGACGGCCGCGACCTCGCCGCGGTCGTGAGCTGCAAGCGCGCCTACGAGTGGAACGAGCCGCTCGCCGGCACCGCGGCCCCGAAGGGCGAACGCTTGCCGCTGGTGGTCTACGATTTCGGCGTCAAGCGCAACATCCTCCGCTGCCTGGTCAGCGCCGGCTTCGCGCCGCGCGTGGTGCCTGCCGCGACGAGCGCGGCCGACGCGCTCACCCACCAGCCGGCGGGAGTGTTCCTGTCCAACGGGCCGGGCGACCCGGCCGCGGTCACCTACGCGCACGCCGCGGTGCGCGAGATCGCCGCCAGCGGCACGCCGGTGCTCGGCATCTGCCTCGGGCACCAGATCCTGGCGCACGCCTTCGGCGGTTCGACGCACAAGATGAAGTTCGGCCACCACGGCGCCAATCATCCGGTGATCGAAATCGGCACCGGCCGCATCGACATCACCAGCCAGAACCACAGCTTCGCCGTGGACGCCGCCTCCCTCGAAGGCACGGGCCTCGAGGTCACGCACCTCAACGCCAACGACGGCGTGGTCGAAGGCATGCGCCATGCCGAGTTGCCGGTGTTCTCGGTGCAGTACCACCCCGAGGCCGCGCCGGGCCCCCACGACGCCCGTCACCTGTTCCAGCGCTTCCGGGCGCTGGCGACGGCCACGGTGCCCGCCTAGCGGCCGCGAGCGGGCCTGCGGGCGGTTTCCCCTGCCGGCCTCAAGGTCCGGGAGGGCAAGGCCGATGAGGAGTCGGGGTTCCGCCCCCGCTCCCCATGGCTCGCATCCCCGCTCTCCTCGTCCCGGCGACGCTCTGCGTCGTCCTGGCCGGCTCCCTCGGCGCCCAGGCGCCGGCCGTCTGGCCGGCCGGCGGCCGGCTGGCGTTCTCGCCCGCCGCGAGCGAGCGTTCCTGGAACTTGTTCGAGGACGACGAACAGCAGACCGCGCAATTCGAGCGCGCGCTGCTGCGCCACTTGCCGGAGACTCCGCTCGCCGACCTCTCGCTGCGCGGCACCGGTCTCGAGCTGCGGCTCAACGAAGAATCGAGCTTGCGCGCGACCTACGCCCATGCGGGCCGCCCCTATCTCGAGCCCGATCAGCTCCTGTTCGCCGCGGCGCCTCCCGGGATGGTGCAGGATCACCTGGCGGTCGGTTTCGTGCTCTACGGCAAGGACACGTGGTCGGTCGGCTGGGGCTTCCACCACGGCTTCGCGAGCGCGCTCGAGAGCTTCCGCTACGGCAATCGCGAATTCGGCGTGCGCGACGGCGTGAGCAACGACGGCGTCAGCATCGGTTTCGAGCTGAACTTCTAGACGCGGCCTTCAGCGCGCCGGAGCCACGGTCCCGCGCAGCACCGCGCGCGCGGCGAGCCGGCCCGAAGCGCCGGGAAGACCGCCGCCGGGATGCGTCCCGCTGCCGCCCAGGAACAGCCCGCGCAACGGCGTGGCGTGCCGGCTGCAAGCAAAGCACGGCCGCAGCGACAGCATCTGGTCGAGTCCGGACTCGCCGTGGAACAAGTGTCCGCCGAGCGTGCCGAATTCGGCGTCGAGATCCGGCGGCGCGAGCAGGCGCTGCCCCACCAGCCGCGCGGACAATGCGGGGACACAGCGCCCGAGTTCCGCCAGTGCGGCGGCAGCCAGCCGCGCGCGGGCAGCGGCGTCCCAGCCGCCGGCGAGGTCGTGCGGGGCTCCGTGCACCAGCATCTGCACCACGTGTCCGCCGGGCGGCGCCAGCTCCGGACTGGCGAGGGTCGGCACGCGGAGATCGAGCCAGGGACGGTCGGCCAGGCCGCGGTACTTGGCGGCGTCGTGCGCGCGCTCGAGGTCGTCGAGGTGGGCGCCGCTGCGCGCCGCGGCGACCGGCGCGCCGGGGCGGCCGGCGAACTCGAGCGAGCCTTCCAGGGCGAGCAGCAGCACCGCGGTGGAGCCGTGGCCGCGCCAATTGCGCGCGACGGCGTCGAGCGACGGCGGCAGGAGCGGTGCTGGGAGCATTTCGAGGAACGTGCGCCGCGGGTCGAGCGTGCTGACCGTCGCCAGCGCGGGGATTTCTTCGCCGCCCGTCAGCCGCACTCCGGCGACTCTGCCTTCGCGCACCACGAAAGCCTCGACCGCGGCGCCGGTCCGGATTTCCGCGCCGGCAGTGCGCGCGGCCGACTCGAGCGCTTGCACCAGCGCGGCTCCGCCGCCTTCCGCCTCGAGTCCGCCCAGTGCTTCGGCGAACAGCAGGTTGGCGGCGGTGCCTGGCGACCACGGACCGGCGAACTCGCCGCGCAACGCCGCTCCGGCCAGCAAGGAGCCGAGCCGTTCGGTGCGGAAGCGGTCGCGGACCCAGTCGGCCACCGCCGTCGGGGCGAGCCGCGCGAGTTCGGCGCGGTCGCGCCGCGCCAGCATCTGCAGCCGCAGGCCGGTTCCGAACAGGCCGAACCAGTCGCCGAGACCGCCGGGCGCAAGTTCCGGCGCCGGCCGGTCGACCAGTCCGGAGACGAAGGGCCGCACGCGCTGGAAGAAAGCCTGCGCGTCGCCATAGGCCTCCGCGTCGGCCGCGGAGCGGTCGGCGAGCTCCGCGCGCACGGCGGGACCGACGAGCAGGCCGGGGCCGTCGTCCTCGATCGCCAGCACCGCCGGCGGCGCCGCCGTGCGCAGGCCGTGCCGCGCGAGGCCGAGTTCGCCGACGAGCCGCCGGCGCAAGGCGCCGCCGCCCGGCAGGAGTCCCGGGGCCGTATAGCCGGGGTGGAACTCGTATGCGCCGGCGAGGCCGCCGAGGGTCTCGCGGCGCTCGAGCAGCAGGGTCGGCCGCCCGGCCGCGGCGAGCAGCGCTGCGCAAGCGAGCCCGTTGGGGCCGCCGCCGACCACCACCACGCGGGCGCTCATGCGCGGCCCTCGCGGAGCATGGCGCGCGCGGCGAGAGCACCGGGAGCGCCCATGATCCCGCCGCCCGGATGCGTGCCGGAGCCGCACATCCACAAGCGCGGCAGCGGAGTCTTGTAGCGCGCCCAGCCGGGAACCGGGCGCAGGAATGCGAGTTGTTCGAGCGACAATTCGCCGTGGAAGATGTTGCCTTCGGTGAGCCCGAAGTCCTTCTCGAGATCCCAGGGCGTGAGCACCTGGCGGTGCAGGATGAGGTCCTTTATGCCCGGCGCGTACCTGGCGATCGTGTCGACCACGGCGTCGCCGAACTCTTCGCGCCGCAGCGGCCAGGTGCCGGCGCCGGCCGCGAGGTGGTACGGCGCGTACTGCACGAAGCACGACATCACGTGCTTGCCCGGCGGCGCCACGCTCGGGTCGGTGAGCGAAGGGATCACGATGTTCAAGAACGGCTCGTGCGAGAACTCGCCGTACTTGGCCTGGTCGTACGCGCGCTCCACCGAGTCGATGGTCGGCGCGATGGTGATGTCGCCCATCAAATGGGGCCCGGCTCCCGGCCTGCTGACGAAGTCGGGCAGCGCGTCGAGCGCCAGGTTGACCTTTCCCGAGCTGCCGCGCAGCTTGTAGCGACCGAGGTCGGCGGCGAATTCGTCGGGCAGGTTCTCGCGGCCGGCGAGGCCGAAGAAGGTGCGGTGCGGATCGAGCGCGGAGACCACGGCGCGCGCGTGCAGTTCCTCGCCGCTCTCGAGCACCACGCCTTGCACTTCGCCGCCGTGCATCCGCAGTTCCGCGACCCCCGCGCCGGTGCGGATCTCGGCGCCGGCCGCCCGCGCAGCGCCGGCGATGGCGTTGCTGATGGCGCCGGTGCCGCCGCGCGCCAGCCCCCACGAGCGGAAGTGGCCGTCGATCTCGCCCATGTAGTGGTGCAGGAGCACGTAGGCGGTTCCGGGCGAGCGGATGCCCAGGAAAGTCCCGATGATCCCGCTGCCGGCCATGGGCGCGATGAGCTGCTCGCATTCGAACCACTCGTGCAGGAAGTCGACCGCGCTCATGGTGAGCATCTTGATCTTGCGCGCCAGCATGTCGGGGCCGAGACCGACGAAGCGCCTGCCGAACGCCGCGGCGCCGAACAGGTCGGCGGGATTGCGCGACAGCGGATCGGCGGCGGGCGCGTCGATGATGGGCTTGACGAAGCGCGAGATCTCGACCATCTGCCGGCCGAATTGCGGCAGCATCTCGGCGTCGCGCGCGCTGAATTGCGCGACTTCGCGGCGCGTGCGCGCGGCGTCCCCCCAGCGCGCGAGCGAGCGGCCGTCGGGGAAAGGGTTGAACGTGCAGTCGAGCGGAAGGATCTCCAGGCCGTGGCGGGCGAGGTCGAGCTCGCGGATGATCCACGGCCGCAGCAAGCTCACCACGTACGAGCACACCGAATAGGTGAAGCCGGGGTGGAGCTCTTCGCTGACCGCCGCGCCCCCCACCAGGGGGCGCTTCTCAAGGACCAGGACCTTGCGGCCGGCCTTGGCGAGGTAGGCGGCGCAGACCAGGCCGTTGTGCCCGCCGCCGATCACGATCGCGTCCCAGGTGCGCGCCATCAGCTGCGTTTGCGCGCGGGGTCGAAGAACGGCGTGGCCACCACGCGCGCCGGGACGTTGTGGCGTTCGTACTCGACGGTGACTTCGAAATCGAGACGGGCGCCTTCCGCGGCGTGGCGCGCATCGAGGGTCGCCAGCGCCAGGTTGCGCTTGAGGGTCGGCGACCAGCTGCCGCTCGTCGCGCGCCCGATCTGGCGCCGGCCCGCGTAGACGGGAACCCCGCTGCGCCATGCGGAAAGCGGCAGGCTCGGCGGCAAGTCGAAGCGCTCGTACAGCGCTTCGAGCGCCGGCCAGTCGATCTCCAGGCCCGCCAGCACGCGCCGCGGCCCCAGGTCGCGCTCCCGGCGCAGCGCCGCGGAGCCCAGGAAGGGCTCGCGGTCGAGCTGCACGGTCCAGCCCAGCCCGAGTTCCAAGGGAGTGGACTTCTGCGCTTCGGTCAAGCACTGTTGCGCGTTCCAGTAGTCGACGCCGTTGAGCACGAAGCCCGCTTCCACGCGCGCCATGTCGAGCGCGTCCAGTCCGATCGGCCGCAGACCGTGGGCGCGGCCGGCGGCGATGAGCGCGTCCCAGACCGTGAGCGCGTCGGTGCGCGCGCACCAGACTTCGTAGCCGAGGTCGCCGGTGTAGCCGGTGCGGGTGAGCACCACGTCGACGCCGTCGAGACGGCAAGCGGTCGCACCGAAGAAGCGCAGGCCGGCGAGGTCGGCGTCGCAGGCGTCGCGGAGGACCGCGCGCGAGGTCGGGCCCTGGATCGCGAGCGCCGCCACGGCCTGGCTTTCGTCTTCGATCTCGACGGCGAAGCCGCGTGCGTGCCGCGCCAGCCACGCGAACGACGGATCGGCCGCGGTCACCCGGAAACGCCGCTCGCCGAGGCGCGCGACCGTGCCGTCGTCGAGCACCTTGCCGTGTTCGTCGCACCAGGTGCAGTAGGCGACCCGCCCCACCTTGAGCTTGCGGACGTCGCGCGCCATGACCCGCGCCAGGAACACCGCGGCGTCCGGGCCTTCGACGCGGTACTTGAACAACGGCGAGACGTCGAGCAGGCCCGCCGCCTGGCGGATGGCGAAGTACTCGGGCAGATGGTCGTCGCCGAAGTGGCAGACCGCGTGGTATCCCGACCAGTCCTTCCATCGGTGGCTCTCGCAGAGCTCCGCTGTGCGGGCGTGGAACGGGGAGGGAACCGGCACGGGGCCGCCTTTATAACGGTGCGCGCTATGCTCCCCCCATGTCCGGGAGCGCGCGCGCCGACTATCCCGAGGAGTACTTGGAGGGCATCCGGCTGTTCAACGCCGGCGAGTGGTACGAAGCGCACGAAGTCTGGGAAGAGCGCTGGCAGCACGTCGGCGACTCGACCGCCGAATTCTACAAGGCGCTCATCCAGTTCGCGGTCGCAGCGCTGCACTGGGAGCGCGGCAACGCCCACGGGGCGCGCAAGCTCTACCGCACCGCGCGGCGTTATCTGGAACCCTATTCCCCGGCCTTCCTGGGCCTCGACGTGGACGACTTCCTCGCCCGCGCGGCCGCCTGGTTCGAACCGATGCTCCAAGCGATCGCGGCCAAGCGGCCATTGCCGGCGCCGGACCGCGGGCGTCTGCCTGCGATCCGGCTCGCCGACCGTTAGCTGCTGCGCAGCCAGCGCAGCAATTCGAGCAGTTTCGGCGGCTGCCCGGTGCGCAGGATGCCGGTGCGGAAGATCTTGCCCGACAGCCACAGCATGACGACCGTGGTGCAGATCATCAGCACCAGGGTGCCGTAGAACTCGAAGGCCGGCGGATCGGCCGCGGCGCGGTTCATCATCACGAACGGCGTGTACAGCGGGATCCACGACAGGATCGTCGCCAGCGTGCCGTTTGGATCGCGCGGGATGAACATCATGGTGAACAAGGGCACCATCATGATCACCATCACCGGGCCCATGAAGTTCTGCGCTTCCTTGAGCGTGTTGCAGAGGCTGCCGATCGCCAGGAACAGCCCCGAGTAGGTCAGGTAGCCCAGGATGAAGTAGAGCGCGAACAGCGGCAGCAGGCCGGACGACTGCACCACTTCGAAGAGGCGCCCGGCCCACTCCGCCTCGGGCCCGGCCTGGGACTTGAGGACCAGGATGAAGGACAGGATCCACGCGCCGATCATCGTCAGGCCGACCATGGCGATGCCGAGCAGCTTGCCCATCATGAGCTCGCCGGGCGTCACCGAGGACAGCAGCACTTCGATGATGCGGTTCGACTTCTCCTCGATGGTGTTGCTGAGCAGCATCTGCGCGACCGTGAAGATCGCCACCCAGAGCAGGTAGACGAAGCCGACCGGCGCCCACTGGCGAAGCACGTCGGCGGCGCTGACGGCCTCCTCGCCGGCGGCCTTCTTGGGGTTGAGGCTCGCCATCGGAACCGTGGCGTTCTGGATCCGCCGCACTTCCGCCGGGTCCATCCCGACCGACACGAACCGGCGCTGGCGCAGGTCCTCGTTGACCGATTTCTGAACGAGATCGCGCAAGTCGTTGTCCGCCAGGTTGGCCGACCAGTACTGGATCCCGCCGCGCGGTTCGTTCGCGGCCAGCAGCTCTTCGAGCATGCCGTCGGCGACCCGCTTCTCGATGTCGGCCGGGACCACGATGGCGGCGAACAGCTCCACTTTCCCGCCGGCATCGTTCTCGAGGCTCTTGCCGAGCAGGTACGGCCGCAGCTTCTCGGCGATGGCGTCCGCGTCGTCGGATTCGGCGATCAGTCCGGCCGGCAATTCCGCGCGCCGGAAGCGCGGCCTGGGCGCTTCGAAGGCCGGGCGGTCCTCCTTGAGGAATTGCGCGGCCTGTTCGACGGTCGCCGCCCAGCCGGCTTCCGTCCCCAGCAGGTCGAGCACCTCCGGGTTCTGGTCTTCGAGGCGCTCCAGCGCCTTGGCCGGGTCGAACATGTCCGCCGGCAGCTTCTCGAAATCGATCTCGCCGCCGCCCGGGATCTTGCTCGAGTCGGCGTGGTTCTGCGTGTAGCGGAAGAAGGCCTCCTGCTTCTTGCGCACTTCGTAGCGCCGCAAGCCGTTGGCGATGACCGAGCCGAAGCTCCCGGACAGGTCCACGAGCGCGAAGTCGCGCGTCGGCACCGCCTTGTCCTCGAGGAAGCGCGGCACCTTGACCGCCACCAGGAGGATCAGCGGAAACAGGAACAGGCCGATCCAGAAGCCCTTGGTCTTGGCGTTCTCGCCGAATTCGCGCGTCGCGACAAGGAGTGCGTTGTTCATCGGAAGCTTGCCTCGCGGGCTTCGTCGCCCACCACGTGCACGAAGACGTCGTGCAGACTCGGTTCGGTCTGGTCGAAAGTGCGCAAGTTGATGCCGTTCTCGAAGCAGGCTTGCAGGACGGCTTGCGGGTCGCCGTGCTCGGCGAGGCGCAATTCCCAGCGCGTGGTCGGCCGCTCGCCGACGGCGCCGGTGGCTTCGCCGTCGCCCAGGCGCAAGACCTGCGTGACGCCGGCGACGCGCTCGAGGGGCCCGATCGCGTCGGCGGTCTCGATGCGGATGCGCCGCGGCATGGTCCGGCGCGCCTCGGCGATCGTGCCGTCGATCAGCTTGCGGCCTTTGGCGATCAGGACCACGCGGTCGCAGATGCGCTCGGCGTGCGACATGACGTGGGTGGAGAACAGGATCGTCCGGCCACGGCCGGCCATGTCCTGGATCACCTCTTCCATCACTTGCTGGTTCACGGGGTCGAGGCCCGAGAACGGCTCGTCGAGGATGACCAGCTCGGGATCGTGGGCGATCGACGCCAGCACCTGGACCTTCTGGCCCATGCCCTTGGAAAGCGCCTCGGTCTTGGCGTTGGCGAAGTCCTTGAGTCCGTAGCGCTCGAGGAGTTCGAAAGCCTTGTTCTTGGCGTCGCGGCGCGAAAGGCCCTTGAGCGTCGCGAAGTACGCGATGATCGACCAGGCCTTCATCTTCTTGTAGAGGCCCTTCTCCTCGGGGAGGTAGCCGATGCGCTCGCGCACCGCCATGGCGCTCGCATGGCCGAGCACGGAGATGGACCCCGAGGTCGGCTTGTAGATGTCGAGGATCATCCTCAAGGTGGTCGTCTTGCCGGCTCCGTTGGGACCGAGAAAACCGTAGATCGAGCCGGCGGGGACCACCAGATCGAGTTCTTCGACGGCTTTCAAGTCGCCGAAGCGCTTGCAGACACGTTCGAGTACGAGGGCGTTATCGCTCACTTGATTGCGAGTTCCGATTCAAGGGTGGGCGGCATGACCCGCACGGCGGAGCAGGCGGCTTCGACCTCGTCGATGCGCTTGGGCACCGCGGCGCTGAGGACTTCGTGCCCCCCGCCGGTCACCAGGACGTCGTCCTCGATACGGATGCCGAGGCCGCGCAAGGCTGCGGGGACGCGTTCGTCGTCGGGTCGGAAGTAGAGACCGGGTTCCACGGTCAGGACCATGCCTTCCTCCAGCGGACGCGAGACGCCGTCGCTACGGTAGCGGCCGGCGTCGTGGACGTCGAGCCCCAGCCAGTGCGAGGTGCTGTGCATGTACCAGGGGCGGTAGAGCTGCCGCTCGAGGATCGCGTCGATCGGTTCGGACAA
Source organism: Planctomycetota bacterium (assembly GCA_036396955.1). GTDB lineage: Bacteria > Planctomycetota > UBA1135 > UBA1135 > UBA1135 > DASWJW01. Next base: position 29,869 of record DASWJW010000015.1, read on the forward strand.
CACTCCCAGGGCGCGGAGGCCTTCGGCCAGCGCGCGGGTCGCAGCGGCATGCACGTCCTGGAAGGGCTTGCCGGGCTGCACGGCCGCGATGCCGGCTTCCTGGGCGGCGAGCACCACTTCATAGGCGTCGCGCTGCGCGGGCGCGAAGCTGCCGTCCACCGGGAAAGTGCGCGTGACGTCGCTCGCATAACCGGCGAATTCGGCGCCGGCGTCGACCAGCACCAAATCGCCCGTGCCGAGCCGCGCGGCGCTCTCGGTGTAGTGCAGGATGCACGCGTTGACGCCGCCCGCCACGATCGGCGGATACGCCCAGCCGTCGCCGCCGCGGCGCCGGAACGTGTAGTTGAGCAGCGCTTCGAGTTCCCACTCCCCCACGCCGGGCGCGGCCTGCGCCATGGCGAGCAGATGACCCTCGGCCGTGGCCGCTGCGGCGAGCCGCATCCAGGCCAGCTCCTCCGCCGACTTGCGCAGGCGCAGCTCGGCGAGCAGGCCGCTCGGATCGTGGATCGAACCCGGAGAGTGGCAATCCTCGCGGCGCGACTGTTCGCGCAATTCGCCGAGGCGAGCGAGGACGAGCCGGTCGAGTTCGGGACGCTCGCCCAAGCGCAGCCACACGCGCCGCGCGTGCGCCAGGGCGTCGCCGACGCGGTCGTCGAGGTCGTCCAGGGAATCGGCCGCTTCGAATCCGAGTTGCTCGACCACGCCTTGGGGACCGCAGCGGCGCCCGGTCCAAGTCTCTTGGGCGGCGTCGCGCGGCAGCACGAACATGGTCTCGTCCGGGAGCTCGTCGATGCCCTTGGCGAGCATGAGCACCGCATCGTGCTCACGGAAACCGGTGAGATAGAGGAAGTCCGAGGACTGCCGGAAAGGGTGTTCGACGTCGTGGTTGCGCAGCACGGGGCGCGCGGCCGGAACCAAGGCGAGGTCGCCGTCCTCGAGCAGGTCGAGGACTCGCTGGCGGTGAGTGCGGTGCATGGAGGATCCCGCACGCTTGCGGGTCCGACAGTGTCCGCGGCTCTCCCGCCGGGGTCAACGCGAGCGGCCGTTAGACCAGGTCGGCGCCACGGTCGGCGCCGTCAGGCCCGTCGCTGATCCAGGAAACCGCGTCATTCACCGTCAGGCCTTCGCCGGCGCGCAGACCCTCCCTGTCGACGGGCGCCGAGTACCGGGACGGCGCGCACTGCGGCGGCTCGGAACGCGGATTGGGCTGCAGCCCCTTGTAGCCGACGCCGTTGCGCTTCATCGAAACGAAGAGGCGGGCCAACTCGGGGTCGAAGTGCGTACCCGCGTCCGCCTCGATGATCCCCAGTGCGTCGGCCACCGGCAACGCCTCCTTGTACGAACGCTTGGTGGTGAGCGTGTCGAAGGCATCGGCGATCGCCACGATGCGGCCTTCGAGAGGGATCGACTCGCCGCCGGCTCCGAGGGGGTAGCCGCTGCCGTCCCACTTCTCGTGGTGCGAGCGCGCGACGTCGGCGATGTCGCGCATGCCGGGGATCGCCGACAAGATCCGGTCGCCGGCCATCGGGTGCTTCTTCATGACCTCGTACTCGTCGGGAGTGAGCGGTCCCGGCTTGAGCAGCACCGTGTCGGGAACCGCCACCTTGCCGACGTCGTGCAGCAGCGCGCCCAGCTCAAGGATTTCGAGCCGTTCCTTGTCGAAGCCGAGCCATTCGCCGATCTCGACCGAGTAGCGCGTGACGCGCTGGTTGTGGCCGCTCGTGTAACGGTCCTTGGCTTCCACCGCCCGCGCGAGCGCCTTGGCGGTCTCGAGGTAGGCGTCGCGCGCCTTGACCGCGGCATGCTCGATGGATTCGAGGCCGGCGTTCATCGTCGTCGCGATCGCACGCATCTCGCCGCAGCCGGTGACCGGCGCGCGGTGCCAGAACTCCTCGTCCTTCAGGCTCGCCAGCGCGCCGAGGATTCGCCCCGAGGGGCGCAGCGAAACGCCGAGGAACAGCCAGAAGCTCAAGAATCCCCAGAGTGCTCCACCGCCGGCGAACCAAGGGAGCAGGTGCGCCCAGGCGACCGGGCGGGCGCGCGCGCGCAAGCGCAGCTCGCCGAGCCGCTGGCCGTCGTGGCTGACGATGTGCCGGAGTTCGAGCATGCCGGTCTCGCCGAGCACGCCGGCGACGAGTCCGCCGCCCAGCGGGCGCATGCTTTCGAGATCCTCCTGGCCGCGCTGCGCGTCGACACCGGCGCGGTAGAGCACCGGTCCGAACTTGTCGACGATCACCGCGCTCATCTCGCGGTGCCGGCCGAGTTCGGTCGCGAGCAGCGCCGGGATGCGCTGGAAGTCGTTCCGCGCCAGCATCGGCTCCAGCTCCGACAGGAGATTGGACCGCGCTTCCACGAGCCCGTCCGCGAGCTCCTGGGTGCGGGCCTGCTCCTCGACTGCGCGCAGGACCGAGCCGGACAGGAACGCCACGCCGCCGGCGATGCCGGCGGCAACGAGCGCTCCACGCACACGCAGCGAGCGCCAGATGGGCACGCGAACACGGCGCCGGTTCACTCGGCGGGAAGAGGCGGCAGAGGCCATGCCTGACTCCCTATCGGCCGCCCGCCGTTGCGGGTTGACCCGAACGCGAGTCCCCCGAGGTTCCGGATTCCTCCGGGGTGTTGGCCCCAAATCCCTCTGGAAAAGAGAGTTACATTCCAAGGCCGCGAGTCTAGAACAGGCTGGCCCCTGCATTCGCACCCCCCGCACTGCGGGATCCCACCCCCTAGAATGGCAGCGGCGAACGGGATGCGCATCGATCTGAAGACCGCCCAGGCCCTCACGGCCGACGAAGCCCGCGACACGCTGCAGTTGTATCGCAATTCCGGCGAGGACCCGCTGGCGATCCAGGAGAGCTTCCGGGGCATGTTCCCCAAGAAGATCGCCGAAGCGCTGGGCGAACTCCGCGACCTGCGGCGGCGCGCGACCCAGAAGTTCACCAAGGGTCTGGACATGTTCTTCACCCGCGAGCAGCTGCAGCAGTCCAGCAGCGAGCGGGTCGCCAATTACCGCGCCGAACGTTTCGTGCGCGCCGGCATCCGCGAAGTGGTCGACCCTTGCTGCGGCATCGGTTCGGACGTGATCGCCATGTCCATCGCGGGCTTGAAAGTCACGGCTTTCGACCGCGAACCCTCGGCGGTGCACTTCACGCGCTTCAACGCCGAGCAGTACGGCGTACACGGGGTCGAAGTCGAAGAAGCCGACTGCGCCGAGACCATGCCGCCGACGGGCGCGCTGTTCCTCGACCCTTCGCGGCGGCGCGGCAGCCGGCGGATCATGAGCCCGGACGACTGGTCGCCCGATCCCACACGGGTCGCCGAACTCCTCGAGGGCCGGCCGGCTGCGGGCCTCAAGCTTTCGCCGGCGGTCGCCATCGAAACTCTCCTCGAGAAATTTCCGGCACCTGGCGAGATCGAAGTCATTTCGCTGAACGGCGAAGCCAAGGAAACCGTGTTCTGGTACGGCTCGCTCGCATCCGGCGTCGAGCGCCGCGCGACGGCGCTGCCCGCCGCCGAGTCCTATTGCGGCGTCCAGGAACGCGAAGCCGAAGTCGGCGAGATCGGCAGCTTCTTCTTCGACCCCGATCCGAGCCTGGTGTGCTGCGGACTGCTCGGCCGCTTCGCGCGCGAGCACGACCTCCACGTGATCGACCCCGAGATCGCCTACCTCACGGGCGACAAGCCGGTGATGTCGGCCTTCGTCGACACGTTCCGCGTGCTCGCGGTCGAGAAGCTCGATGCCCGCAAGATGCGCGTGGTCATGCGCCAGAACCAGGTCGGCCGGCTCGAAGTGCGCAAGCGCGGCGTGACGGACCGGCCGCTCACCCTCCAGCAGCGCTTCCTTCCCGATTCCTACGGCGATCGCGCGCTCACCCTGATCGCCACGCGCGTCGGCGAGAGCCACATCGGCATCCTCGCCGAACGAGTCGAAGTGGAATGAAGACCGCTGCGGCGCTGGTGCTGGCGTGCGCGCCGGCGTTGTCGGCCGCCGCGGCCGTCCAGCAGCCCGCGGCGCCGGTCCGCTTCGCGATGGGGACGGAGCTCGGCGGCTTCGACCCGGCGTTCGCCAACAGCATGGGCCACCAGGTCCTGCAGCGGCAGATCTACGAAGGCCTCTACGAGTACGCTTACGGCCAGCCCGGCTTCGCATTGCAGCCGCTGCTCGCCGCCAGCAGCGAGACGAGCGACGACGGGCTGCTCTGGGTCTTCACCTTGCGCGCGGACGCGCGCTTCCACGACCCTTGGGACGAACCGCTCTGGCCCGGTCGCGAACGCGCAGTCCGGGCGATGGACGTGGTCGAGTCGTGGCTGCGGCAGGCCGACGGCGGACTCGCCACCGAAGGCTTCTGGGCGCTCGAGGACCTGGTCGTGGGGCTCGACGAGTTCCGCGCGCAGACCGCGCGCGGCGCCGACGCCCGCGCGGAGGCCTGGTCCGCGGCACGCGCCGCCGGCGGCATCGCCGGCTTGCGCGCCCTCGACGAACGGGTCCTGCTCGTGCGCCTGATCCGCAACGAGCCCGACTTCCTCCACCGCCTCGCCAGTTCCTACACGGTCGTCTACCCCGCCGAAGCCGTGGCGCGCTCCGGTGCGGACTTCGTCAACGAGCCAGTCGGCAGCGGCGCGTACTCGCTCGCCGAATGGACGCCGGGCGAAGACGCGACCTTCCGCCGGGTGCCGGGCTGGCGTGGCCAGCCCGACCCGTTCGGCGGCGGTCCCCTGCCGCACCTGGACGCCGTGCGCTTCACGCGGGTGCCGGCCGGCAGCACGCGGCTCCTGATGTTCGACCGCGGCGACATCGCCACCCTGAACCCCAGCGTCGCCTGGGACCGGCTGGTCGTCGACGGCCGCGAACCCGCCGAGCCGTGGCGCAGCCGCGGCGTGAAGCTGGAGATGGTCGACACGCCGCTGGTGACCATGCTGGCGTTCCAGATGCGCGACCCCGTGGTCGGCAACGTCCCCGGCGACGAGCCGGGCAACGCCCGGCGGCGCCTGCTGCGCGCCGCGATCGCGCGCGCGCTCCCCTACGGCCGCTGGCTCAAGGAGGTCCGCAACTCGCACGAAGGCCGGCTGGCGACCAGCTTCCTGCCGCCCGAGCTCGCCGAAGCGGAAAACGCGCCGGCCGGCCCCTTCGCCTCGGAAGATCTCGCCGAAGCCCGCCGCCTGCTCGCCGCCGCCGGCTACCCGGATGGCAAGGGCCTGCCGGCGTTGCGGCTCGACCTGTCGGGCCCGGGCGAGGCGAACCGGCGCATCGGCCTGATCCTGCAGGACGGACTGGCGCGCGTCGGAATCCGCGTGGAACCGGAACTCAACGCCGGCGGCAAGTACTTCGAGCGCATCCGCGAAGGGAAGGTGCTGCTCTTCCCGTACATCTGGACGCTCGACTGGCCCGACCCGGCCAACCTGCTCGCGGTCTTCGCCGGCGGCGCCGCGAACGGGACCAATTTCACCGGCTTCTCCGACCGCGAATACGACCGGCTGTTCGCGGCGTTCCGGGCCTTGCCCAAGGGCGCCGAACGCAGCGCCGCGGCGCACGCACTGCTCGTGCGGCTGCACCAGGAACTGCCAGCGATCCCGCTCGACCATTTGCGCGGCTTCAAGCTCGTGCAGCCCTGGCTCGGCGGCTACGTGCCGAGTTCCGTCGACATGCTGCCCGCCAAGTACCTCTACCGCCTGGAGACTTCGCGCTGATTTCGCGCGCGCTGCGGAAGCTGTTCGGGGTGGCTTCGCTTGCGGTCGGAGTCAGTCTGGTCCTGTTCCTGGTCTTCGAAAGCAGGATCCTCGGCGACCCGGCGCTGCGTACGGCCGGCCGCCGCGCGAGCCCCGAGCGGATCGGCGCCGAGCGGCTCCGGCTCGGACAAGTCTCGGAGTTCGAAACTGGCGTGCTGCGCGTCGAAGCGGACTGCGACCGCGAACTCCAGATCCAGGTCGCGGTGGCGGCGGGCAGCCTGGTGCTGCAGCTCCTGCCCGACGGGCCGCAGACCGGCGCCCCGCTCGAAGGGCGTTCGGTGGCGGAGGTCGCGGCGGCGCTCGACGGCCGCGTGCTGGCCCCGGGGGTTGTGCTGCGCGTCCGGCCCGATTCCCTCGCCGCCGGCGCGCGCCCGGCGGCGGGCATCGGCACGGCCTTGGCGGGCACGCCGGCGGTCTTCGACGACCGCGGCGGCGTGCGGCTCGGGTGGGCGCGCGCGGTGCCGGCGCCGCGCCGCTTCCTGCTGCGCGCCTCGCGTCTGCTGCGCTTCGATTTCGGCGAGTCGTGGGATTCCCGCCGGCCGATCGGACCGGAGCTCCTGCCGCGGGCGCTGCGCTCGCTCGCGCTCGGCCTGCCGGCCTTCACGCTCACCACCGTGCTCGCGCTCGGTCTCGCGCTGCTCGCCGCCGGCGCGCGCGGACGGACCGACCGCACGCTCGCCTGGCTCTCAGCCGCCGGCATGGCGATCAGCGTGCTGGTCTGGATCGTGGTGCTCCGCGCCCTGTTCGTCGGCGAGCTGAAGTGGTTCCCCGCGGCATGGGACCGCCCCTACGCAGCGGCGCTCGTGCTGCCGGCGCTGATCTGGGTGGCGGCCGCGGTGTGGCCCGAGCTGCGCTACTACCGCACGGTGGTCCTGGAGGAAATGGGCCGCGAATACGTCCAGGCGGCGCGCGCGCGCGGACTCGGCACCGGCGCGGTCCTGCGCCGCCACGTGCTCCCCAACGTGCGCGTGCCGGTGCTCGCGCAGAGTCTCGCGATCCTGCCGTTCCTCGCGCTGGGCTCCTTGCTGCTGGAACGCGTGTTCGCCATTCCGGGCCTCGGCGGCTTCGCCGTCGATGCGGTCTTCCACGGCGACGAGCCGGTGCTGCAGGCAGTCAGCTGGTGTTTCGCGCTGCTCTACCTCGCCAGCCAGTGGCTCGCCGACCTCGGCTACCCCCTCGCCGACCCGCGGATGCGGAAACTCGCATGAAACGCTGGCTGCTGGTCCTGGGGATCTACGCGGCCGTAGCGGTCTGCGCGGCCTTCGGCGTGCTCGGCGCCGATCCGATGCGCCAGGACGGCGCGCGCTTGCTCGAGCCGCCGGGCGCGCACGCGCTGCTGGGCACGGATCATCTCGGCCGCGACGTCTTCGCGCAGACCCTGCACGGAGCGCGCGTCGCGCTCCTGGTCGGCGGGTTCGCCGCCGGACTCGCCGTGGCGCTCGGCGCCGGTCTCGGCGTGCTGGCCGGCTGGCGGCGCGGCTGGTTCGACGCGCTGGCCGGCTGGCTCGCCGGCGCGGTGGCCGCCGTGCCTTCCGTCCTGCTGATCCTCGGCCTGGCGCAGATCCTCGGCCGTGGTTTCGCGGCGGTCTACCTGGCGGTCGGCCTGGCGAGCTGGGTGCAGTGTTTCCGCATCGTGCGCGCCGAGACCTTGCGCCTGGCCGACCGCGAATTCGTCCTCGCCGCGCGCGCAGCCGGCGCGAGCGACCGGCGGATCCTGCTCCACCACCTGCTGCCGAACCTCGCGCCCTTGCTGCTGGTGCAATTCGCGCTGCACTTCGTGTTCGCCGTGAAGGTGGAAGTCGTGGTGTCCTTCCTCGGCCTCGGACTGCCGCTCGGAGCTCCGTCGTGGGGCGCCATGATCGGCCACGCCCCGGACGACCTGGCGCAGCACGTCTGGTGGCCGCTCGCGGCGGCGACCCTGGCGATGGCCGGACTCGTGCTGGCCGTCCACCGCCTCGCCGACGGCTTGCGCGAACGCCTGGACCCCGCCGAGGCGCCGGCGGCGTAGCTGCGCCGGACCTGCAGCTAGTCCGCCGCGAGCGCCTGGAACGCGTAATTGCGCCCGGCCGCCACGAGCCGGCCGATGGGCGTCTCGGCGTCGTGGTAGAGCAGGCAGGTCCAGCCCTCCGCGGCCGCGCGCGGGATCCACTCGTTGCGCACCGCGAACGAGCGCTCGGCGTTCTGGTCGTAGGCCATGATCCAGGCCAGCGGCGCGTGGTGGCGGGTCGGCAGGACGTCGGCCCAGAAGCAGGCGGTCGCTCCGCGGTCCGCCAGCGTCACCAGGCAGACGGCGTCGCTGTGCCCCCCCACCGGATGCATGCGGACGCCTGGCAGCGGCTCGCAACCCTCGCTGCCGAAAGTGCGCAGCAGGCCGGCGGCCTGCAAGGGCTGCACGTCTTCGTGCCGGTAGGAGGCGCGGCGCAGCGCGTCGGGATCGAGCGCCGCGCGCAGCTCGGTTTCGGGCAGCCAGTGCGTGGCGTTCGGGAACACGGGCGCCCCGTCGGCGCCGACCGCCGCTCCCAGGTGGTCCCAGTGCGCATGGGTCATCAGCACGTGGTCCACTGCGGCCGGCGCCACGCCCGCCGCGGCCAGCGAGGCGAGCAGGTCGCGGCCGCCGTCGCTCTCGATCCGGTAGCGGTCGCGCTCCTTGGCGTTCCAGCGCCGGCCGATCCCGGGTTCGATCACCGTGATCGTGGCGCCGTCCTCGACCAGGTAGGGCGTGGTCGCCAGCCGCACACGGTGGCGCGCATCGGGCGGCGCCAGCGGCTCCCAGACCGGCCGCGGGACCACGCCGAACATCGCGCCGCCGTCGAGCCAGAGGTCGGCGTCGCGCAGGGCGCGCACGCGGAAACGGCCGACCTGGACTTCGCGGAGGGGCGGCGCGCCGGCGGCCAAGGTTCAGACCTGCAGCAGCGGCCGGAGCAGCGCGCGCGAGATGATGATCTTCTGCACCTCGCTGGTGCCCTCGCCGATGGTGTTGAGCTTGGCGTCGCGGTACATGCGCTCGACCGGATACTCGCGCGAGTAGCCGTTGCCGCCGAAGATCTGGATCGCCTCGTAGGTGGAACGCATGCAGACTTCGCTCGCGAAGTACTTGCCCATCGCCGACTCGGTGCCGAAGTCGCGGCCCGCGTCCTTGAGCCGCGCCGAATGGTAGACCAGGTGCCGCGCCGCCATGGTCTCGGTGTGCATGTCGGCGATCTTGAAAGCCACCGCCTGGTGCCGCGCGAGCGGCTTGCCGAACTGCTCGCGTTCGACCGCGTAGCGGCTCGCCTGGTCGAGCGCGCCTTGCGAAAGTCCGACGGCCAGCGCGCCGATCGAAATGCGGCCGCCTTCGAGCGTCTTCATGAAGGTCGA
>DASWJW010000016.1:0-29359 GCA_036396955.1 Planctomycetota bacterium
TCGCGTCGGTGAGTTCGATCGAAAAGTCGTCGAAGTCCATTTCGACGATTCCGCCCTTCTTCGACAACAGCACCAGCTCGAATTCGAGCAAGGCCAGGTCCCGGCCTTCCCAGAAGTGCGTCCTTGCATCGGCCGTCACGGGCAAGACGAGCGACGTCCAGACGTTCTTCCGGAGTTTGGGAATCTCGATGCGCTCCACGTTCGGGGGCGGATCCGGGAGGTGCATCTTGGCGGGCAGGTACTCGAGCACGTTCGGCGTGCCTTCCGCCGAGACGCCGTCGGACCGGGAAGAAAGCGTGATCCGGATCAAGAAGGCGGCTTCTCCCTTGCGGTTCGTCAGGCGTACCTGGATGCGCGGTTCCGGTCCCGCGAAGAGACTCTTGACGTGGCCCGCGCCGGTCGATTCGAGCCGCAGGCGCGATTCGGCCCAGCCCGAGCCGTCTTGCGTTTCCATGCGGGCGCGGACGTGCGCCGAACCTGCCGCCGGAGTGTCTTGGTGGAATGTGAGCGACGTGACACCCGCCTGATCCTCCGCCAGCACGAACTCATTCGTCAGGTACTTGCCGTGCTCTTCCGCAAGACTCCCGTCGAAACCGACCGCGTGCTGGTAGAGGCTCCCCACCTGCCGGGTCATGTGGTCCGTCCACCACAGGCCGTCGTAGCCGAAGCGCTGGGCTTCCGACGTGTGGTGCGCCATGGTCGCCGTGCGCTCGCTCAAAGAGCCGTGGATGTGGAGGTCCATCAAGTAGGGCGCGGAGCGGACCTTCGCCGGAACCAGGCTGCCGCTCGTCGTCGCGCCGAACAGGAAGGCGGCGAACAGCGGGACCGCGATGCGAACGACCTGCACGCGCCGGCGCCGGGGGCGGGCCGCCGCGAAGGACTCCAAGGAAGTCTCTTGGGGAGCGGCGGGAGTGGTGGGCTTGGGGTCTTCGGGTCGCATTGCTCTGGCGGAAGGGCACCAAAGTGGTTGGGGGAGCCAGGCCTGGTGGGGTGGCCGGGCGGACGCACCATCCTAAGGTTAGCCCGAAATTCCGCCCTATCGGGGCGAGAACGGCGCCGGCCGCCCAGCGTGACGATTCTGGGAACATTGGCGTCCATGCTGCCGCCGCAAGACATGGCTTCCTCCGCCCTCTACCCCATTGCCACGCTCGTCGTCGGCCTCACGATCTTGTCGTCGGGAGCCGCGCGCGCGCAGAACTGCGACCCGGCCCTCGCGGCGCGCTACGAGGTCGTGTTCGAGTCCACCTGGAGCGCGTCGACGCACCCGGCCGATTTCCCGCCGGGGCCGCACATGTCGGGACTGGTGGGCGGAACCCGCCGCGCGGGCGTCTCGTTCTGGAACCTCGGCGGTCTCGCGAGCGCCGGCATCGAGTCGATGGCCGAGACCGGATCGAAGACCGCGCTGATCGCGGAAGTGAACGCCGCCATCACCGCGGGAGACGTGGAATTCGTGTTGTCGGGCGGCGGCATCGGCACCTCGCCGGGCTCGGTCACCATGCAATTCGACGTCACCTCGGATTTCTCGCGCGTCACCTTGGTGTCGATGATCGCACCCCAGCCCCGACTGGTTCGTGGGCGTGTCGGGATTCGATCTGTTCGTCGGCGGCCGTTTCCTCGACTCCGCCGTGGTCGTCCTCGAGCCCTTCGACGCGGGCACCGACAGCGGCACCAGCTACACCGCCGCAACAACAACACCAATCCCGCCGACCCGATCACGCAGATCACCGGCTACCCGTTCTTCGGGGTGCCGCTGGGCACGTTCACCTTCACCAAGCTGCAAGGCGAATGTCTGGGCCTGTGCGTCACGAACCTGGTCGCCGGCCAGACCGCCACCGTCGAGGTCAGCCACGGAACTCCCGGCGAAATGGTCGCCGTGCTTTGGAGCACCAGCCTGGGCAGCTACCAGGCAAGCAGCGGTGGCTGGTGCGTCGACTTCGGCATCGCCTTGCCGGGCAACCCGCTGTCGCGGCTGGTGGCCATGGGTGCGTGCGACGCCAACGGCGACTTCGTTCACACCGCAACGGTGCCGGCCGCGCTGCAAGGGCGCGCTTTCCAGTTCCAGTCCGCCGAGAAGAACACCTGCCCCGACCCCTGCATGTCGAGGGTGGTCGCGGCGACGGTGCAGTAGCCCCTAGCGCAGGCGCAATTCCCGCCCCTGCTGCGGCAACGGGATCCAAGGGACCTCGTAGATCGCAACAAAAGTGGGGGCGATGCTGCGGCCGGCTGCGGCCAGCTGGAAATGGAAGCCGATCGGCGCGGGATCGGGATCGCGGTGGCGACCGTTCATGACGGTCTTGCCGAAGCGATTGCCGAGCGACAGCAGCTCGAACTCGATGAAGGCTTCGCGATCCAGGTCGTAGACCGCGCGACCAATCAGGCGGATTTCGATGCCGTGCGGATCGAAGCGGCCGGGTTTCCACAGGTTGTCGCCGAGCTTCCAGGTGCCGTCGGTGACGGCGCGGACCTCGCCCGCCAGCGCGAGTTCCACCAGACTGCCGTTGCGCACGAGCACTTTGGCGGTGAGGGCGGCGAGCTCCAGGTCTTCGGCGGCATAGGGAATGGTCTGTCCGCGCACGTTGTCGACTAGGTGGAAACGGGCCAGGCGCTCGACCGAGGCGGCGGGGACCGCTTGCACCGCCCCCGGCTGCGGATCGGCCGGCAGCCATGCGCGCGCTTCGTCCTTGGTGAACCACGCAAAGTCGCGGTTCCACGGCCGCCGCGGCGCCTCGGCCGGATCGAGCGATGCCGGTAGGTCGCGGACGATCCGCTCCAGGATCAAGCCGTCCTGCGGCGCGAACGAATCCCAGCGGTGCGTCGGTTCGATCGTCGCCTCGGCGGACAGACGACGCTCGGCGGCGGGCAGCTCGTGCCAGGCCGCGAGGCCTTTCTCGAGCATGCCCGCTACGTGTTCGGGATTCGCCGAGTTGACGTGCGCGAGCAGCTTGCCGCCGGGTGCGATCACCCAGATGCCCTGCCGCGTGCCGTCGTCGGTGATCGGCTTGCCGCCATTGACGGCGCGCTGGAAGAACAGGCACTCGGGGTCGGCGCCGCGCTGCAGGCGCCATACTTCGTCGGCGGCCGGCACGAATTGCCGCGCGAGTTCGAGCACTCGCGGATCGGACCAGGCGGACGCACGGCCCGCCACCCCGTTGCCTCAGGTACAGCCCAGTGGGTGGCCGTTCATCACCCACAGCAGCAGCGGGCGCTCGGCGGCGTCGGCCGCGCGCAGGCCCGCGGCGAAGCTCGTCCGCCACGGCAGCGACTCGAAGACGAGTTCCTCTGCCGAGGGCCGGAGATGCGCGCGCCAAACCGCGAGCGGGTGCGCCGCCGGGTCGATTCCCGGCAGCGCCGCGCTCTCCGCTTGCATTGCGGCCAGTTGCTCGGCCGGCGTCTGCGGGTCTTGCGCGAGCAAGGCGCCGCAGACAAGGATCAGGGGCTGGAAGAGCCACATCGCCTGGAAATCGAAGCGGCCTAGAATTCCTCTTCCGCCGAGTGCTGTCGCGCCATGTCCTGGCGCATCTCCATCTCGCGGCGGATGGCGTCCTTCAGACTCGGCAAGTCCTTGCCTTCGGGGTTGAGGTCGAAGCGCGCTGCATCGGCCTTGGTGGGCACGAAGTTCGAGAAGGACATTTCGAAAGTCGGATTCTCGGCATCCCCGATCGTGATCCGGAGCGGCCGGCCGGTGGCCTCGTCGACCAGCATGGTCACGGTGGGCTCGGGGGGTGCTTCGGCGGAGGCCGCGCCGGGGCCCATGGCGGGGGCGAGCGTCGCCGAACCCTTGCCAGAGAGCGTGACCTGCCCGTCCTTCTTGCCGGCGACCTCGAAGCTGCTGAGCTTGCGAATGCCGCTCATGGTCGCCCCCGGGCTCGCGTGGAGCGGGTTCGAATCGAAGAACGGCGAGAAGCTCGGCGTTTCCGGCATGCCGGTCTGTTCCGCCTGGAGAGCGAGGGCGTCTTCGAGAGTGATGCTCATGAGCGCACGCTCCTCGAAAGGGCTCATGCTCTCGCGGTCGACGTAGAACACGCCATCGCGGAAGACGATCACTTCTTCCCTCCGCATCGGTTCGGGCATGCCCGGGAAGTCGAGGATTTTCGCGGCGTCGAGCCGCGCGACCATCGCGCCGGTAAAAGCGACCGTGCCCGCGCGGACCATCGGCGCTTCGATGGCGTCGTCCGGCGAGCCCATGCTCAGCTTGACCTTGATCTTCTGTTCGAAGCTCCAAGTCTGGTCGGCCACGTGCAAGGCGCTCTCCGCCTTGTCGAGCCAGGCATTGGCGGCCCTGCTGCTGACGCGCGCCTCCGCCGGCGCCGGTGCGCGCTCGGTCTTGACGACGACGCCTTGGGCCGCGGCAGGAGCCGCGAGGAGCAAGAACGGCAGGAAAGCGAGTCTGTTCATGGGTGTGTGGTTCAGCGGATCGTCAAGCGACGGTCGGGCGTACGGCCGACCCCGTCGACCTCGATCCATTCCATGCCGAGAGTCAGCACGGCGTAGGAGGTGGCCTCGGTGTCGACCATTCCATGCAGGGTCAGGAAGTGCAGCCCGTCGATTTCGGCGTAGTCGCCGTTGTGGTTGTGGCCGCTCAAGTAGAGCTTGACGCACGGGTAGCGCAACAGGAGTTCGCGCACTGCGGCGGCGTTCCACAGATTATGCCCGGCGTCGGGGTACACGGGGTGGTGGCTCGAGACCACCACCCGGTCGCCGGCGGCGGCGGCTTCGACCAGTTGCGCTTCGAGCCAGGCGAGCTGTTCCGGGCCCACGGCACCGTTCCATTGGGCGGCGCCGTTGCCATGTTCCGCGTACCAGGCCAGCGAGGCCTCGAGTTCGGCGCTGCCGGCCGGCCACGCGTAGGTGCTCAAGTCGTTGCTGTCGAGCGCGAGGAACCGCCAACTGCCTTCGCGAAGCGCGTAGTAGCGGCTCTTCAGGCCGAGGCGCGCGGGGACTTCCGGCTTGCGCGCGTCCTCCACCGAGAAGTCGTGGTTGCCGAGCACGTGGTGGTGCGGCGCCTTCAGTTGGTCGTAGATCGGCGCGACGACGTCGAAGCTCGCCCAGTCCTTGTCGATGAAGTCGCCGAGATGCAGCACCAGGTCGAGGTCGCGGCCGTTCAAGTCGGCGACCGCGGCGCGCAGCTTGTCGGGAGAACGCCGGTACAGGCGCTGGCCGCCGTCGGGCTGGTCGGCGTACTGGCAATCGGCGATCGCACCGAGCACCACCGTCCGCGCTTCGCGATTCCCCAGGATGCCGACGATCGACAGCACCACCAGCGGCAGCGCAAGAAACAGGAACGGCAGGAGCGCGCGGAAACGGGAGGTCATGGCAGGGGCCGGCGGCGGAGCGGCCGTACCAGCCTAGTGGTCCGGCCGCGTCCACAAGAAGACCAGCACGCCCGCCACCGACGCGGCTGCGGCGAGCTTCAAGGTGGGGGAGAAATCGAGGAAGCCGAGCGGGTAGGCGATCATCGCCAGCATCAGGACGGTGGCGACCACCTTCACGCGCCGGCGCACCGCGCCGCGCGCTTGCCAATCGTCCAGCACCGGGCCGAACACGGGGCTGTGCAGCAACCAGTGCTGCAAACGCGGCGAGCTGCGCGAGAAGCACCACACCGCAAGAAGCAGGAAAGGCGTGGTCGGCAGCAAGGGCAAGAACAGGCCCAGCGCGGCGAGGGCCACGCAGAGCAGGCCAACGGCCAGGAAGAAGGGGCGGGCGAGCCGCAATGCGGCCACCATGGTCGCAGCGCGGTCGTGGATCCGTGCGGCGCCTACTCTGACGGCATGCCCCGCCGACCGTTCTCCGTTGCAGCCGTCCTCCTGCTCGCCGGGTGCGCGGATTCCCCGCCGCCGCCCGACGTGATCGTGATCATGACCGACGACCAGGGGATCGGCGATTTCGGCTTCCTGGGCAGCACCCAGGTCGAAACGCCGCATCTCGACGCCTTGGCCGCGGGGAGCGCGCGGCTCGCGCAGTTCTACGTGCATCCTGTTTGCGCGCCGACGCGCGCGGCGCTGATGACCGGGCGCTACCCGCAACGCACGCGCGCTTTCGACACCTACGTCGGGCGGGCGCTGCTCGAACCCGAGGAGACCACAATCGCCGAACTGCTCAAGGCCGCCGGCTACGCCACCGGGATCTTCGGCAAGTGGCATCTTGGCGACTGCGCGCCCATGCGCCCGCAGGATCAGGGCTTCGATTTCGCGCTGGTGCACCGCGGCGGCGGCATCGGCCAGCCCTCCGATCCGCCCGGCGGCGAGGGCAGGTACACCGACCCGGTGCTGTTGAAGAACGGCGAGCGCGTCGAGTGGAAGGGTTACTGCACCGACCTCTACTTCGAGGCCGCGCTCGAATGGATCGCGCAGCAGCGGGCGGCGGGCAAGCCCTACTTCGCCTACTTGCCGACCAACGCGCCGCACGGACCGTTCCGCGACTTGCCCGCCGCCTGGCTCGCGCACTATCTAGAACGGTTTCCCGCCGACGACCGTCTGGCGCGCATCTTCGCGATGATCTCGAACGTCGACGAAAACGTCGGCCGCCTGGTCGCCGCGCTGGCGCAAGCCGGCGCGCTGGACAACACGCTCGTCGTGTTCCTGGTCGATAACGGCCCCAACACGCGCCGCTTCGTCGGCGAACTGCGCGGCATGAAGACCGAGGTCCACGAGGGCGGAGTGCGCAGTCCGCTGCTCGCGCACTGGCCCGCGCGCCTGCAGCCGCGCCTGGTCCAGGCGGGCTACGGCGCCAACATCGACTTGTTGCCGACGATCCTCGAGGCGTGCGGGGTCGAAGCTCCCGGCGATCTCGACGGGCGCAGCCTGCTGCCGGCTCTGGAACACGGCGCCGCGCTCGCCGAACGCGCCTTGGTCGTGCAAGCGCACCGCGGCGACCGTCCGGTGCGCCACCACCACTTCCTGCTGCGGCGCGGGCGCTTCAAGCTGGTCAACCCGAGCGGATTTGGCAAGCAACTCGAAACCGCGCCGCTCGCGCTCGAACTCTACGATCTGTTGGACGACCCCGGCGAAGCCCACGACCTGGCCGCCGCGCGGCCGGAGTTGGTGGCCGAACTGCTCGCGGAGTACGACGCCTGGTTCGATTCGACCTGCGCGCCCGAGGGCGAATACCTGCCGCCGCCGATCCACTTCGGCGACCCGGCCGAGCGCGTGGTCGCGTTCACCCGGCAGGACTGGCGCCGGTCCAGGTCCGAAGGCGACGGAAACTGGGGCGAGCAAGGCGTCTGGCGGGTGCGCGTGCTCGAAACCGGCCCTTGGGGGTTCACTCTGCGCTGGCGCGGGGAGCCAGCCCCCGTGCGGGCGGTGCTGCACTGCGGGCCGTTCGAGTTCGCGGCGGAAGTGCCGCCCGGCGTCGGGACTTTCGAACTGGGCCCCGTGGAACTCCCCTTGGGCGCCCACGAGTTGCGCGTCGATCTGCACCGGACCACGGGGGCGGCAATCGGCCCATACCAAGTCCTTGCGAGACCGATAGGGGGGTAGGGGGTTGCGTGCCGGCAAGTTAGCCTGCGGCAGGGCCGCCGCGGGCCGACCCTCCGGCGTTCCGTAACCACGCCGACCGATCATGCAATTCGACCCTCGCATCCAATTCCCTCGCCTGGCGCTCGTCCCCGTATTGGCCGCCGCGCTCACCGTCGGCGCGCTGACGGCCGGACCGGGCAGCGAACCTTCAGCCGGTGCGCTCGAGGCGGCGACGCCGGTCTGGCAGCCGCGCCTGACCGCCACCGAACTGCGCGAGAAGGCCGCCCGGATCGACACCGCGATCGACAGGGATCTGAAGGCGCATGGCGTCGCGGCCAATCCGGCGAGCGACGACGCCGCCTTCGTCCGCCGCGCCTACTTGCAGATCGCCGGGCGCATCCCGACCGCGGCCGAGACCAGCGCGTTCCTGCAAGCGCGCGGCCGCGACAAGCGCGGCGACTTGATCGACCAGCTGCTCGGCTCACCGGGGCATTTCGCGCGCATGTTCCCCTACTGGGCGGACGTCTTCCGGCTCAAGGACCGCATCGCGCCGCAGGTCTCGGGCGAACCCTACATCCACTACCTGCGCGAGTCGGTCGCCGCGAACAAGCCCTACGACGACCTGGTCCGCGAAATGCTCACGGCGGAAGGGCCGGCGCACCAACGCGGCAACGGCGCCACCGGGTATTTCCTGCGCGACCGCGGCATGCCGAACGACAACATGGCGAACACGCTGCGCATCTTCACCGGGCTGCGGCTCGAGTGCGCGCAATGCCACGACCACCCGTTCACGGACTGGAAGCAGAAGGATTTCTTCGGCATGGTCGCCTTCACCGGCGGCCTCCGTTACCGCACGTCGCCGGTCGAGGGCGAATCCGGCCGCGCGCTGGTGGAGGAAGGGCGTCGGCTCCGCGAAGAACTGGGTCCCAACTTCGCGCGGGCGCTCGCCCGCATCGTGCAGGTCGCGTCGACCGGACTGGAGGGCAGCGGCACCGGTGCGGCGCGCCTCCCCGACGACTACAAGTACGCCGACGCCGCGCCCAACCAGCTGGTGACGGCGCACACCTTGTTCGGCGCCCAGGCCGACCTGCCCGATCCGCGCGAGCGCGCCACCCAGCGGCGCCGCCGGCAGGGCGGGCGAGACGCCGCCCGGACGCCCGCGGGCCAGGTGAATTCGCGCGGCGCGTTCGCCGACTGGCTGGTGTCGCCCGCCAACCCGATGTTCGCGCGCACCATCGCCAACCGCATGTGGAAATTCACCATGGGCGAGGGCGCGATCGAGCCCTTCGACGACGTCCGGCTCGACACCCAGGCCGCGAATCCCGCATTGATGAGCGCGCTCGAGACGCTCATGGTCGAGCTCGACTTCGACTTGCGTGAGTTCCAGCGGGTGATCCTGCACACCGACGCGTGGCAGCGCGAAGCCGTCGGCGCCGAGACCGATCCCGAGGCGCCGTTCCGCTTCCAAGGGCCCAAGATGCAGCGCATGAGCGCCGAGCAGGTCTGGGACTCGCTGGTCGCGCTGGTGGTGCCCGACCTCGACGCCAAGCTGCTGCCGCCGCTCACGCCGCGCGCCGAAGCGGTCTACGGACGCTTCGAAGAGCTGACGTCGCTCACGCCCGAAGGCTTGCGCAAGCTCGCCGAGGTCGAATCACTGCGCTACTCCGACCCGGAAGCCTACCGCGCCATGCAGGGCGAGAAACGGGCGGCGGAACGCATGGAGCGCCAGGACCTGCAGCGCCAGGCGCGGCCGGTCTTGCGGGATCTCGCCCAAGCGCGCCGGCGCGGCGACAAGGCCGCCCAGCAACGCTTGCTGGCGCAGCTCGAAACCATGGGCGCCGACCCGCCCGAGCTGATGCGCCAGGCGCGCACCTTGCAGGGCCTGGTGCGCGCCGCCGACCTGCCGCAACCCGCCGAGCCGGGGCACCTGCTGCAGCAGTTCGGGCAGTCCGATCGCGAACAGATCGACGGCGGGCACCGCGACGCCAACGTGCCGCAGATCCTGGCGCTGATGAACGGTTTCGTGGAGGACAAGCTGCTCGGAAACGAATTCGCGCTGGCCATGACGGCGCTCGAACGCGCGACTGGTCCCGAAGACCGGATCCGGCTCGCCTTCTTGCAAGTGCTGTCGCGCGCGCCGGACCGCGCCGAGCTGGCGACCTGGACCAAAGAGATGGAACGCGACCCCGGGCCGGCCGGCCGGGACCTGATGTGGACCTTGCTCAACACCCACGAATTCCTGTTCGTGCGCTGAAGCGGCCGAAACGACGATGAACCTGCAACGACTCTTCCTGCGCGCCGACGGTCCCAGCCGGCGCAGCTTCCTGACCGGCGCGGCTTCCGGCCTCCTCGGAGTCGGCGGCGTGCCCTGGCTCGCCCGGCTCGCCGCGGCGCAGGAGCCCGGCGGCGGGCCGATCGGCTTGCGGCCGGCGACGGCGCGGCAAGTGATCTACCTGTACATGAGCGGCGGCATGTCGCAGCTCGACACTTTCGATCCCAAGCCGGGCGCGCCCACGCAAGGGCCGACGAAGGCGATCGACACCAAGGCCGACAACGTGCGGGTGTCGGAGCACTTCCGCAACCTGGCGCGGCAGATGGACAAGGTGGCGGTGATCCGCTCGATGCGCACCACCCAGGGCGCGCACGACCAGGGCCGCTACTTCATGCACACGGGCTACGAGCTGCGCGGCACGATCCAGCACCCCAGCATGGGCGCCTGGCTCGACCACATGGCGGGCCCGCTCAACCCGACCCTGCCCGGCCACGTGTCGATCAACGGCAGCCGCTACACCGCCACTGCGGGCTTCCTGCCTTCGCAGCACGCGCCGCTGCCGATCGGCGATCCCGAACGGGGACTCGCCGAAGCGCACCGGCCCGAGCAGGTCGACGCCGAGACCTTCGAGCGCCGCATGCAGCGGGTCCAGGAGATGAACCGCGCCTTCGCTGCCGAACACGGCCGCAAGGACGTGAGCGCCTACGCCGACATGTACGACCAGGCCGTGCGCTTGATGAGCTCCAGCGACCTCGCGGCTTTCGAACTGGAGCGCGAGCCCGAGCAGCTCCGCGACGCCTACGGCCGCGACCGTTTCGGCCAGGGCTGCCTGCTCGCGCGGCGGCTCGTCGAACGCGGCGTGCGCTTCGTCGAAGTCGGCCTGGGCGGCTGGGACACTCACGTCGACAATTTCGACACGCTCCAGGACCGCGTGCCCGAACTCGACCAGGCGCTCGCGGCGCTGCTCGCCGATCTGGACGCGCGCGGTATGCTCGAAGAGACGCTGGTGGTGGTGGCGACCGAGTTCGGCCGCACGCCGCGCATCAACGACAACGACGGCCGCGACCACTGGCCGCAGTCCTTCTCTTGCGCGCTGGCCGGCGGCGGCGTCAACGGCGGCATGGTGTACGGCGCGACCAGCGCCACCGGCGAAGAGATCGTCGAGAAGCCGGTGTTCGTCACCGACTTCAACGCCACGATCGCGTGGGCGCTCGGCTTGCCGCTCGATCACCGGGTGTTCTCGCCTTCGGGCCGGCCGTTCACGGTCGCCGACAAGGGCCAGCCGGTCACGGAGCTGTTCGCATGATCCTTGCCCCGCTGCTGCTGCTGTTTGCTCCGGCCCTGCCGCAGGAACCGGGCGAGGTTTTCGAGACCCAGGTGCTGCCGATCCTGCGCACGCGCTGTTTCTCGTGCCACGCGTCGCCGGACAACGGCGGCCCCGCCAAGCCCAAGGGCCGTTTGCGGCTCGACACGCGCGAGCGAATTCTCGCGGGCGTGCGCGACGACCCGGTGCTGGTGGCGGGCAAACCCGACGAGAGCATCCTTTTCGAGCTCGTTTCACTGCCGCGGGAAGACCTGGACCGGATGCCGCCCGAGGGCGATCCGCTCGAGGCCGGACAAGTGGCGGTGATCCGCGCGTGGATCGCCGGCGGCGCGGACTTCGGTGCTTGGACCGCGGCCACCGGACCGGTGGCGGAGAGCGGCCCCGCGATCGGGGCGCCGCTTCCGACTCCGGCATCGGTCGCGCTGTTCCAGCAGTTCGGCCAGGGCCTCGCGCCGCTCTCCGCCGCGGTCTTGGCCAAGGCCGCCGGCGACACCGCGCGCATCGAGCCGGTGCAGCCGGGCAGCCCGCTGCTGCGCGTCGAGTTCTACTCGCGCGAGTCCGCAGTCGGGGACCGCGAACTTGCCGCGCTGACGCCGCTGCGCCAGCATCTCGCGGTGCTCGATCTCGGCGGCACCAAGGTCGGCGACGCCGGACTCGCCCGGCTCGCCGGGATGACCCGGCTCGTGCGGCTCGATCTCCACGGCACGGCGGTCGGCGACAAGGGCCTGGCGGCGCTCGCCGGGCTCGCCGAGCTGCGTTCGCTCAATCTCTACGGCACCAACG
Organism: Planctomycetota bacterium; assembly: GCA_036396955.1. Lineage (GTDB taxonomy): Bacteria > Planctomycetota > UBA1135 > UBA1135 > UBA1135 > DASWJW01. Next base: position 11,834 of record DASWJW010000016.1, read on the forward strand.
TCGGCGATGCGGGACTGGACGCGCTCGCCAAGCTCGGCAAGCTCGAGTCGGTCTACCTGTGGGGCACGCGGGTGACTGCCGCCGGCGCCGCGCGCCTGCAGCAGAAGCTGCCCGGCGCGCGCGTGGTGCAGCTGATGCTGCTACCCGCGCCGCCCGTGGTGCGGCCAGCGGACGACAATCCCTTCGGCGGCTAGCCGTCCCCAGTGCGTTCGCTGGTCCGGCTCAGCCGTCCCAAGCAAGTTGGCTGGTCCGGCTCAGCCGTCCCAGGTCCACGAAGGCGGGGCGCCGGCTTTCAGGCCCTTGCCCGTCAGCGCGGCGCGCACGAACTCGATCGGCAGCGAGTTCTGCTGCAGCACGGCGTCGTGGAAATCGCGTTCCTTCCACGTGCCGTTCTCCACCAGCTCGCGGTGCAGCGCGCGGATCTGCAGACCGCCGATCATGTACGCGCACTGGTACAGCGGGCCGTAGCCGCCCTGCACCGAACGGCGCACCTCGGCTTCGGCGTTGCGGCGTTCGTGGCCCACGTTTTCGACCAGGAAGTCGACGCATTCCTGCGCGGTCCAATTCTCCAAGTGGAAATTGAGGCTGAACAGGATCCGCGCCGCGCGGTGGCTGCGCCAGAACAACATGCCCAGGCGGTCGGCGGCGTCGTGGTGCAGGCCGAGGTCCCAGAAGCGGAACTCCCAGTAGAGCGCCCAGCCTTCGAGGTAGAACGGCGTGCCGAAAGGGCGGCGGTAGGTGCGCCAGCGGTCCGCCATGTAGCCCTGCAGGTGGTGGCCGGGGATCAGTTCGTGGTGCACGGTCGCGCGCGCGAAAGGCAGGTTATTGCCGCGCATCGACATGAGCTTGTCGGAATGCGCCATGCCTTCGGTGGGATAGCTGATCGAAATGACTTCGCCGCCGGTGAAGTAGGGCGTGAACTTCTGCCGCTCGGGCGACATCATTTCCATCCGCCACGACTCCTTGGCGAGTCCGGGAATGCTCACCAGGTCGCGGGCTTCGAGGAAGGCGATGGCTTCTTCGGCGAGCATCTGGATCATCGCCGGCTGGCCGCCGGGCTCGGCGTGCATGCCCTTGACCTGTTCGTAGGCCGCGCGCCAGTCGTCGCCGTGGCCGAGTTCGCGCGCGGCTTCGGCACGGCGCGCGCGGCACCACTCGAATTCGCGCTCCGCGATCTCGAGGAGGCGCTCGGGGGAGTAGGGGATGCGCTCGAAGGCCAATTCGTCGAGCAAGGCGGCGCGGCCGATGGGATCGCCCACGATCTGATCGGGATCGTCGGGGTCGAGGCCCGCGACTTCGCGCCGCAGGAAGCCCGAGTAGTCCCGCAGCTCTTTCTCGAGTTCGGCCCAGGGAGCGGCGCACCACCAGGTGAACAGCGGGTCGTACTCGCCGCCGAAGCGGTACCACTCCGAGAGCTGGCGCTGCAGGTCCTGGCAGCGCTCGGCGGCGCGGTTGCCGGTGATCGGCTCCTTGGCCTCCGCCAGCCGCTTGCGCGCGTCGCGCACCGCGAGAGCCGCCGCGTCGAGGGTCTCGGCCGAGCTGCGCGCAACAGGCAGTTCGCGGCGCGCACGGGCCTCGAGCAAGTCGACCAGAAGCGGCGCAAAAGGCAGCAGGTGTTCGACCGAGGCGTCGCGTTCCCGTTCGTGGCCGGCGCTCGCCAGCTCGTGCTCGAGCAGGTTGTGGAAGGCCATCCAGTCGACCTTGCCGTCACGGCCGAGGGAATCGAAGCCGACCCGCTCGAGCCTCGCGAGCCAGTCGCGGTTCAAGCGCTCGGTGCGGTCGTGGCGCGCGGCCGACATCGGCGCGGTCCACAGCCGCCGCAGCGAGCCGCGGTCGGCCTGGTACTGGACCACCAATTCGGCGACCGTCGTGCCGTGCAGCGCGGAGCCGGCGGAGTCGGCGGCTTCGCCATGGCGGGCGGGCGACTGGGCGAGGGCCGGCGCGGCGGCAGCCAGCGCGAGCGAAATCAGGAGCAGCGTGCGGGAGGGTCGCATGGGGAAGGTCCATGCTAGGTGGCGCGCCCAGCCCCCGGAGCGCCTACTCGTACACGCGCACTTCGACCAGGTGCTTGCCGGGGTTGGCGCTGTTGCGCAGCAGGCGCACCCGCACGTAGCGCGCCGGCGTGGGCGCGAAGTCGTGCGCGTAGCCTGCAGCCGACACCGGCGTGGTGTTCGCGCGTTCGTCGACCACCTCGGTCCAGGCGCGGCCGTCCCGCGACAGTTCCACCGTGTACTCGTAGAAGCGCGCGCCGTCCCAGTAGGTCCACAGGCGGACGGAGCGCAGCGTGTGTTCGGCTTCCAGGTCGACGCTCCACCACTGGGGGCCGCCTTCGCTGCCGTCCCAGTAGTTCTCCAGGCTCACCACGCCGTCGACCGCATGCGCGGGGTCGTGCTTAGCGGTCGCCTGGCTGCTGGCCTGCGCCGGCTTGCCGGTGGTGAGGTTGCGCTCGAAGTCGAGCTGCTCGAAGCGGCGCGTCCATACGCTGCCGCGCGGCTGGCCGGCGGCGTCGAAAGCGCGCGCGCGCACCGTGGCCGTGCGCTCCAGGATCACCGGCTGCTCGGCGAGCGGACTGCCGGCGCCCGGTGCGGCGCCGTCGATCGTGTAGCGGACGACGCCGCCTTCGAAGCGCGAACGGAAGCGCAGTTCGAGTCGCGGCCCGAACTTGTCGAAGGGCAGCCAGGGCTGCGCGTTCGGCAGATGGGTGAGCAGGCCTTCGATCTCGACGGCCACCGGATCGAGGTCGAAGCGCCGCCGAACTTCGCGCGGCTGGCTGCCTCCGAAGATGCGCACGCGGACTTCGGTGCTCGCCGTCAGTTCGATCGACCCGGCGGGCGCGGGCGAGGTGATGGGCCCGGGCTGCGAGCCGTCGAGCGTGTAGCTCACGCGGTAGCGGGGGTGGAGCGAACGGATGTGCAGCGTGGCGTGTTCGGCGAACCACTCGGTGCCGCGGAAGTCGTCGGCGGCCGGCGGCACGCCGAGCGCGCCTTCGAAATCGAGGACCACGGGCATCGAGAGTTCGCCGAAGCGCCAGTCGGCGGCTGCGGCGCGGCGCAGCAAGTCGCCGAAACTGCGCGTGCCGTCGGGGTTCCAGAGCCGCTCGGCGAAGACCGGCACGCGCGGGCGCAGCGCGTCGAGCTGGTCGGCGGCCGCCATTTCCCACGAACAGAACATCGCGCCGCCCACCGCCGGATGCCGTTCGAGCTGGATCGGCGTGAACGAGGGCACGGCCTCCCACCAGTTCTCCCAGCGCCACGGATTCCACGCGAAGATCTCGGCGCGCGAAAAGCGCCGGCCGGGGGTCACGTAGAGCGGCTTCCACGATGCATTGAGCACCGGATAGCCGTTGGAGAGCAGGTTCTGGGGCAGTTCGTAGGCGGTCTCCCAGCCGAAGACCGTCACGTCCCGCGGGATCTCCACCTTGGCGCTGCCGGTGCCGCGGAAACTCTCCCACATCAGCGTGCGCTTGCCGTGCCGCATCACGCTTTCGTGCAGACGCCGCAGGCCGAGCAGGAACAGGTCGTGCGGGTCGCTGCTGCCCAGCGCGGCGAGCGCGGGCGCCGTGGCCGGCGACAAGTGGATGCGGCCCAGCCAGGCCTCGTCGCCGCCCACGTGGATCCACGGCGAGTTGGGGAAGATCGCTGCGATTTCGCCGATCAGCGTGTCGACGGCCGCCCAGGTCTCGGCGCGGCCGAGGTCGATCACGCCGAGGTCGAGCATGGCGCCGGTGCCGGGGTCGACCGAGTCGAACAAGTCGGGGCGCGCGCGGCGCATGGCGGTCGAGTGGCCGGGCAGGTCGAGTTCGGGCACCAGCGTCACGCCCATGCTCGCGGCGCGCTGGTCGAGCGCGGTGAGTGCGATCGCGCGGTAGTGACGGTCCGGGGTGCCGAGTTCCGGGAAGCTCGCCGAGGGAAAGGTGAACGACTGGTCGTCGGTCAAGTGCAGCTGCACCTGGCGCAGCCCGTAGAAGCTGGCCAGCTCGACCAGCGGGTAGAGCGACTCGGGCGGGTGCCACTGCCGCGCCACGTCGAGCATCAGCGCGCGGTAGCCGAAGGCCGGGGCGTCCTCGATCGTGCCGAGCGGCACGAACCAGCCGGCTTCGGTGCGGCCGAGCGACTGCACGAAGAGCTTGGCGGCGCGGAACAGCCCCGCCTCGTCGGGTGCGCGCAGCGTGAGGCCGGTCGGCGTGGCGATCAGCGTGCAGGATTCGGCGGCTGCGTCCTGGGCGATCTCGAAACGGACGACCCATTGGCCCTCGACGATCTTCCGTTCCGCTTGGAAAGGCATCACGCGGCCGGTCAGGGCGCGCAGGTCGTCGGTGAGCCGGTGCTCGGGGCGCCGGCCGCGTTCGTCGCGGCAAGGGACCCCCATGGTGTCGGGGAGCGGCAGCCATGAGCCCGTGAACTCGGCGCGCCGCGGCCAGGGCACCAGCGCGGGTTCGAGCGCGCGGCGCACGCCGGCGAGCAATTCGCGGGCGAGCAGCGCGTTGCCCGCGGCGTTCATGTGGATGCCGTCGTAGCTCAGCCGGCCGCTGCGCTCCCGCGCGGCGTCGCCTGCCGGCGCGAGCGCCGCGGCGGTCGCCGCGCGCAAGTCGACCAGCACCGCGCCTTCCTGCTCCGCGACGGTGCGCGCGAGCGCCGCATAGGCGTCGAGCACGGCGTCGTTGCCGTTGGCGCCGCGCGGCAGTTCGCCGTCGAGCGCCGGCGTGGCGAGCACGACGCGCGCGCCGGCGCGCTGCGCCAGCCGCACCATGCTGCGCAGGCCTTGTTCGTAGACCGCGGGACCAGGACCGCCCCGCGCGTCGTTGACGCCCACGAACACCACCGCCACGGTCGGCCGGTCTTCGCGCAGGCACTCCGTGAAGGGCGGCTGGGAATCGCCGTAGATCGCCGCGCCTTCGAGCAGGTGGGTGACCATCCCGCCGTTGAGGCCGCGGTTGACCAGCGTGACCGCGCCGCCGGTCTCGTCCGCGACCGCCGCCTGGATCAGCGGCAGGAATCCGCCCTGGTCGGTGATCGAGTCGCCGAAGAACGCGATCCGTTCGCCGGGCCGCAGCTCCATGGCGGCTTGCTGCGCGTTCGCGGAACCGGCTGCGGACAGGACGAACAGGACGAACGGGATCGCGGCGGCGGGAAGGCGCACGCCCGCCATCCTAGGCGCTTGCCGTCCGGGTCGTGGCTAGCGCTCGATGAGCAGGTCGTGCCAGATCGTGACCGACTTCTGGCCGTTGCGGTCGCCGGCGAAGCCGTCCCAGACCGCCACTCCCACGCAGGCGTTCGACCCGGGAGCGAGCTCGATGCTCTCGGCGTCGGCCGCGCGCAGGTCGCGCACGAACACCAAGTCCCAGTAGCCGGCTGCCCAGGAGCCCTTGGCGTAGATCTCGTCGCCGCCCGACGTCGTGGCCTCCATCACGCCGAAGCCGCGCGCGTGGAGTTTCTCCGCCACGTGCGGAACTCCGCCGCCGATCCGCGGCCAGATTTCCCAAGCCGCCTTCCAGTGCCAGATCGACACGGGCTGCTCGGCGGTGCCCATGGCCAGCAGGGGCGGATCCGGCGCCGCCGAGAACTGCAACGCCGCGGCGTCGCTGTAGCCGCGCGCCGAGAGCACGCTGCGGTCTTCGTAGCGGTCTTCCCAGGACAACCGGATCGCGAGGCGCCCGCCGTCGTGCACCGCCCGCCACAAGACGCCTTCCACGCGGTCCTGCCGCCACCACAAGGGCATCAGCGGCAGGAATTCGGCGGGAACCGCATCCCACTCCGCCGCGTCCGGGGCGAGCGGAACCGCGCCCTCGACGCGGCGCACGGGCAGGCTGCGCCGGGTCTGCACGCTGCGCGCTTCGTTCCCCGGGCGCACCAGCGATGCGACGTAGCTGGCGAGGTAGGAGGCGTCCTCGTCGCGCTCGAACACGCCGGCGGGCATCGGCGAGCCCGGCATTCCGATCAAGATGCGGCGCAAGAGCGCGTCGTGGCCGCTCCCGCCCTTGAAGATCCCGGCGGTGAAGTCGCGCGGGCGGGTCTCCGTGCCGTCCTCGTTCCACTGGCGGCGCACGCTCGACGCCCGCCCTTCGCGGCCGTGGCAGTCGGCGCAGTGGCGCAAAAAGAGGCGCCGTCCGCGCTCCAGGCCGACCGTGCTGCGGAACCTCGGGTGCGGAAGTTCGAAATCGATGCCCGGATCCATTTCCGTCAGGGCGATCTCGCGGGCTTGTTCCGGCGTCAAGTCTTGGCCCTTGCGGTCGGCCTCGCGCTGGAGGTCGACCACGATGCCGTTGACCGCCAGCTCCCGCACGACCTCCACGAGCGCGAACAGGTCCTCGTCCTCCAGGTGGTTCCAGGACGGCATGGCCGATCCAGGCATGCCGCGGCGCAGCGTACCCATCAGGTCCGTCACCGAGGGCGCGCGGGTCGCCGTGGAGACGATCCGGAACCGGCCCGAACCGAAGTCGCGCGGCTTGGGCGACAACAGGTGGGCGGCGGGGCCGTCGCCGCGGCCGCGCTCGCCGTGGCAAACCGAACAATTCTGCGCATAGAGCAGATAGCCGCGGTCGTTCGCGCCACCGTCGGGCCGGGGGGCCGCGGCGGCCGCCGCGCGCCGCGCGGCCGCGCCGGCGGACGACAGGATCCAGACCGCGAAACCGCGCTGGAACAGGTGCCGTTGCTTCATGGGCGTGGACGGCGGTTCCGCCGTACTTCTTGCAGCTAAGCCTTGCGCGCGCCGCGCACAGCCCCATTGACCCGCTCCAAGCGGCACTGGATGCTCGTTGCATGCGAATCCTCGCCCGAACGCTGTCCGTGCTGGCCCTCGCTGCGCTGCTGTCCGCGCAAGACCCCGCAGCCGAAGAGCCGCTCGAAGGATTTCGCACCGTCTTGGTGCGGGGTTGGACGGTGCAGGTCGAGGACGCGCTCGATCTCGACGGCGCGCTGCGCGATGAGGTGCTCGGCCTGCTCGGCGCCAAGCTGCGCGAGATCGATGCGCGCCTGCCGGCGCCGGTGGTGGCGCGCTTGCGCGAAGTCCCCATCTGGATGCGCCTGGACGACCAGCGCTCGCCGGGCGGGGTCTACCACCCTTCGGAGGAATGGCTGCGTTTCCACGGCCGCGACGCGCGCATGGCCCGCAGCGTCGAATTCGGCGTGGCGCGCAACTTCCTGGAGTGGATGCACACGCAGCCGTCCATGGTCCTGCACGAACTCGCGCACGCCTGGCACCACCAGGTCCTGGGCTACGACCACGAAGGCCTCATGGAGGCATTCGCGAACGCCAAGGAGTCGGGCCGCTACGCCGACGCCTTGCACGTCAACGGCAGCCGCCAGCGCCACTACGGGATCCGCAATCCCCAGGAGTTCTTCGCCGAGATGACCGAGACCACGTGGGGGACCAACGACTTCTTCCCTTTCGTGCGCGGCGAACTCCTCGAATCCGACCCGGCCACCGCGGCGGCCGTCGCCGCGGCGTGGAGCACGGCGGTGCTCGACCGCTAGCGCGTGCTCGTCACATCCCGGCTTCGATGCCGAGTGCGCCGAAGCCCTTCTCGACGAAATTCTTGCGGAACATCTCGCGGAGCCCGACGGCCGCCGCGTCGTAGGCGGCGTGGTCTTTCCAGGTGTTGCGCGGGTCGAGGATCTCGTCCGGCACGCCCGGGCAGCTCTTGGGCATCTTGAGGTTGAACACCGGATGGACCCGGTATTCGACCTTGCCGGCGTCGAGATCGCCGCGCAGCGCCGCCTCGAGCAGCGCGCGGGTGTGGCCGATCGAGATGCGCTTGCCCACGCCGTACGCGCCGCCGCCCCAGCCGGTGTTGAGGAGCACGCAGCGGGTGTCGTGCTGCTCCATTTTCTCGGCGAGGCGCTCGGCGTAGACCGAGGGCTTCTGGCTCATGAACGGAGCGCCGAAACAGGAGCTGAACGCGGCCTTGGGCTCGGTGATGCCGACTTCCGTCCCCGCGAGCTTGGCCGTGAAGCCTTGCACGAAGTGGTACATCACTTGTCTTGCGTCCAGGACCGAGATCGGCGGCAGCACGCCGAAAGCGTCCGCGGTCAGCAGCACGATGGTGCGCGGGTGCGGTCCCTTGGCGCCGTCCATGACCATCGGGTTGCAGGACAGTGGGTAGCTGAAGCGCGTGTTCTCGGTGACCGAGTGGTCGGTGAGGTCGAGCTCCTGCGGGTCGGTGTCGGCGAGCGCCTTGCCGGGCAGCGGCGGCACGTTCTCGATCAGGGTGCCCGGCATCGACAGCGCCGCGGCGATGATCGGCTCGGCCTGCTTGTCGAGGTCGATGAGCTTGGCGTAGCAACCGTCTTCCAGGTTGGAGACGCCCACCCGGGTCCAGGCGTGCTCGTCGTCGCCGATCAGCTTGCGGTGCGGGTCGGCGGACAGGGTGGTCTTGCCGGTGCCGGACAAGCCGAACAGAATCGCGCCGTCGCCTTCGTCTCCCACGTTCGCCGAGCAGTGCATGCTCATCTCGCCCAACTCGGGCAGGATGAAATTCATGACCGTGAACATGCTCTTCTTGACCACGCCGCAGTAGTCCGCGCGGCCGGCCACCAGCACGCGGCGGTTGGCGAAGTCGAGGATCACGGCTCGCTCCGAATGGGTGCCGTCGCGCGCGGGGTCGCAGTGGAACGAGGGCACGTTGAGCATCGTCCAGCGCTTGCCGGATTCGTCTGCGACGCCCTGGAGCCCCTTGGGGAACATGTTGTGGCAGAACAGCGCGTGAGTGGCGTACTCGCTCACCAGCCGGTAAGGGCGCGCGTAGCTCGGGTCGGTGCCGCAGTAGACGTCCGTGACGTACAGGTGGCGGCCGCGCGCGTTCAGGTGCGCGACCACGCGCTCGAGCAGCGCCTCGAAGCGGTCGGGGTCGAATTTCTTGAAGTCCGGCTTCCACCAGATGCGCTCCACGAGCTCCGGCGAGGCCACGCCGTAGGTGTCCTGGACCGGCCGCCCCGTGCAGGTGGGATCGGAGTAGAAGACCAGCGGGCCGTCGGCGCCGAGTTTCGTCGCGTAAGCCTTGGGCTCGTCGTCGGCGCCGTCCGGACGCACGCGCCCGCGGTCGTGGGCCAGGGCTTCGCGGAAGAGCTCGGGCTTGCCGAGATTGATCTTGTAGGGGATCCCCTTGAGGCCGAAGAGGGCTTCGAGTTCGGCTTGGTGCGCGGTCGTGGTCGTGGACATGGATTGCGATCCGAGGCGGCAATTCCGCCGCCGTCGAGGACTGGGCAATCCGGAGATTGTAGCGCCTTGCCTTCTCCGCCCGAACCGCGCAGGGGCGCCTAGAATCTGCCCGTGGCCGGCCTGGAACTGGTGGCAGGCCCGCGGCGGCGGGGGTGCGCGCGGTCCCGCGGTCGAATTGGCGCGCGTGCTGCGCACCGGCGGCGCCCGCGCGGCAAGCGGCACCGCCGCGAACGGCGATCGCGTGGCGAAGGGCGACGTGATGGCACGGCTCGACACCCGGCAGCTCGTCGCTGCGCTGGAGCGCTTCGGACACCAGGCGACGCAGGCCCGCGCCAACGCCGACCAGCGGCGCGCGGACCGGCACGGCGCCGTTGCCGACCTGCAGCAGGCCGCCTCCGAACACCTGCGGTCCGAGGCCGAACTCGCGCACGCCGAGGCGACCACGGACCTGGCGCGCAAGGAAGAGTCGCGCGTCCGCGCGCTGGTCGACGGCGGAGCCGTCCGTCCGTCCGAACTCGAATCGGCCGAGAGCGCGACGGCCCAGGCGGTTGCGGGCCTGGACAGCGCCGCGGCGGCGGTGGGGACCGCCGCCGCGCGCATCGAGGCCGCCAAGTCGGCAATCGAGGCCGCGGAGGCCGCGATCGCCGGCGCCGAATCCGCGGCAGAGGCCGCCGTGGCGAGCGTGCACGAAACGCAGGTGATGATCGACAAGTCGACCGTCCTGGCGCCGTTTTCGGGCGTGGTCACCCGCAAGAACGCCGAGGTCGGCGAAGTCGTCAGCGCCATCGGCGCGACCGGGCCCAACGCCCGCGGCGCCGTGGTGACCCTGGTCGACTTCGAGACGCTCGAGGTCCAGGTCGAACTCGCGCAGACCGCGCTGCGCGCCGCGCAACAGGGCGCCGGCGTGCAGATCTTCCTCGACGCCTACCCCGACGAGGGTTATCGCGGCCGCGTGCGGCAGATCTGGCCCACCGCCGACCGTCAGAAGGCCACAGTGGAGCTGCGCGTCGAATTCCTGGACCGTGACGAACGCATCCTGCCCGAGATGGGGGTGCGCGTGGTCTTCACCGGCGACCAGGGCGAACTCGTGCCGGTGACGGTCACCGTCCCCGAGCGCGCGCGTCGGCGACCAGGTGTTCTTGTACGAAGACGGGCGGGTGCGCAAGGTCGCGGCCGCCGGCCTGGTCGGCGGCGAGCAGGTCGTGCTCGACCCGCCCGCCGACCTCTCGATCGGCGACGGCGAATTCGTCGCGATGATGGGGCCGAGCGGTTCGGGCAAGACGACGATCCTCAACATCGCCGGCGGCCTGGACGAACCCGACTCCGGGCGGGTCGAGGTCGCCGGCACCGAGCTGACCCGCTTGCACGGCCCCGCGCTGTCCGCCTGGCGCGCGCGGCACGTCGGCTTCGTGTTCCAGGCCTTCAACCTGGTGCCGGTGCTCACGGCTTTCGAGAACGTGATGCTGCCCTTGCTGCTCACGCCGCTCGGCAAGGCCGAACGCCGCAAGCAGGCCGAGTTCGCGCTCGACATCGTCGGCTTGACCGATCGCATGAAGCACCGGCCCAGCCAGCTGTCCGGCGGCCAGGAGCAGCGCGTGGCCATCGCCCGCGCCATCGCGTCCGATCCGGACTTGATCCTGGCCGACGAGCCGACCGGCGACCTCGACCGCTCCAGCGCCGATTCGGTGCTCGAACTGCTCGGACGGCTGAACAAGGAGCTCGGCAAGACCATCATGATGGTCACCCACGACGCGGTCGCCGCCGAACGCGCCGGGCGCGTGCTCCACCTCGACAAGGGCTTGCTCGTCGAAGACGCGCGGGTGGCGTCGTGAGCCGCACCCCCTGGTTGCTGGCGCGCCGCCACGTCGTCACGCACTGGATACGCACCGGGCTCACGCTGGGCTCCATGGCGGTGTCGCTCTTCGTCGACCTGCCGCGCGACTGCCAGGCCAAGGTCGCGGGAGTCGACGAAGTCGCCCAGGTCTGCAAGTTCCAGTGGTTCGGCGGCTACTACCAGGACCGCTCGAACTTTTTCGGGCAGTTCGGGGTCGACCCGGAGCTGTTCTTCGAGATGTACGCCAAGGATCTCAAGATCGTCGAAGGGCCTGCCGACCGCGCGCCGGACGAAACGGTGCACCAGGCCAGCGTCCGCGCCATGCTGGCCGATCGCCGGTCCACCGTGGTCGGTTCCCGTCTCGCCAAGGACTTCGGCTGGAAGGTCGGCGACACGGTGCAGATCATTCCGACGATCTTCCAGAAGGTCGACGGCTCGGCGTGGGACTTCCTGGTGGTCGGCATCTACGAGCCGCTCCGCTCGAACGTCGACGACCGCACCATGTGGCTGCGTTACGACTACCTGCAGGAGGGCCTCGATGCGGGCACGGTCACCGGCCCGAGGGGAGTCGGGACCTTCAGCGTCAACCTCAAGCCCGGCGCGGATGCCGCGGCGGCGATCGACGCGATCTTCGAAAACGGTCCGCAACGCCCCCGGACCACCACCGAGGCTGCGTTCCAGGCGGCGTTCGTGTCGATGATGGGCAACGTGCCGCTGTTCGTTGCGACCATCGGCGGCGCGGTCGTCTTCGCCGTGTTCTTCTCGGTGATCAACACCATGCTGATGGCCGGGCGGCAGCGCGTCCACGAAGTCGGGATCCTCAAGGCGCTCGGTTTCGCCAATTCCGTGATCGGCCGCCTGATGCTCGGCGAAGCCGTGGTGCTCGGCCTCGTCGGCGGCGGGCTGGGCATCCTGCTCGCCATTGGCACGGAGAGCGGCATGCGCGCGATGCTGGGCACGTTCCTGCCCAACTACGCGGTGCAGCCCTTCACCCTGGTTTGGGCCGCGGGCCTGGCGCTGCTGGTCGGACTGGTTTCCGGCATCGCGCCGGCGCTGACCCTGGTGCGGCTGCGGCCCACCGAAGCCATGCGTGCGGAGGCCTGAGCGTGGCGCTGCCCCTCCGCTATTCGGTCCGCAACCTGCTGGTGCGCCGCAGTTCGGCGATCTTCACCGCGCTCGGCGTCGCGCTCACGGTGGCGGTGTTCGCCGGCGTGCTCTCCTTGCGCGAAGGCTTCAAGAACGCGTACAGCGTGAGCGGGCGCGACGACGTCGCGATCTTCCTGCGCCTCGGAACCAACTCCGAAGGCGAGTCCGGCATGGGCCGGCAGACCACGGAGATCCTGATCAAGGAGCGCCCCGAAGTCGCGCGCAACGCCGCCGGCCAGCCGATCGCGGCTGCCGAGAGCTTCTTGGCCGTGTACATGGAGACGATCGGCGGCGGGCTGACCAACGTGCCGATCCGCGGCGTCCAGGCCGCCTCGCTCGAGATGCACGGCGACTCGCTGCGGATCGTCGAAGGCCGCTGGATGGAGTTCGGCTCCGACGAGGTGGTGGTCGGCCGCCCGCTTTCCAAGCGCATGGAGAGCTGCAAGGTCGGCGACTCGCTGATGCTCAACACCACGCCGTTCCGCGTGGTCGGCGTGTACGAACTGCCCGGCGCCCAGGGCGGCGAAGTCTGGGGCGACGTCGAGCGCATGATGGCCGCGCTGCAGCGGCCGATCTTCCAGCGCGTGGTCGCCAAGGTGGTTCCCGGCACCGACTTCGCCGCGCTCGCTGCGCTGATGGAGAAGGACGTACGCACGCCCGTCAAGGTGCAGTCCGAACCCGAGTACCTCGCCGCGCAGACCGGCGTGTTCGGCCAGATGCTCGGCATCCTCGCCGGCATCCTGAGCCTGGTGATGGGCCTTGCGGCGGTGATGGGCTCGATGAACACCATGATCGCCTCGGTGGCCGCCCGCACCCACGAAGTCGGCGTGCTGCCGGCCATCCGCGCCGCGCGGCTCAAACCGGTCGAGGCCTTCCGCGAGCGCTGATCCAGGACCGTCCGGCCACTATGCTGGACGGCGGTGACCGACACCGTTCTGCCCCTCGCCGCGGCGACCGCGTTCTTCTCGCTGCTCCACGTGATCGCGCTGGTGCGCGTCGAGCCGGTCTATCCGCGCGCGTTCAAGCTTTCGCGCGGCCTTGCGGCGCTCATCCTCACCGCGCTCGGCGTCGCGGCGTTCGTGAGCGCGCTGCCGCACTGGAAAGAGGCGTTCCTGTACCGGCACGCGGACGGCGACTGGATGCGGATCGGCCTGCTGGCGGTCTGTGGGCACCTGCTCGCCGATTTCCTGTGGATGGCGCTGGGGCGCTGGAAGTACGCCATCCGGCCGCGCAAGGATCTGATCCTGCACCACGGCCTGGGCGTGCTCGGCTTCGGCGCGGCGCTCTATCTGCGGATCGGCTACGCGGTGGCCTTGCTCACCATGATCACCGAGCTGCTGCCGGTCACGACGGGCCTCAACGCCTGGGCCAAGCGCATCAAGCGCCAGCCGCTCGTCGATGCCGCCGACCGCGCGCGTCTGTACTTGCTCGCGGGGCTGCGCCTGCCGTTGTGGAGTTTTCTGCTCGTGCTGGTCGCCCTCGCGCTCCTCGGCGGCCGCAGCGGCGACCTGCAGGCCGCCTACCTGGTGGCGCTCGCCGGTCTCGCCGGCCTGGTCGTGCTGGATCTGTACTGGGTCCGCAAGTGCCGCCAGCACGTCGACTTCTACTGAACCGCGCGCGCCGCGGCGAGCAGGGCGGCGAGGATCCGCGCGTTCTTGAGGCCTTCGTCCGGACCGAGCAAGGGCATCCTGCCGGTGCGGACCGCCGCGGCGAGATCGTCGATCTCGAGCCCGAAGACGTCGGTTTTCGCGACCGCGTGCTCGGTGCGGCCGGCATCGGTCTCCACCACGACCTTGGCGTCGAACGGCCAGGAAAGGAACGCGTGCGGCAGGGTGAGCACGCCGAGGGTTCCCGACAGGATCACGTGGTTGCGCAACCCCGAGTCGAAGCCGCAAGAGATCACGCCGAAGCGGCCGCCGGCGTACTCGAGCACGCCGTGCACCGCCAGGTCGACTTGGTGCTCGGGATGGAAGGCCCCGCGTGCGGTCACACCGAGCGGTTCGTCGCCGAGGAACAAGCGGCAGGCGTTGATGCAGTAGCAGCCCAGGTCGAGCAGCGCGCCTCCGCCCCAGTCGTGGCGCAGGCGCACGTCGTCGGTCCTGGTCAGGTGGAAGCTGAAGGCGGCCTCGACCGCCTTGAGTTCGCCGATCGTGCCTGCGGCCACCAGCCGGAGCGCCAGCGCGATCTGCGGGTGATGGCGGTACATGAAGGCCTCGACAAGATGCCGGTCGTGCCGGCGCGCCGCGGCGAGCAATTCGGCGCACTCGGCGGCATCCCGCCCCAGCGGCTTCTCGCAGAGCACGTGCTTGCCGTGCTCGAGCGCCGCCAGCGCCAGGTCGCGGTGCAGGCCGTTGTGGGTGGCGACGTACACCGCCTCGACGGCGGGGTCCTCGAGCAGATCCGCGTACTTCTCGTATGCGCGCACGGGAGCGAGCGCCAGCGCGCGCGCACGGTCGCGGCTCGCCGCGGCCTGGAGCACGGCGTGCGGCGTGGCCGCGAGTGCGGGGGCGAACGCGTTGCTGGCGATGCGGCCGCAGCCGAGGATGCCGAAACGGACGGGCTCGAAGAGCGGTGCGGCGGCCATGGGCGCGCAGGATAGGCGCGCCGGGCGGCTCCGGGCTCAGTCGAAGATGTTGTGGTTCAGACTGAACCGGAAGTGCGAACCGGCTCCAGGCCGTGACTCGACCCACAAGCTGCCCCGGTGGCGCTGGACCACGCGGTCGCAGATCGCCAGGCCGATTCCGGGCTTCTCGATGCGGCCATGGCCGTTCTTGCGCGTGCGCCGGGAAGTGCGGAGCGCCGGCACGGGCTGGAAACCCTTGCCGTCGTCGCGCACGCCGAGCACCCAGCCGTGGTCGGCGCGCTCGGCGGTCAAGTGCACCGCCGGCTGATCCTCGCCACCGTGCAGGAGCGCGTTTTCGATCAAGTTCCGGTAGAGGATCGTGATCAGTTCGGCGTCGCCGACGAGCGAGGGCAGTTCGTCGCTGCGGATGGTCGCGCCGGACTTGTCGAGCAGCTCGTCGAGGTCGCGTACGGCCCGCTCGGCGCAAGCCTCCAAGTCGACCTGCTCCAGATGGACGGTGTTGCGGCTTGCGGCTCCGAGTTCGTCGAGCTCGTCGACGCGGCGGCGCACGTGCTGCGCCAGCATCTCGACCTGCTCGATACCCGAGAGCGCCGCAGGCGACGCGTCGCCGAGTTCGCGGCGGGCCCAGTCGAGGCGCGCGGCGAGCGCCTTGAGCGGCTGTTTGAGGCCCGTGGTCACGGCCATGGAGAACTGTCCCAACTCGCGGTTGCGGCCTTGCAGCTGCTCGTTGAGCAGCACCATCTCCGCCATCTGGCTCTCGATGGTGCGGCGCGCGTCGCGCAATTCGGGAGTCCGTTCTTCCACGAGCCGGGCGATCGTCGCCTTGCGGCCGAGGGCTGTGGCCAGCCAGACCGCCGCGGCGAGGGAGAGCGCCGCGCCGGCGAAGAGGATGGTCCAGAACGGCCGGCTCCCCGCGGCGGCGAGGGCGCCGGATCCGGGAATCGCCAGGATCCGCCAAGTCCGTTTGCCGATCTGCGCGAAACTCGCCGCGGTCCCGGTGGGCGGTCCGCCCTCGAGAGGCGCGCCGCTCACCAGCCGGGCGGGTTCCTTGGCGCCGTCGTCGTAGACCGTCCAGCGGAACGCGCCGAGCGCCGAAGATTCGGGGCGCAGGTGCTTGCCGATCAAGACCTGGGCGTCGATCTCGCCGACCACGTGGCCCGCGATCGCCACGCGGCGCTGCGCGGGAGTATCCAGCGGGACGTCCTGGGAGTAGACCGGATGCACGACCTGGAACGTCGTGCGGTCTTCGCCGTCGGCTCCCGTCTCCGTGCGTGGATCCGTGTTGACGGCCTGGCCGGTGATGCCGGCTTCGGTCAATGCGAGCAGGAGCGCGGAATCGGAAGCGAGGTCGTAGCCGACTTCGGCTTCCGTTTTGGCGCCGCTCCGGGCGTGGCTGATCGGGAAGTACTCGTCGCGCGAGCCGGCCGCGACCTTGCGAACCTGATCCGCTCCGCGTTCGGTGATCTGCACCGCGCTGCCGAGAGCGCGCGTTCCTTCGCGTTCGAAATCCTCACGCTGCTCGTCGCGCACTCGCGGTGCCCACTGCACGCCGACGATTTCGGCATGGGATTCGAGCATCGATCCCGCAAAGGACTGGAAGGTCGCGGCATCGATGCGTCCGGTCGCTTCCATCAAGGCGGCCACGGCGTGGACGGCCTCCAGGCTCGAACCGGCATCGGCATTGAGTCCGTGGACGCGGACCTCCGCCCGCTTCTCGAAGAGGCGCAGGACTCGTTGCTGTTCCCGTTGCCCGGCGACGTGAGCCGTTCGCCAAGTCACGGCGAGGCCGATGACCAGCACGAGCAAGACGGGAAGGCGGAACTTGACCGGAGTCGTGAGGGACATGGTCGCAACGGCCGTGGGAGTCCTCGCCCGACCGGACCTGGACGGGAAAGGGGCGACCTCGCTTCCATCGGCGTTCCGGGGTGGCGGACTTTGGGGTTTTCCCGCGCGAGCGCGCCACGGCCGGCGTGAGGCCGCCAAGAGCGCCCGTTTTCCCGCCCCGGGGCCTAGCGCGCCGGAAGCAGCTCGAGCGTCGCGCGGAGCGGGCGGTGATCGGAAGCCACGCCTTCGGCCACCGTGCCGACCTGGCGTACCCGCCAGCGGTGAGCCGGTGCGACCAGGATCCAGTCGATGCGGCGCTCGGGCCGTTCCGCTGGAAACGTGAACTGCGGATGCTCTGCTGCGGCGTCGACGAATCCCGCGGCGAACAGCAGGCGCATCGCTTCGCTGTCCGGCAGGGAGTTGAAGTCGCCGACCAGCACGACCGGTTCTTCGCGGCCCGCGAACAGCTCGACCAGGCGGGCGGCCTGCGCGATGCGGTCGGCCGGATCGCCGGTGTGGTCGAGGTGGGTGCCGACGAAAGCCACGAGCGTGCCGTCGCGTGCCCGCACGCGCATTTCGAGAGCGGCGCGCGGCTCATGATTGGGCGCGTGCGGGAGCGGGTGGTTCGTCCAATCGTCGATCGCGATCCCCGCCAGCACGGCCTCGCCGTAGCCGCCGCCGTCAAAGGGCATGGCCTGCCCGAACACGCCCTCCAGGCCCGAGCGCACGGCGTACTCGTCGACCATGTCGAGGCCGCCGACGCGCGTGGTCCGCACGTCGACCTCCTGCAGCGCGACGAGGTCGGGCGCCCATTCGCGCAGGAGCTCGCCCACGCGGTCGTAGTTCGGGGCGCCGTTCTGGTCTTCGCCGTGGTGCACGTTGTAGGTGACCACGCTCAAGAGGACCGGCTCGCGCGCCGAGCAGGCGGCGAGCGCCAACAGGAAGGAAGTGAGCAGGCGGGTTCGCATGATCGGCGGTGTGC
>DASWJW010000017.1:0-16366 GCA_036396955.1 Planctomycetota bacterium
GGCAATCACTCGAAAGGCGCCGGAAGTGACCTCGGCCATGGCGCTGGGAGTCGCGCAGAGGAAATACGAGTGGAGCGATGTCCTCCGTTGGCGCGCCGAGTACTTCTTTGGATTAGGCACCCATTGATAGGGGCCAGATTCCGGTTCCGGCCGAGAGGATCGCGTTCTACCGCGAACACGGCTTCGTCAAGCTGCCGGGAGTGTTCGCCCCGGCGACGCTGACGCGCTACCGCGACCGCTTTCGCGAACTCGTGGCGCGGGCCGGCCGCGCGCCGCGCTCGCAAGATGCGCAGGCCGAGACCTACCGGCGCGCTTTCGACCAGGTGATGAACTTGTGGCAGGCCGACCCGCTTGCGCGCGAGTTCACCTTCGGCAAGCGGCTGGCGGGGATCGCCGCACAGTTGATGGGCGCAGCCGGCGTGCGGCTCTACCACGACCAGGCGCTCCACAAGCGGCCGTCGCCCGACCCGGCGACGCGCGGCCACACGCCCTGGCACTGCGATCGCTACTACTGGCCGCTCGACGCGGCGGGCACCTGCACGGCCTGGGTGCCGTTCCAGGCCGTAGCGATCGACTCGGGGCCCATGTCCTTCGCCGCCGGCAGCCATCTCGTCGACCTGGGGCGCGAACACGCGATCGGCGACGCCGGGCAGGCCGAAATCGGTGCGCGCCTCGCCGCCGCCGGCCTGGTCGAGAAGATCGAGGCGTATGCGCTGGGCGAAGTCAGCTTCCACGACGGCTGGACCTTCCACCGCGCCGAACCAATCCGCAGCGGGCAGGCGCGCGAAGTCATGACCGTGATCTACATGGACGCACAGGCTCGCGTGGCCGAACCCGCCAACGCCAACCAGCGCGCCGACCGCGCCGCGTGGCTGCCCGGCGTCGCGGTCGGCGAGCTTGCCGCCTCGCCGCTCAATCCGCTGCTCTGGCCCTAGGCCGCCGGCGCCTTGGGCGCGCGCAAGGACAGGCCCGCGATCGAGCGCGCCGGTGCGGGCAGGATCAGGCTGGCGGCGTAACCGACGCTGACCCCGGTGACGATGCCGACCGCGCCGTACAGGAAGAAGTTGAGGTCGGTGGCCCAAGTGGCGAACGCGACCGCGGCGACCGAGGCCGCAGCTCCCACCAGGACACCCCTGCCGTGCGCGCGGCGCGTGAACACGCCCAGGATGAACACCGCCGCGACCGCGCTGCCGGTCAGACCGAGCGCTTTCTGGAAGAACAGGAACAGCGAGCGGACGTCCGATCCGGCGAGCAGCAGCGCCACCGAGGTCGCCACCACGCCGCCGAGCAGCGTGACCCAGCGCGCCAAGCGCAGGCTCGCGCGGTCGTCGGCGGCGCCGGCCGAACGGCGCAGCCGCCGCGCCCAGTCGACCGTCACGGTGGTCGCCATGCTGTGCAGCGAACTGTCGAGAGTCGACATGCTGGCGGCGAAGACGCCGGCGATCACCAGGCCGGCGAGCCCCGCCGGCAGCCGTTCGGCGACGAACAGCGGGAAGATCTCGTCGTTGGACATGCCCACCACCAGCGCCTCGGGCCGCGTGCGGAACCACGCCCACAGCGCGGTGCCGAGCACGAAGAACAAGATGCCCATCGGCACCGAGATCAGGCCGTTGAGCCAGATGCCGCGCGCGGCCGAGCGTTCGTCGGGCGTGCTCATGTAGCGCTGCACCACGGCCTGGTCGGCGGCGTAGGGGCCGAACTGAAGGAAGAAAGAACCCACCAGCACCGACCAGGTGGCGAGTTCGGTGAACGACAGGCCGCCGGCGAGCGCGCGGGTCTTGCCGGCCGCCGCCGCGGTTTCGAAGAACGCCGCGGGACCGCCCGAGCCGCCGATCGCAAGGCCGAGCGAGAGCAACATGCCGCCGAGCAGGACGACGGTCTGCATCACGTCGGTCCAGACCACGGCTTCCATCCCGCCGAGCCAGGTGTACGCGGTGGAGAGCGCGCCCATCACCACGATGCAGAACACCACGTCGATGCCGGTGACCGTCGACAGAGCGAGGGCTGGCAGGAACACCACGATCGCCATCCGCGCCAGTTGATAGGCGAGGAACGACGCGCTGCCGAACAAGCGCACGCCCAGGTTGAAGCGCGCCTCCAGGTACTCGTAGGCGGTGGTGACCTCGAGCCGCCGGTAGAACGGCAGGAAGCAGCGCGTCACGATCGGCGCCATCGCCAGGATCATGAACATGGTGGGCAGCACGCGCCAGTCGGTGGCGTACGCGAGCGCCGGCGTGGCGAGGAACGTGATCGACGACAGTTGCGTGGCGTAGAGCGACAGCCCCGCGGCCCACCAGGGAATGCGCTGGCCGGCGAGGAACCAGTCGCGCGTCCCTCTCTCGCGGCGGGCGAAGAACACGCCGATCAGCAGGAGCCCGGCCAGATAGAAGCCGAGAACACCCCAGTTCAGCGCGCCGAAACCGCTTTCCCGCGGCGCCGGAACCGCGAACTGCACTTGCGCGGTGCGCACGCGCGGGCGGGTCTCGCCGCTGGGGATCACGATGCCGCCGCGCCACGGCACCGCCACTGTGGTCGCCACTCCTTGCGGCATGTTGCCGGCGCGCACCCAGGTGTCGGTCAGCGTGTGGTACGCCAGCATTCCCGGCACGAAGTCGGGCACGGCCTCGCTCGGCAGGTTCTCGTAGGCCGACACCGAACCGCTGAACAGGAGCAGGTGCGACTGTCCGTAGGCGGCGACGGCGGCCGCGCCGGCCGGACGCGGCATGTCGGCGCGCCGCTGCCAGTGTCCGCGTCCGTTGCGGCGGCCGACGTCGAAACTCCAGACGTCGTTGCGGTAGCGGTAGCGGTGGCCGTCGCCTTCGTCGGGTGCGCGCGGAGCTGCGACTTCGCCGCCGAACAAGTACAGACGGGGACCGAAGCCGTCGTCCTGCACGGCCGCCGCGGCCTTGGCGCGCGCCACGCCGGGAAAGGGAGTTCCCGCGCGCCAGGCGCGTTCGCCCGCCGGCGCGGAGAGATCGAGGATCAAGGTGTGGACCGAGAGATCTTCGGGACGCTTGGAGCGCCGCCCCCCCACCACGCAGAGTTCCGTGCCGAGCAGGCCGCCGGCGAGGAAAGTCGTCGCTTGCGGCAAGGGCGGCAACGCGTCGATCGAGACCTTGCGGGCCGCCGGATCCCAGCGCAGGCGCAGCACGCTCGTCACCGCGTGCTCGGCGTCTTCGCCGCCGACCAGGACCAAGCCGTCCGGCGTGCCGACGCTCGCGCCGTAGCCGAGCGCCTGCGGCAAGCGGCCGGCATCGATCCACTCCGTGCCGTCGGGGGCCAGCGCCCAGATCTCGTCGTGCCAGACCTTGTCGGCGCCGGCGGGGAAATTGGTGCCGCCGGCGATCAGCAACACGCCGCCGTGCGTTCCGGCGAAGAGTCCGCCGCGGCCGATGTGGTCAGGGATGGACGGCAGCGACTCCCAGTCGAACGCGTGGCCGACCTGGCTGTTGGGCTCGTCGCCCTGCGCCAGGAACGCGGACGCGCCGGCGGCGTCCGGCCGCTCGGCGAGCACCTGCGCCCGCGGCGGCGCCGCGGCGCCGAGCGGCACGGCGAGCAGCACAGCGAGCAGCGGCGCCAGGATCACTCGAGCAACGCGTCGAGTTCGCCGAGGGTGAAACTCACGCTCACCACAAAGGGCTCCGCGTCCTTGACCCAGTGGCCGTAGGTCGTCGCCACGAATGTGCCGTCGGGCAGCAATTCCAGGCCGGCGTAGGCGCAATCCCACTCGTGCTGGTTGTCCATCAAGCGCACGCGGTACTGGCCCTCGCGGCCGGCGACCAGGTCCTGCCAGGTGCCGACCCATCCCACCCAGTCGCCCTGGGTCGCGCTCTTGCGCGCCGTGTCCCGGAACGTGAAGAACAGCCGCCCGTCCGGCGCATAGCGGCCCACGTGGCGGTCACCGGTGAGCGCAGCGGGCAGTTCGCGCGGCGCGCTCCAGGTCTCGCCTTCGTCCGCGCTGAAGATCACGAACGAATTCCGGCGCCGGCTGTTCTCGCGCAGCAGCACGGCGATCGTCTTGCCGTCCGGCGAGCGCACCAGACCGGGCTCGCACAAGTCGGCTTCCGCATCGGTGGCGATCCCCGTCGGCTCGCTCCAGGTCAGGCCGCCGTCGGCGGACAGCACCTTGTAGACGCAAAACCGGCTCCTCTCGCCGCTGCCGCGCAAGAAGCGGCCGTCGTCGTGGAACAGCGCCATGTAGCGGCCGTCGTGCAGGCGCTCGACGCTCGCCATGCAGACGATTCCGCCGTAGTCCCCGACCGGTTCGAGATCCGACCAGCTGACGCCGTCGTCCTCGGACACCGCCATGCGGACCGGGTAGAGACCGGAAAAAAGGATCAACCGCTTGCGGCCTTCGGCGTCGACCACGCGGTGCAGCGTCGGTACTTCCTCGCTGGTCGCCCAGCTCGCCGGAACCGGCAAGCGTTCGCTCCAGGTGCGGCCGCCGTCGCGGCTGCGCTTGAGGATGATGCCGCCCTTGCCGTGGCCTTTGGGATACGCGCAAAGGATGGTGCGCCCGTCTTCGAGCAGCACGGTGGTCGGGTGGCCCAGGTACTGGCCGGCCTCGCGGTCCACCACGACCTGGCGGCCGGTCTGCTCCGCGAGATCCACGACCGGCAAGGTGTAGGCACGCGGCTGCGGCTTGACCAGGGTCTCGAGCGCGCCCTGCATTTCGACGACCCCCACCGCCATGCGGTTCTTCATGGGCACGAAGCCGATCCGTTCGATCCGGCCCGGGTAGTTCGTCGCCTGGACGAAGCGGTCGTTCAAGAAGATGCGCAGCGAAGCGCCGACGCGTTCGATCTCGACTTCGAACGGCCGGAGCGCCTTGAGCAAGTCGGCCGCGGGCCGCATCTGCTGCAGCCTGGTGCCGAACATCGGCCCGTTCAAGTAGAGACGCTGGTTCTTGCCGTCGAGGCCGAAGTAGCTGTCGCCGAGCTGCACCGCCGCGCCGCTGCCGGAGATCTCCTCGAGCGCCATCTCGGTGCGCAGGCGGAAGTCGCCTTCGCCCACGGCGCGCGCCAGGTACATCTCGTTGCCGGCGCCGCCGCCGAGGCGCTGTCCGCGTCCGGCGTCCCACTCGCGTTCGGGGAAATAGACCTCGTTCGCGTCCCTTCCATCGAGCAGCGCTTGCGGCTCGCCGGCGTAGCGCGCCTTGCGCAGGCTGCGGGCGTGCAGCCGGCCGGCGTCGATTTCCTGGTTCAGGATCTCGGCGAGGCGGCTGGCGAGCGCGGCGTGGCCGTCGTCGGTGGGGTGCACTCCGTCGGTGAGCAGGTCCTCCGCCGCCCGGCCGGGGATCGCGTCGTAGCCCTTGTAGTAGGCGAACACGTCGAGCAGAGGCACGCGAAGCTCCGCTGCGAGATCGCGCAGGCCTTGCGCGTAGTCCGCCAGCCAATGGTTGAGCCCCCAGCGGTCCGACAGGTCGTAGGGCGGCTTGCCGTAGAGCGCGCGGGTGCGATCGGTCCAGAAAGCGGGGCTCGGCGTGACGAACACCGGCAGCGCGCCGGCTTCGCGCGCCAGTGCCGCCATGCCGCGCAGGTTGTCGAGATACTCCTCGCGCGGAATCCTCGGTACGGTCCGGCCCTGGGTGACGTCGACCGCCGCGTCGTTGAGGCCGAGCTGGATCACCACCACCGACGGCTCGTGCACCAGCACGCTGTCGGCGAACGACTGCAACGCGCGCCGCGTGGTCCCCGTGCTGTCGGCGGCGTTCACGACCCAGGCGCGGATGTGCCGCTCATCGAGCTGTTCCTGCAGGCGCGTCGACCAGACCTGTTCGGCGGTCACCCGGAAGCCCGTGGTCGAATCGCCGACCGCCACCACGACCAGCGGATCCGGCGCGGCGGCGTCGTCCTGGGCGGGCAGCGAAGCGGTGAGCGCCGCCGCCGCCAGGGGCAGGAGGAGCAGCGGAAACAGGAAAGGACGGAGGCGTTTCAAGGTTCGGAACGGGCGGCAAAGAGAAGTCCGGCACGGGCTTCCTCGATCAGCTGCAGGCAGTTCCACTGCATGCGCGGCAGATGGAACGGACCTTTCCAGAGGCTGCCCTTGAGCGGCACCGACACCCGGCCGTCGCGGTGCAAGTAGCCGAACCACTCGCCGAATCCGGGGTCGGCGAGGTGCCGGTGCGCCCAATCGTGCGCGAGCGCGTGCATACGTGCAAAACGCGGCTCGCCGCTGGCGCGCCAGGCCAACAGCGTGGCGGTCACGGCTTCGTTCTGCGGCCACCAGAACTTCATGTCGTGCCAGTATTCCTGGACCGGACGGCCGTTCAGGTCGCGGAAGCAGAAGACGCCGCCGTGCTTCTCGTCCCAGCCGCGCTCCCACATCCAGTCGACCATGGCGCAGGCTTCGGCGGCGAGAACCGCGTCTCCCCGCCGCCGCGCTTCCGCGAGCAGGAACCACGCGGCTTCGAGCGCATGGCCCGGATTGAGCAGGCGGCCGTCGAAATGGTCGAGGACCGAACCGTCGGGCGCCACGTTCTCCATGACCGCGCGCAGCTCCGGTTTGACGAAGTCGCGGCGGATCTCGGCGATCGCTTCGGCCACGACCTCCTCGGCCAGCGGATCGGCGAGCGTCTCGCGCATCACGCGACCCACGTCGACCAGGATCATCGGCAGGCCGAGCGACTTCATCGGCCGCGTGCCGGGGTCGACCTTGGGCGCGAGGCTGCCGGGGGTCCGCCACGCCGCCACGGCGATGCGGAAGAGCGCGCGCGCCTGGTCGGCGGCCTGCGCATCGCCGGAGATCCGCGCCCACGCCGCGAACGCCATGGCGCCGAAGCATTCCGAAAACACGTAGCGGCGCTTGCGCAACGGCCGGCCTTCGCGCGTGACCTGGAAGAACATCCTCCCGTCGGCGTCGAACGCGTGCGCGCGCAGGAACGCGATGCCGTGCCCGGCGAGCGCGTACCACTCTTCGCGCGGCTCCAATTCGGCGTGCAGCGTGGCGAGCAGCCACGTGAAGCGGCGGTGCTGCCAGATGCCCTTGTCGGTGTCGAGCACCGAGCCGTCGCGGTCGAGCGCGAAAGTGAACCCGCCGCACTCGCGGTCGACCGCGTGGCGGGTCCAGAACGGCAGCACGTCATGGAGCAGGCCGTCGTGGTAGACGGTGGCCAGATCGTCCAGACGCGCGCGCTCCATCATGCGACGCCGGACTCTTGCGGGGCCCCCCACTCGAAGAAGCCCAGCGCGGTCAACTCGGCGCGCAGCGCGGTCCGAGCGGCGTCGCCGACCGGCAGCAAGGGCAGCCGCGGCGGGCCGACGGCGACGCCGATCATGTCCATGAGCGCACGCGCCGCCGGCAGGAATCCATGGCGTGCCAGCGCCGCAACCATCTGCGCCGAACGCTCCTGCTCCACGCGGGCCTGCTCCAATTCGCCGGCTTGGAAGGCCGCGATCAGGCGCTGGTAGAGCGGAGCGGCGAAGTTGTAGGTGCTGCCGACGGCGAAGCGGGCGCCGAGCGCGAGGCCGGCGAGAAGCGCCTCGTCGCTGCCCCAGCCCACCTCGAAGACGCCGTCCATGCAGCGCAAGCAGCGCAGGTATTGCGCCTGGTCGGGATTCGTGTGCTTGAGACCGGCGAGATTGGGGATGCGCGGCGCCGCCTGCTCCAGGAACGCGACCATGTCGAGGTGCACCCCGGTCCACGCCGGCAGGTCGTACAGGTAGAACGGCGTGCGCGGTGCGGCCGAGGCGAGCGCGGCGAACCAGTCGACCAGGGCGGCGACGGTCGCCGGCTTGAAATAGAACGGCGGCAGGCAGCCGATGCCGTCGCAGCCATCGGCCTGCGCGCGCGCCGCCATGGCCTGCGCTTCGCCGAGCGCTGTCGCGCCGACGTGCGCGAGGACGCGCAGTCCGAGCGGGCGGCCGGCGCGCGCCCAGGCGGCGTGGAGCGCGATGCGCTCTTCGCCGGTGAACGACAGGCCTTCCCCCGTCGTGCCGCCGACGAAGGCTCCCGCGACGCCCTGGCCGGCGAGGCTCCGGGCGAGTTCCGGGACCCGGTCGAGGTCGAGGCCGCCGTCCGCGCGCGTCGGCGTGAACGGGGCCGCGATCAAGCCGGACAGCGCGAGGCCGCGGGACGGCGCCACGGGCGCTACTCGCTCTTGGCGAGGCGGTAGAGGCGGCCGGTCTTGCGGTCCGCGACGTCGAAACCGCAGATCAGGAGTTCGCCGGCGAAAGTCTCCCCGAACGAGGCGACGTAGGTGCTATTGGAAGGCGCCAGCACTTGCACGTTCTCGACCGCCACGCCGTCCTTCGCCCGCACCGCCCAGATGCGCCGCGACAAGTAGTCCGCGTAAAGATAGGCGCCCGCGAGTTCCGGAAGATCGCGGCCGCGGTACACGTAGCCGCCGGTCACCGACAGGCCGAGCGCGTGCGGATATTCGACCACCGGCTCGAGCGGCACGCCGACCGGTTCCTGCCCTTCCTTGAACGGATGCGTCCCCTCGCGCACGCGCCAGCCGTAGTTGCCGCCCTTGACCACCAGGTCGATCTCCTCGAACTTGTCCTGGCCGACGTCGCCGGCCCACAGCTCGCCGGTCGCGCGGTCGAAGCTCATGCGCCAGACGTTGCGCAGCCCGTACGCCCAGATCTCGCCGCGCGCGCCCTCCCGGCCGACGAAAGGGTTGTCCGCGGGAATGGCGTAGTTGCGGCCATCCTGCTGGTGGTCGACGTCGATCCGCAGGATCGTGCCGAGGAGCGTGGAGAGGTCCTGGCCGGAATCGAGCGGGTCGTTCGCCCAGCCGCCGTCGCCGAAGCTCGCGTACAAGTAGCCGTCGGGGCCGAACAGCAAGGTGCAGCCGTTGTGGTTGCCGTAGGGCTGCATGAGTTCGAGGATCACTTCTTCGCTCGCGGGATCCGCCTTGCCCGCGGCGCCCGGCGTCGCGTGGAAGCGCGAGATCACGCTGCGCCGCGGATCGGAGGCCGAGTAGTTGACGAAGACCTGGCCGTTGTCCTCGAACTGCGTGTGGAACGCGAAGCTCAGCAGGCCTTCCTCGTTGTGCGTGGTGCGGACCTTCTCGCTCAGATCGAGGAAAACCGCGGTCTCGGTCGCGGACGGGTCGTCGGCGACGGCGAGGATCCGCCCGGTCTGCTGAACCACGTAGACCGGCCCGCCGGCCGTGCGCTGGGTCGCGAAGATCGGCCGCTCGAACTCGATCTCCGGATACACCGGAGCGAGCATCAACTCGGGCAACGTGGAGGGAGAAGCCGCGGTCTGCGCCGGAAGGGCGGCAGCAAGCAAGGCGGCGGCGAAAGGCGGCAGCAGGGCGGGGATGCGCAGCATGACCAGGGCGCCCAGGATAGCGGCCGTCCGGCCAGGCCCCGCTCCCGGGTAGGATCGGGCTGCATCCGCTGCGGTTCCCGACACCACTGCAAACACTTTGAAAATCGCACCGATTCTGCTTCTGGTCCTGATCGGCAGCTTTGCCGGCAGCCTGTTCTTCAACGCCGTTCTCGGCGGCGGCGCCGGTGGAACCGACGCCTCCCGGGAGGATTCCGGCACCCAGATCGCCCCCTTGCGCACGCAGGTCGACGCGCTCGAGTCGCGCAACCAGGCGCTCGCGCGCACCGTCTCGGAACTGCAGGGCCAGGTCCAATTCGCCGGCGGCGCGCCGGTCCGCTCCGAACTCGGCGGCATGGACGCCGCAGTCGACCGCTGGATGCGCGAGCACGGCGCCGAGGTGGCCGCCGCGAACGCGGAAGCGGCGCGCACGGCCGATGCGATCGCAAGCGGAAAGGAAGCCACCCCGCGCGAGCGGACGATCGCTTTTCTCGATCGCGTCGCCGATCCGGCCCTCGACGAGGAGGGCCGCGAACGCGTCTGGCAGGAGTTGCGCGACGCGGGGCTCATGGACCAGGCGATCGCGATCCTCGAGGAGCGCGCCAAGGCCGACGCCACCTACAACGCCATCCTGGAGCTCGACCCGGGCAACTGGGATGCGCGCTTCAACAAAGCGGTGTCGCTCAGCTTCTGGCCGCCGGCTCTCGAGGCGGTGAAGCACTTCGAAACGCTCGTCGAGCAGCAGCGCGGCATGCCGGCGCGCGCCGGCCAGGAGCAGTCGTACATCTTCCTCGGCAACATGTACCAGCAGATGGGCTCGCGCGACAAGGCGCTGGAGATCTGGCGCGAGGGCCTGCTGCGCCACCCCGACGACGCGGAACTCCGCAAGCAGATCGAGCTTGCCGGCGGCTGATCGGCCGCGGGTTCGCCGTCCGGGCGCGCTTCAGCCACCGAACCAGGCGCCGTAGAGCTGCGGCCGCCGGTCGCGCAGGAACAGCCGCCGGGCGTGGCTGTTCCGCGCCTGCTCGGCTTCGAAGCCGGCGAACAGGACCGCGTCCTCGCCGCGCGGCGCGCGCGCCACCACCTTGCCGTCGGGCGCGCAGACGAAGGACTCGCCGGCGAATTCCAGGCGGTCTTCGCGGCCCACGCGGTTGCAGAGCGCGACCCAGTAGCCGTTCTGGAAAGCCGCCGTCTGCAGTTCGGCTTCGTAGACGCCCTCGGGCCATTCGTCGACCGCACCGGCTTGCGGCACCACCACCAATTCGGCGCCTTGCAGCGCGAGTGCCCGCATGTATTCGGGATAGTGGCGGTCGTAGCAGATGGCCACCCCCACCTGGCCGACGGCGGTGTCGTAGACCGGCGCCCCGGTGTCGCCCGGTGCGTAGTAGTCCTGTTCGTGGAAGCAAGGATAGTCGGTGATGTGCACCATCCGCGTGCGGCCGAGCAGGCTGCCGTCGGCGTCGATCACCGGCGAAGCGTCGTAGAAGAGCGGGCCCGCGCGCTCGTAGAGATTGGCGACCACCACGACTCCCAGCTCTCTGGCGCGCGCGGCGAGCGCGTCGACGGTCGGCCCGGGAATCGTTTCGGCGAGCGCTGCGCGGTCGGCGGCGCCCAAAGGCGTTTGCGGATGGAATCGCTCGAAAGCCAGCTCGGCGTAGGCAACCAGGCTCGCGCCGCCGGCCGCCGCACGGGTCATGGCGGCGAGCCCGCGCGCGAGATTCCCGGCGCGGTCGGAGCCCGCGTGTTGCTGCACCAAGGCGATTCGCATGCCGCGCATCGTAGGACAGGGGCGCCGGCGCGAAAGACTGCAGGGGACGGCCGTGGGAACGGCCGCCCCCTGCGGGAATCCTTGGCGAGGATGAATGGCCGGCCTAGAGGACCGGATCGTAGGTTTCCCAGACCGACAGGAACTCCACGTTCGAGGAGGTGTCGGAGACCGAGAAGCCCGGCGGCAGGTCGATGCCGACCGCCGGATCCTTCTGCATGGTGCCGCCGCGGACCCAGGCATCGTTCATGATGATCCACAGGCCGGTCATGCTGAAGTAGGACTTGCCCGTCGAGATATACTCGCTGGCGCCCCAGAAGTTGAAGCCGTCGAAGACCTGGCCGTGCGCGCAGTTGATCTTGAGGACTCCCGCGGGAGCGATCAGGCCGATGTGCGGGTGCATGCCGCCGGTGCCGCCGCCGAAGACGCTGGGCGGGTGCTTGATGTCGACGCGGTTGCGCGGCATGCCGCGCAGGTCCCAGGTCGGTTCGGCGTAGACCACCATGCCGCCGTAGTAGCGGCCGTCCTTGATCATGACGTCCTGGCTGGGACGCAGCACGATCACGTTGGTGGCCTCGTAGATCTCGCCGTCGAGCACGATCTGTGCCGCGGGGTTGCCCGTGAAGTCGCGGATCACGCTGTTGGGATGCGCGACGAGGTAGGGCTCCATGTCCCACTCGGGCGAATTCACCACGCCGCTGATCTTCTCTTCGTTGGAACCGGGGCTGTAGACCGTGTCGGTGAACTTCTCGACGGTGCCGGCGACCAGGAGGTTGGGAGCGAGCACGGAATCGATCTGCTCGGGACGGCCGCCGATCCACTCCCTCGTGGCCGGAATCCAGTCGCGTACGGTGTGTTCCCGGTCGCAGATCAGGACGTCGCCGGTGATCACCGTGTCGCCAAGGTCGGTGGTGCGGCCGCCGAAAAGCATGAGCGCCTTGTCCGACAGGCTGTTGCCGGGGCTCACCCGCAGGCGCGAGGCCATGCGGAAGTGCGACAGTTCGTCGTGCCAGCCTTGCAACTCGAGCTGGACGAGCTCGCCGCCGTCGACGTGCGGGGTGCGGTCCAACACGACCACCCGGAATTCGCCGGCGCCGACCCGGACCGACTCGCCGACGGGAGTGCCCTCCCAGGCCGGCTCGGACTTGAAGCGCCGCAGGGCATAGGCCAGGGCGCTCTCGGCGGCGAGTTCGGCGCGGACCGAAGTCGCTTCGTTCCTCGAGATCTGCAGGCCGGCCCGGATCGAGGCCATGTTGGAGAGCGTCAGCATGGCCAGCAGGCTCGCGAAGACCAGCGTCAGCAGCAGTACGGAGCCGCGCTCCCCTCGGGCGGACGAGTCGTCCCTAAATATTTTGATATTCGCCACTTATGCTTCCTGACCAGGCCGGGAGGGGCACCGGTCAGAGGAAGCCTATCCCAGGAATCCGGATTTCGCCGAGGAAATCCGAATTCCTGGGCCGACGACCGGCGCCCTAGAAGACGACCCCAGGGAAAGTCGGCGTGTAGTTCGGGAAGACCAGGTCGAGCCGGGAGCTCGCCATACGGACCGCCAGGATCTCGCCGAGCACGTCGCGGTAGTCGATGGTGATCCCGAGATCGCCGCCGACCAGCACGCCAGGGTCGAGACCCGGCCAGTTGGTGATCACCTGCCCGCCGTTGACGTGGCCGCCCATGACGAACAACGCCCCGCCGTAGCCGTGGTCGGTGCCGAGGCTGCCGTTCTCCGCGAGCCGGCGCCCGAACTCGGACTGCACGGCCACCACCACGCCGTCCATGCCGAGGCCCATGTCCAAGTAGAAGGCTTCCAAGGTCAGTGCCAGGTCGCCCATCAGAGCCGCGAAGACGCCGTCGAGCGGGCCTTGCGTGTCGTGGTGGTCCCAGCCGTCGAGGTCGACCGCAATGGCCTCGACCCCGACCTGGGCCTTGATCAGCGCCGCGGCGTTGCGGATCTTGCGGCCGAACACGGTCTCCGGATACACCGCGCCGTTGGCCGGCTGGTAATTCTCGAAATTGATGGTCGCGAGAAGGTCGATGACGTCGAAAGTGCTGAGAGCCGCCGAGCCGAGCGGCGGCGACACTCCGGCATACATCGCTTCGATCGTGCTGCGCCGCGCGGCTTCGGTGGCCGGGTTGCCGGGCAGCCGGAAAGTCGCCGGCTCGCCCAGCGGCAGAGTGTCGGGAGCCTCGACCAGCACTCTCGGCATCAAGCGCTCCATCGCGGCCGCCCGCAGAGGCGTCAGCTGGACCGGCGGTTCGTTCTGAAGGTGCCGGGCGAGCCAGCCCGAAGTCTCCGTGCCGAGCGGCTGGCCGGGAATGCCGAGCTCCCAGAAGGCCTGCTCGTCGAAGTGCGAGCGCGACCCGAGCGGCGAACCGCAGGCGTGCACGATCGCGAGCTTGCCGTCGCTCCAAGGCGTCAGCAACGGCGCGGCGGCGGGCGCAAGGCCGAAGAAACCGTCGAGGTCGAGCGCCGTGTTGGCGCCGCCGGGCGGCGGCACCGCGACGTTGGGCCGCTGGACGTAGAGCTCGGGCTCGCCGTACGGCGGCACCGCGGTCAGGGCGTCCATGCCGCCGCGCAGGTAGACGTTGAGCAGCACGTCGCGCGCGGGGCCGTTGGGCGACATGCCGACGCGCGGCACCCAAGCGGGCGCCACCACCGCGGCGGCGGTCACGCCGGCGCCGCGACCAAGGAATCCGCGCCGCGAGAGCGCGTGGTATTCGCTGCAGCCGCCCGGGCAGGGCTGCGCTGCGGAGGTTTCGGAAATCCGTTCTTGAGGTTGTTCCATGACGGTCCTCCGGATCAGTACATCTGGTAGCTGGGTGCGGAAGCCGCCAGGGCGAAGCCCTCGCGGATGGTCGATTCGTCCAGCCGCGGGCGGCTGGCGAGGTAGCGGTCGATTTCGTCGAACTCGGCCTGCGACAGCGCGCCGCCGGTGAGGATCTCGTCGATCTGCTCGGCGAGGCGCGGCCGTTGCAGACCGCCGACTGGAGCGAACAGGAGTTCGAGATTCACGTCGACGCCGTACATCTGGCGGCCGAACAGCCGCGAGGCGAAGTCCCAGCGCGGCAGCACCGAGGAACCCCACGCCTCGATCGCGTCGGGGTAGCCGTTGGGCGCGATCCAGTCGTACGGCAGCTGCCCCATCACGAAGAGGTCGTAGACCGGCAGGTTCGGCAGCAGGATCTTCGCACTGGAAGCCCTCAGCAAGCCGAACACGAACTGAGAGGGCCGTTTGAGCTTGGGCGTGAAGTCGCGCAGCAGCTCGGCGGCGCTGCGCTGCCGGAACGCGGCGCGGACCATCGCCTTGATGTCGCCGCCGGTCGCCATGTAGGCGTCCGCGACTTCCGTCTTGACCGCCGGCGGCGGATCGTAGCCGACCAGCCAGCGGCAGAGCTTGCCGCCGACGAACTCGGCGGTCTCGCGCATGCCAGCCAGGAGGTCGAGCACGAATTCGCCGTCGGTCACCCCGCCGCCCGGCGGCACCAGGTTGTTGAGGACCAGCTTGCCGCCGTCGTCGTGGTACCCCGGAGCGAACACGAAGTTGCCGTACGAGGCCGCGTACTGAAAGACCGCGGTCCAGCCGGTGAAGCAGCGCGCGACTTCCTTGACGTCCTGTTCGGTGTAGGGGCCGCGGACTCCCAGCGTGTGCAGCTCCATCAGCTCGCGCGCGTAGTTCTCCTGCGCGGCCCCGACCACGTTGTTGTAGTTGTCGAGGTACCAGAGCATCGCCGCGCCGTGTGCATCGGCGCGCAGCATGGCGCCGAAATTGCCGAGCGCATGGCCGCGGATCACTTCGCGGTCTTCGACCGTCTTGAGCTGGTAGAGGAAACCGTCGAGGTGATAGGTGTTGAAGTGGTCGGTCCAGAATTCAACCATCCGCTCGTGGAGCTGCCGCTGGCTCAGCAAGGAACGGAAGACGAAGGCCGAACGGAGCTCGACCACCGGCTGGAACGCCGCGGCGTCCTGGTACTCGATCGCCAGCTGGTACGGCGTCATGCTCAGCGAGCGCAGCGGACGCAGCCGGTCGTCGGCCGCAGGGTCGGCGATCGCCTCGGGCTCGAGCTGCCAGTCGAGCCAGGCCTGCCAGCCCATGTCGCGCGCGCGGTGGTATTCGGCGAGCGAGAAGCCCTGCGTCGCGCGTTGCACGAGCACGCGGATCGGGTCGAAGCGCTGCGGGTCGAAACCATTGCCCGGAGCGCCGCCCGGGCCCGTTCCGACACCGGGTGAGGCCGGCCCTTGCCCCGAACTTCCGCCCAGGAGGGCGCGGCGCGAAGGCTGGCGGGAAACGGCGGGACTTGCGACTTCCCGGATGCCAGGCGACCGCGGGGGGTGGTTCTTGCGGAATCGTTTCAAGGAAGGCAGGGGGGTCGTCGGATGGGAGCTTCGAACCAGCGGAATTGCCGAACCAGTATGCACCTTGATTCGGGAATTCGTGGTCGGGATTCCACCACGCCATGCGTACGGAGGGGCCTCGCCCCCAGGCGTCGCGCCATGGCCTCTAAGATGGGACCTCTCGAGGCGCTCGACGCCCACCACTCCGCATCCGGACCGCCTGCCCTTGTCCCATCTCCGCGCTTTCCTGCCCCTCCTCCTGGTTCTGCCCGCCGTGCCCGCCGTGCCTGCCGCGCCCGCTGCCCCGGCCGCGGCTTTCCCGCGTGTCCAGGACATCGCCTGGGAGGCCGACTACGCCGGCGCCTTCGGCCGCGCGGCAACCGAGAAGAAGGTCGTGCTGCTCGCGGTCAACATGGATGGCGAGCGCGCCAACGACACCATCGCCGAGAAGGTCTACGCCGACGAGGTGGTGCTCGAACAAGCCGCCGGGATCGTGGCGCTCGTCGGTTCGCAGTCCGTGCACGGCAGCCCCGGCAAGACCTGCAAGCGCTTCGGCACGCTGACTTGCGAGCAGCATCAGCAGGTGGACGTCAAAGCGCGCGCCAGCGTGCTCAAGGCCGCCGTCGACGGCCGCGTGGTGTCGCCGCAGCACGTGCTGCTCGGCCCCGACGGCGCGGTGATCCTTTCCGTGCCCTACGAGATCCGCGCGGGCGAACTGGCGTGGTGCATCGTCACCGCGCGGCGCGCGCTGGACCCCGCCGCCAAGATTCCCATGCCCGCCACGGCGCGCGCGCCGCGGCGCTTGATCATGGGCGGCGTGCACGATCCCGGCTCGGACGAGAACGCGTGCCTGCCGCTGACCGAAGGCGAGCTGAAGGAGGTCATGGCGCAGCTGCGCACTTCGCGCGAGGCGCTCGAAGTGATCAGCGCCTTCCACCGCATCCTCGCCACGGACCATCCCGACGCGGTCAAGTTCGTCGCCACCGAGCTGCGGG
>DASWJW010000018.1:0-23725 GCA_036396955.1 Planctomycetota bacterium
GCGCCAGGACGTCCCCGACGCCGACGCCGTGGTCACCGCGACCCTCGTCGTGAACGGTTTCGAAGCGGCCTCGGGAGCGACTTCGGCTCACCGGCTAGTCACCAGCGCCGAGCTCGACCCGGGCGACTTCATGAACGAGAAGGCGATCGTGGCCCTCGGCGAGAAGATCGAAGTGAAGAACTCGATCCTCGAGGGCAACGTCCTGCTGGGCAACGACAACGAACGGAACTGGTTCTGGGAGCCCGGCGACAAGTTCGCCGGCGATGCGCACCCCGAGTACCCCGACTGGTACCTGCGCGAGAAGCCCAAGAAGATCAAGGACAAGAACTACAAATTCAAGGACACCGAATTCCGCGGCACGCTGTACACGCGGGACGAAGACCTGATGAAGCTGGAGGGCGACACCACCACCGGCGAGATCAAGGTCACCGACCGGGCGATCCTGGCGCCGAGTTTCGACCTGTCCTTCTACGAAGATCCCTCGGACGACGTGGTGATCTTCGAGGTCGACCCCAACGACAAGGAAAAGGGCAAGGACAAGGGCGAGGACGACTACCGGAAGTTCAAGCACCTCGACCTGCACGAGACCGCGGTGTTCATCGTGGAGCGCGGCCAGAAACTCGAATTCACGGACGTCGACCTGCGCGGCGGCATGGTGATCATCGAGAAGCCCAAGGGTTGGTTCGACGGCAAGCCGGATGACAAGGAGTACAGCTACCTCGACAAGGCCGAGACCAAGGTCGAGTTCAAGGGCGTCAACCGGATCGGCGGTGGCGAAGACGGCGTCAGCTCCAGCCTCGGCATCCTGGCGCCCACCGCCAAGGTGAAGAGCAAGAAGGACTGGACCACCCAGGTCGAGATCGACGACTTGATGGCGGAGCTCGCCGAAGAAGGCCTCGACGACGAGGACAAGGCCGAGATCCAGGCGGACCTGGACGAGCTGCGCACGCTGCCCAAGAAGGACGACGAGTACAAGGACAAGCGCGCCGTACTCGCGATCGAAGGCGGCACCTGGGTCAACGAGTTCGAGGCCAAGAAGACCAACTTCTACTTGGACGGACAGCTCATCGTCACCGGCAAGAAAACCAAGATCGAGGACGCCTTCGTCAAGTACGGACAGGACGTGGTCAAGAATCCGCCTCCCGGACTCGAGTTCCTCAAGGCCGGCGGCGAGATCCGCGACCGCACGATCCACGAGGCCTACGGCTTCGACGAGGATCAGCTCCGCGACGACCTCTTCGGCGGCGACCAGGGCGGCGGCTACTAGGCGCCGGCCGCACGCGCCGATCCGCACGGGCGCCGTCCACACGACGGCGCCCGTGCTCCAGTTCCGGTACCGGGCACGCCTAGAATCCCGCCATGTCCCCCACACGGCAGGATCAACGCAGCGGCAGCTGCCCCGGCGGCTTCGACGACGCGCCCCCCCTTGTTGCGCGCCCGGTCCACGAGCAGAAAGGCCTCGACCGCGTGTTCGAAAACGCTTTTCCGGCGTTCGGCGGCGCGTACCTGCGGCGCACCTGGCGCCTGCTCGACGAAGCGATCGGCCGCAGCTTGCCCATGACGCTCGCCATTTCCGGCCCCGTCACCGTTTCCGGCCAGCACCTGGTGTGGCTCAATCCGCTGCTCGACACCGGCTGGTTCGCCTTGCTCTCGACCACCGACGCGGTCTGCTACCACGACGGGCACCGCGCGCTCGACAGCGCCGACGAGCGCTCCTTCCGCGAGGTGCCGATCTTCGGCGACGACGGCGCCCTGCGCGACGAAGAAGTCATCCGCGTCACCGACGTCGGTTTCCCCGAGTCGATCCTGCTCGACCAGGACGAGTTCCTGCGCGCCTGCCTGCAGCGGCCCGAATTCCAGCGCCGCATGAGCGGGACCGAATTCCGCCACTTGCTCGGCCGCTGCTACGCCGAGCAGGAACGCAAGCGCGAGGTCCCCGAAGGCCTGCTCGCGCTCTGCACCCGGAAAGACATTCCAATCTTCGTCGGTGCGCCGGGCGACGGCTCGGTGTTCCTCAATTCCATGCGCCTGTGGGCCGAAGCGCAGATCGGCGGCGCGCCGCACGCTTTCGAGCTGGACGTGCACGCCGAAGTCTTCGAGTCGTGCGCGTACCACCGCTGGGGCATCCGCGATTCGGACACCAAGGTGCTCGGCACGCTGATCCTCGGCGGCGGAGTTCCCAAGAACTTCAACTTGCAGCCGGAGCCGGCCTTGAGCCAGATCTTCGGCTTTGAGAACGTCGAGGGCTATCTCTACGACATCCAGATCACCACCGCGCCCGTGACCGACGGCTCGTTGTCGAGCTGCCCTCCCGGCGAGGCGGTCACCTGGGGCAAGGTCGACCGGGAGCACTACCGTCAGACCACCGAGAGCCTGCCCGCCGACTACAGCATGGTGATGCCCTTCCTGGTGCGGGCTCTCTTGGAAAAGCGCGCGCGCTTTACCCGGCTTTTGGACGAATTGGGCCGGGAAACCTTGTTCGAGCGCCACCCCGAAGCGCGCGGCTACCTGCGCCCCGAGGCGGGCTACCAACTCTTTGCCCGCCGCGCGGAACTGGTGGAAAAACTCTTTGCCGACTTGCGGGAGCTATCCGGGGGCAAGGGACCCTAGGTAGAATGAGGGCCCGATGGGTCCCCTCGCCAGGCCGCATCCCCTCCGCGGGGTCCGGCTACCCCGCGTCGCCTGGCTGCTCGCTTCGCTCTTCGCCGCAGCGCCGGTCGCGCGCGCGCAAGATGAAGGCAGCAGCCTTCCGCCGCGCGTCTGGCAGCCCATCGAGTTGGATTTCCGCGGCGTTCCCGCCGAAGCGAGCGACGACGCACCGAATCCCTTCCTCGATTTCCGGCTCGAGGTCGAGTTCCACGGCCCATCCGGCCAGACCTACCGGGTGCCCGGTTTCTTCGACGGCGACG
Source organism: Planctomycetota bacterium (assembly GCA_036396955.1). Classification (GTDB taxonomy): domain Bacteria; phylum Planctomycetota; class UBA1135; order UBA1135; family UBA1135; genus DASWJW01. Next base: position 2,910 of record DASWJW010000018.1, read on the forward strand.
GCGCCGGCGGTTCCGCCGGCTCGGTGTGGAGAGCGCGCTTCACTCCCGACGAAGCCGGTTCGTGGCACTGGCTGGTCTCCTACCGCGGCGGCCCGCGCGTCGCGATCTCCAAGGACCCGTTGGCCGGGGCTCCGTTCCCGCCGCTGAATGGCAAGGAAGGTTCCTTGATCGTCGAAGCCCGCGACAGCGCCGCGCCGGGCTTCTGGAGCCTCGGCCGCCTCGAGCACGTCGCGGGCCACTACTTCCGCACGGCGGCGGGCGGGCCGTGGATCAAGACCGGCACCAACAGCCCCGAGAACTTCCTGGCCTTCGACGGCTTCGACGACATGATCTCGGGCCTGACGGTGCATCACTACTGGGGGCACCGCTCCGACTGGCGCCCCGGCGACCCCGATTGGGGCAGCACCGCGGGGCGCGGGATCATCGGCGCGATCAACTATCTGGCCGACGCGGGCGCCAATTCGATCTTCATGCTGCTGATGAACGTCGGCGGCGACACCCGCGACGTGTGGCCCTGGATCGGGCCGATCGACCGCAACGGCTCGCCGAACAACGACAACACGCACTTCCACCTGGGCCGGATGCGGCAGTGGAACATCGTCTTCGAACACGCGCAGCGGCGCGGAATCCTGCTGCACTTCGCCTTGAACGAGGCCGAGAGCCGCAACAAGCGCGAACTCGACGACGCGCTGCTCGGCGTGGAGCGCAAGCTCTACTACCGCGAGATGGTCGCGCGCTTCGCGCACCACAACGCCGTGCAGTGGAACATCTGCGAGGAGTACGACATCAAGCTGCCGTTGCCGCCGCTGCGGGTGAAGCGTTTCGCGGGCTGGCTGCAGGATCTCGACCCGTACCGGCACCCGATCACGGTCCACCAATTCCAGGATCCGGTCGTCTCCTGGGCGCCGTTCGTCGGCGATCCCAGGTTCTCGACCACGGCATTCCAATTCCCAACCGACGACGCGACCACGCAAACGCTCGGCAGCAAGGTCGAGGACTGGCGGCGCTACACCACCGCGTTGCGGCGGCCGATTCCGATCGCGATCGACGAGGTGCGGCGCACGGCCGGCCACAACTTCGACCGGCAGCGCACCCAGTTCTACTGGCCGGTGATCCTGTCCGGCGGCAACCTGGAGCAGATCCTCTCGTCGTTGTTCCAGACCGAGGATTTCAGCCCCTACCGCGATTCCTTCCGGTGGGCGGCGAACGCGCGCAGCTTCCTGGAAAAAAGTTTTCCTTTCTGGGAGATGGAGCCCGCCGACGAGCTCGTAACGGGAGTTCCCGACGCCGAGTGCTTCGCCAAGGCCAGCGCCAGCTACGCGATCTACTTGCCCGAAACCGGCTTCGCCAAGCTCGACCTCTCGGCCGTGACGCCCGGCAAGCTGTTCCGCATCGACTGGTTCCACGCGCGCAAGGGCACCTACCAGCCCGGCCGCATCTTTCGAGCGGGTCCAAATCCGATCAACCTCGGTGCTCCGGCGTTTCCGCGCGACGTGGCGATCCTGGTCCGGGCCCTGGACGAGGCGCCCAACGCGCCGCCGGCGCTCGAACTGACGGTCGATTCCGCCGCGACCACCATCACGCTTTCGGACGAAGACGGTCTCCGGGATCTCGATATCCAGGGCAGCCTTCTGTTCCGGGTCGACCGGGTGGATCGCACCAGATGGCTGCTGGACCAGATCCGTAGCGGGCGCGTACTGGTGCGGCTGGAGTCGCCATACCGCATGTCGATCGTGATCCCGATCAATCTGCGCGGCCACGCCCTGACGGCGGGGATCTGCGATCGGCAGGGTCTCTGCGCCGGCCAGGGCGATTAGTCGCCGGCCAGGAATCTGGCCCCTTTCAGTGGGTGCCAATTCGAAAAAAGTGTTCGGCGCGCCAACGCAGGATGTCGCTCCAACCGTACTTTCTCTGCGCAACTCCCAGTGCCATGGCCGAAGTGACCTCCGGCGCCTTTCTGGTGATTCCCCGCACGTAGTTGCGAAACAGCGCGAAGACCCAAAGGTGCCACGAAAGTCTCGAGCGCTTCTTGCTGTGCGCCCAGCTCCTGCGCACCAATCGGCTCACGTGGTCGCGCAGCATCGCGTTGGTGTGGTTGATCGGGAAGAGCAGGTTGCGGTAGTCACGGGGCGCCCTGGACGAACCGACCTGGTGGCTGTGTCCGCGGGAGCCGAAGACCGCGCGCAACTGAGCCCGGTAGCTCTGCTTCTTGTCGGACTGCAGTTGGGGAAGCGCCACCGGGTGGTGCCACCGCCGCCATGCTTCAAGAGTACGGCGGACGGCATCGCGCGACTGCCCGACCCGTGTGCCGTGGAGGATTTGCCACTTCCTCTTTCGGGCTTCATCCCGTTCGGAAAGGCCGCCGCGGGCCGCCAATGGCGCCGCCTGGACATGCACGAGGAAGTAGCTTCCGCGCTCGATGAGCACCGGAACAGTGACGGGCTGGAGTCGGCGATCCGTTTCGAAGGTCTCGAGTTCGTCGAGTTGGAAGGTTCCGGCAAGTCCACCGCGCAGAGCCTTGTGGCGGACCAGGAATGCTTCATGCAGCAGCTTGCCGTGGCGGCCGAAGCGCTCGAGGCGCCGTTCGAGCGCAGGCCGCCGGACACCGAGGATCTCCGCGCAGCGGCGGAGACTGACCTTGGCGCAGAACAGGCGCGCGATCGGCGCGTCGAGCCATGGTTTGCGCAGACCGTAGTCGACGCGATACGTCTGTGAACTGAAGCCGTGGCCGCAATCCAAGCACCGAAACCGTGGCACTCTGCGGGCGTCGCAGCGCCGCTGGTAGTGGCCGTGGCGACGCCAGCGCTGCGGGCGGGACTCGAGGCGGCTCGGGCAGGAATCGTATGGGCAGCAGGGCGGCTGGAATCGCATCGGGGATCGCGACCGGCTACCTGGAGCGCGGTCTCGTCTTGACGACGCGTTCGACGGCACTCGTTACGCAAGCGCCTAGAGTCTCCACCCACCCACGGAGGCCAGATTCCGTCTAGGCTGTCTTGAGACGCGCGGCGGCGTCCCCCATGCTGTTCCCGAGCCTCGCGTTCCTGTTCTTCTTTTTGGTCGTGCTGCTGTGCGATGCAGCCCTGCGCGACCGTGCGCAGAGCCGCAAGCTTTTCCTGCTGGGAGCCTCGTGGTTCTTCTATGCGTGCTGGGACTGGCGCTTCTTGGGCCTCATCCTGTTCAGCACGGCGCTCGACTGGTACGTCGCCCGCGCGATCCACGCCACGCAGGCGCCGCGCCGCCGCAAGCACCTGCTCTGGATCAGTCTGGGCGCGAACCTGGGGCTGCTCGGGGTCTTCAAGTACTGCGACTTCTTCCTGGACTCGCTGCGAGAACTGCTGCACGGCCTGGGGATCCACGCCCAAATCCCGCTGCTCGAACTGATCCTCCCCGTCGGGATCAGCTTCTATACCTTCCAGACGCTCAGCTACACGATCGACGTCCATCAGCGGCGCCTGGCGCCGGCGCGCAGCCCGCTCGATTTCGCGCTCTTCGTCGCCTTCTTCCCGCAGCTCGTCGCGGGACCGATCGTGCGCGCGCGCGACTTCCTGCCCCAGCTCGAGCGCAACCCCGGCCCCACGGCGCAAGGCGCAGCGCGCGGGCTGCACGACATCCTGGCGGGGCTGTTCAAGAAGGTCGTGCTCGCCGACACGCTGGGCGCGGCCCTGGTCGATCCGGTGCACGCCGACCCCGGCGGTGCCGGCGCGCTGGCCGCCTGGGCGGCGATGTACGGCTACGCCTTCCAGATCTACGGTGACTTCGCCGGCTACTCCCAGATCGCCATCGGTGCGGGACGGATGCTGGGCTTCCGCTTGCCGATGAATTTCCGCTCGCCGTACCTGGCGCGCGACATGTCCGACTTCTGGCGGCGCTGGCACATCAGCTTGTCGAGCTGGTTGCGCGACTACCTTTACATCCCGCTCGGCGGCAATCGCGGCGGCAAGGGGCGCACGCGCGTCAACCTGCTGCTCACCATGCTGCTCGGCGGCCTGTGGCACGGCGCCGGCTGGACCTTCGTGCTCTGGGGCCTGCTGCACGGGGCGGCGCTGAGCATTTCCCACGCGCGCGCCGCGCGGCGGCATCGGGCAGGAAAACGGCGGTCGGACACGCCCCTGGCGGTCCTGGGGCAGCGCTTGGCCGTCTTCCACGTGTGGGCGGTCAGCATGGTGCTGTTCCGCGCCACCGATCTGGCCACCGCCGGCGAGTTGTTCCGCGCGCTGTTCCGCGCGGGCGGGCCGGTCCCGGCAGCCTTGCCCTTGGCCGTCCTGGGGCTGGCCGCCCTGCTGCACGGGCTCGGCGAAATCTGGACCCAGCGGATCGAAAGGGCCTGGCTGCGGCTGCCCCCCGAAGCGCGCGGCGTGGTGGCCGCGCTGGTGCTCACGCTGGTGGGCACGGTGGGCTCCGGTGCCCGGCCTTTCGTGTATTTCCAATTCTGAACATTGTTATTCCATGTAAGTACCTTCAAATAAACTACTTACAATTCCCCATTTTTCTAGAGAATCGCGGTGGAGGACCGCAGATGTCCTGTAGCCCTTCACGCGGTACCTCCCATGCTCCTACCCCTGAGCTTCCTCAGAAACGACCGCCGCGCCCAACGCGGCACCTCTCGCGTGCGGCGTGAGCAGGGTTCGATCCTGCTGCCGACCTTGGGGATCACGGGTTTCGCGGCGACCCTGTCGCTGACGCTGCTCGCGAGCGTGGAAGTCCAGCTCGACATCGCGCGGAACGAAGTCCAGAGCCTGCACTCCGAACTCGGCGGACACTCGGCCGTCGAGTACGCGCTGCGCCGTATCACGCTCGATCCCGCTTGGAGCGGCACTCCCGTCGGCGGGATGGAGATGGCCGGTGGCACCAGCTTCACCGTGGCGCGAAAGAACGCCGGCGGCAGCAAGTCGACGCTCGAGATCCGCGGCTCCAACGGGTTGGGTGGCTACGCGATCAACGTCGAGGTCGACGTCCAGACCGTCGGCGGCACGCCGGGCGAGTCCGGCTTCCTCCAGCACATGGCCTTCGTGTCCTTCACCGGCAAGGGCAAGCTGATCGACACCGAAGTCATCGGCGACGTCCTGTTCGGCGACGCCCCCACCGAAATGTACGCGTGGGACGCGGACACCGAGGAATACCAGCGGATCGAGGTCGATCACTCCGTGCCGGTCTTCAAGGGCATCTACGGAGGCGTCCAGGGCACGGTCTTCAACTACGACTCGGAAAACGTCTACAACACCGCGCGCGAGCAGAAGCAGATCGACCAGCCCATCCACATGCCGCGCGTCGACATGGACTTCTACCTCGAGCCGAGCGACCGGGTCGTGATCTTCGACGGCGTGACAGCCTTGAGCGACGTGGTCCTCGAGAAGACCGCGGTGTTCGTCCTTCCGCCCGGCCAGAGCCTGAGTCTTCGCAACGTCCAGCTGCGCGGCGGCGCCGTGGTCTGGTCCGAACCGGACTACGACCTGTTCGGTGAGGAGCGCGGCAACGTCAAGCTCGACGGATCGTCGTCCATCGGCGGCGGCGACGGCGGCGTGAGCGCGAGCATGGGCCAGATCGCACCGGCCTACAAGGTCCGCGCCAGCAACCAGTCGCAAGTCGCCTTCCGGGGCCTGCAGTACTGGGGCCGGATGGACACTTCCAACCGGGTCACGGTGGTCGGCCAGGCGTTCGTGAACACCGCGATCATGAACTGGCACAACTCGACCATTGTCTACGACCCGGCCGTGGCCAACGCACCCCCGCCGGGCATCCACTACTACGGCGAATCGGAAGGCGAAGTGTTCCTGTCGCTCGACGTGCTCAAGGTCTACGAAGTCTTTCCCAACGGGGACGACCTGGACTGGGGAGTTCGCGACCAGGACTTTGTCTGGGCACCCGGCGGCAGCGATGCCAACCCCGGTTTCGACATTGATGCGGTGGCACCCGCACCCGACCAGGCCGTGTACCTCGACTCCGACTTGTACGCCTCGCACCTGGTCGACTTCACCGACCAGCTCACCGGCAACGAAGCCAAGAAGGCGGCCAACGGCAAGAAGAAGCCCTAGAGCTTCCCTAGCCGACGACGCGCCGCACGCCGTCGATCGTGGTGCCGTCGACCCACTGGATCGCGGCCACGAACTCTTCTCCCAGGCGCGGTTTCGCCGGCGGCCCGCCGCACAGGCGGTCGATGCGCGTCTTCAGCTCGCGGATGTCGAGCAACGGCACCTTGGAGCCGCGCAAGGCTTCGACCAGGTCGGTGCGGCGCGGGTTGATGCAGAGGCCGTGCTCGGTGGCGACCACGTCGATCAGCTCGCCGGGGCCGCACAGCGTGGTCACCCGGTCGAGGATCACCGGGATCCGGTCGCGCACCGCGGGCACCGCCAGCACCGTGCAACGGCTGGTCAGGCAGTTCTGCCAGCCGCCGATCCCGTGCAGCAGACGGCCGTCGCTGTGGGTGACCACGTTGGCGTTGAAATCGACGTCGACCTCGGTCGCGCCGAGCACCACCACGTCGATCATGGACGCGAAGTTGCCCTTGCCGTGGAAGTTGTAGCTCGTGAACGGGCTGGTCGCGAGGTGGCCCGGGTTCTCACGCATGCTGCGCACGCCATCGAGGTCGAAAGTCTGCCCGTCGAGGATGTAGTCGGTCAGCCCTTCCTCGAGCATTTCGACCAGGTACTGGTTGGAGCCACCGCGGACGAAGCGCGCCCTCACGCCGGCCTCGAGCATCATTTCCTTGAGGAACAGCGTGAAGGCGAGCGTGATCCCGCCGGCGCCCGCCTGGAAGGAAAAGCCCTCGCGCAGGATCCCCGCGTCGCGCACGAAGGCGGCGATGTGCTCGGCGATCCGCAGGCGGTCCGGCGAGCGCGTCACGACCGTGGTGCCGCTGACGATCTGGGCCGGATCGCCCACCTTGTCGACCAGCACGACCTGGTCGACGTTCTGCCCCATGATCTGCCACGGCACGCAGGGAAAGGGCACCAGGTTGTCGGTGACCACGATCACGTGGTCGGCGTACTGCGCGTCGGCCTGTGCAAAGCCGAGCAGACCGCAAGCGCTGGGGCCGCGATCGCCGGTGGCGTTGCCGAAGGCGTCGGCGGTGGGAGCGGCGATGACGGCCAGATCCAAATGCACTTCGCCGTCCTGGATCGCCTGCCAGCGGCCGCCGTGGCTGCGCAGCACGCCCATGCCGCGCATCTTGCCTTGCGAGCAGTAGTCGCCGAGCGGCCCGTTCATCGAACCTTCGATGTGGTGGATCGTGCCGTTCTCGAGCAATTTCAAGAGCGGCGCGTGGCACGGGAAGCTCGCGCTCGGAAACCAGCGCAGGTTCTTGACGCCCAAATCCGCCGCCGCCGTGAAAACCATGTTGGCCACCAGGTCGCCGTTGCGGAAATGGTGGTGCGTGCCGATGGTCATGCCGTCGCGCAGCCCGGCGCGCCGCAAGGCTTCCTTGAGGCCCGCGACGCGCTTGTCGCCGTCGGCCGGGAAGTCGGCGCAGCTGCGGATCGGCGGCGCAGCCTTGCGGCCGTCCGGCCGGCGGCCGTCGACGCCGGCGAAAGGCAGCGTCGGCCGCCCGTTGATCTCGGCCGGAACTTCGCGCCCGGCCGCGTTGTGCAGACTCGCCGTGGTGGTCGTCATGAGGGCATCTAAGCGGACTTCGGCTCGCGTTCGCGCCAGTCGGTCGGCAGCGATCCGGCCTCGAGCGCCGCGGCGACCGTGGCGAGCGCCCGCTTGACCACCGGCGGGTCGATCATCTTGGAGCCCAGGCTGACCACGGCCTGGCCGCGCGCCTGCGCCGCTTCGAACGCGCGCGCGATCCGGCAAGCGTGCTCGACTTCCTGGGGCCGCGGCGCCATTTCCTGGTGCACCACCGCGATCTGCCGCGGGTGCACGCAGCCCTTGCCCTGGAAGCCCAGGGCGCGGGCTTCGCGCAAGCTGGCGCGGAAACCCGGGTCGTCGTCCACGTCGCCGTAGACCGAATCGATCGCCTGCAAGCCGGTCGCCTTGGCCGCATGCACCATGCGCGAGCGCGCCCACAGCGTTTCGGCCCCGCCCGCGGTCTTGGCGATGCCGAGATCGGCGGTCAGGTCTTCGAGCCCGATCGTCAGCGCGACGTTGCGCGGGCTGGCCTGGGCGATGGCAAACGCGTTCTCGATGCCCAGCGCCGACTCGAGGATCGGCATGAGCAGCACGTCGCGATCGCCTAGCGCGGCGTCCACCGCCGCGAGTTCCGCCGGCCGTTCGACCTTGGGCACCAACACCAGGTGGAACGGCGCGCCGGCGAGAGCGGCGAGATCGGCGAGTCCCGCGTCGCCCTGGTTGATGCGCACCATCCGCTCGCAAGCGCCCCAATCCAGGCTGTGCAGCGCGTGGCGCACCAGCGAACGGGCTTGGGACTTGGCGGCCGGCGCCACCGAGTCTTCCAGGTCGAGGATCACGGCGTCAGGGCCGTGCAGCGCCGCGTTGAGCATGTACTTGGGCTCGTTGCCGGGCAGGTACAAGCGGCTGCGGCGCGGGCGCACGCGCACGGTCGGCGGACAGGGGCCGGCGACAGGCTCGCAAGCCGCATTCCAGAGCGGGTCCTGGAGCACTTGGCGCAGCAAGGCTTCGGCACGGGCCCGCAGCACGAAGGGATAGGCGCCCTGGTCGTCGACCGAGAGCCGTCCGTTCGCGAAGCCCGCGCTGGCGAACAACTCCTGGAGGAGCTCGCGGGTGGCCTCGCCGTAGAGGACTTCGACCCTGGAACGGAAGTCGAACTCGAGGTCGCCGGTCGCGGCCGGGTCGAAACCAAGCCAGCAGTCGCCGCGCACTTCGTCGCCACGACGCCCGGCCTGGAAACGGGGTTGATCGGTCATGGACTCGGAGCATCCGCCAACGGCGCGCACCCGTGCATCGTATCCTGGCGCGTTGCGCCGATCCGTGACCCCCATGCGCGGGTTGGCTAGCGCATTCCGCATGCATCGCCTCTCCCGCACCACCCGGCCGCTCCTGCTCTGCGCGCTCGCGCTCGGGCTCCACACGGCGGCCGCCGGCGCGCAGCAAGCCGGCGTCCACCCCGCCGACGAGGCCGCGTTCGCCCTGGCGATCGGCGTCAAGAAGGCCGGCCTGGCCGAGGGCCCGGGCTGGCAGGTCTGGAGCGACGAGCCCAGACTCGCCGCCGACCTGGGCCGGCAGATCGCCAAGGCAGCGTTGCTGGCCGAGGAGATGCTCGGCACGGGCCTGCCGCCGGAGACCTCGCTCCGCATCGTGGTCCTGGACGGCGAGCAGACGCTGGGCGCCTATTTCCCGCTCGCCCAGAAGGACGCCGCGGCCCGCAAGGCGAGCCCGCCCGACGCGGCCTTCCTGGCCGGGGTGGTGGGCAACGGCTCCGGCTTGTGGACGAATCCGCCGCTGCTGCTGGTCAACAGCAAGCTGCTGCACGGCAACATGCTCGACACGCGCGCGATCCACGACCTTGGCGCGGTCTTCGCGCGCTATGCGTGCAGCCCTTGGGGCGGCGACCCGCCCGAGTTCCTCCAGGAAGGCTTCGCCGGCGTGCTCATGCGGCTGAGCCTCAAGCGCCCGGCCGGGCTGGTCTCGCACCAGGGCGCCGCGCTCACCGAGCGGATCCACGGTTACGGCGTCTTCGCCGGCATCTCGGGCGCCAACGACTCGTCGAACGAGTCCTCGGTCTGGCCCAGCCTGCTGCGCACCGTGGTCAAGCAGATGCGCAAGGACCAGGCGGTCGACCCCAAGGCCAGGATCGACGCGCTGCTGCGCCGCACCGCGGCCGAATTCGCGCGCCTCGACTACGCCTATTCCTGGGGAGCCGTGGCGTTCCTGACGGATCCGCAGGAGCCCTACGGCGCCGACGCCCTCGCCGCCGCGGCGAGCAAGGCCAAGCGCGCCACCGAGCCGCTCGAGAACAGCCGCCGCACCGGACTGCACAAGGTGCTGGCCGAGCTGCGCCAGCCCGACCATGCCGCGCTGCCCACCGCGGCGCGCGCCGAATTGCTCGTCCAGCTGCTGCTGCACGAGTACGGCGAAGACCCCGACGGCCTGCACGAGGGTTTCATGAGCTGGGTCGAGACCGGGATGCCCAAGAAGTAACGGCGCAAGCCCATAATGCCGCGGCATGTCCGGCGGCCACGTTCTCGGTCTCAACCTGTACACCCACACGGCCGCATGCTGCCTGCTGGGCCCCGACGGCGAAGCGCGGTTCGCCTCGGCCAAGGAGCGCCTGACGCGCAAGAAGTGGGAAGGCGGCGACGTCGCCGAACTGGTCGAATGCGCGCTCGACCACGCCGGGATCGGCCTGGACGCGCTGGAGCTCGTGGTGGCCAACAACCACCTGTTCCGGATCGGCCCCTACGAGCGCACGCTGCCCTGGACCACGGCGCTGCACCAGTACCGGCCGTCTTGCCTGTCGCCGTTCAACCTGCAGCCGGGAGTGCCCCGGCTGGAACTTTCGCACCATCTGGCGCATGCGTGGTCGGTGCTGCCGCTGGTGCCCTTCGACGCCGGCCTGATCGTGGTGATGGACGGCATCGGCAACGTGCGGCGCGACGTGCTGGCCCCCGGGAGCGGCTACCACACCGACACGGAGCTGCCGCAAGGCGCTGGCTTCGTCGAGTGCCCCGCGGCTCCCGACCCCGCGTTCGGCTGGCGCGAAGCCGAAACCGTCTTCTCGTTCCAAGGACTGCAATTGCAGCGGCTGTTCAAGCGCTGGACCTGCGAGCGCACGCCAACCTTCCTCCACAACTACGGTTTCGAGAACATGGACAGCCTGGGGGCTCTCTATTCGCGGGTGAGCAGCCACGTGTTCGGCGACTGGAACGCGTGCGGGAAGGTGATGGGGCTCGCGCCCTGGGACGGCGTGTGGAACGCGGACCGGCCCGCGCGCCCCGACCGGCTGCTGCGCGGCCCGCTCGAGGACCTGGCCGTCAATTGGCCGCGCCTCGAGAACGAACCCGCGCCCAACGCCTGGGACGACCCCGAACAGCGGCCTGGCTACGCGCGCCTGGCGGCCGAATTGCAGACCGGGCTCGAAGACGTGGTGCTCGACTTCTTGCAGCGCTTGCGCGCACGCACCGGGGCGCGGCACGTGGCGCTGACTGGCGGCGTGGCGCTCAACTGCACGCTCAACGGCCGGCTGGCGCGAGAGAGCGGATTCGAGACCGTGTTCGTGCCGCCCTACCCCGGCGACGACGGGGTGGCGGTCGGCTGCGCGCTGTTCGGACACCACCGGCTGCGACCCGGCGCGGTGCCGCGGCGGCGGCCCTTCGCCGTGGCCATGGGCCGCTCCTTCGCCGCCGAAGCCCTCGACGAAGCGCTCGCGGAGTTCGCCGAGTGGGTCGAGGCGGAACCGTGCGCCGACCCGCACGCCGTCGCCGCCGAGGCGCTCGACGCGGGCGCGGTCGTCGGCTGGTTCCGGGGCCGTTCCGAGTTCGGTCCGCGCGCGCTCGGCCAGCGCAGCCTGCTCGCGGATCCGCGCCGCGCCGAAATGGTCGCGCACCTCAACGAAGACGTGAAGCAGCGCGAGGACTTCCGGCCGTTCGCGCCCGCCGTGCTCGCGGAACGCGCCGACGAGTGGTTCGAAGACCCGCCCGACAGCCCGTGGATGTCGTTTTCCGCGCCGGTGCGGGCCGCGCGGCGCGCCCAGGTGCCGGCGGTGGTGCACGCCGACGGCAGCGCGCGCCTGCAGACGGTGCGCGAGCAGGTCGCGCCGGACTTCCACGCGCTCTTGCAGGCATTCGAAGCCCGGACCGGCGTCCCCATGGTGCTCAACACCTCGTTCAACGCCGGACCCGAGCCCATCGTCGATTCGCCGCAAGACGCCTTGCGCACCTTCCACGACACGGGGATCGACGTGCTGTTCCTCGAAGACCGGCTGGTGCGCGCGCGGCCGTTTCCCGCCGGCGAGGGCCTGTTCGCGCTCCGGCCCGAACACGACGCGGCGGTGACCACCGAGATCGTCTCGACCGCCGCGGGCGACGTGATCGGCGCCACCATCCTGGCGGGCGGACGCACGCTCGAGGCCGACGCCATCGAAGTCGGCCTGCTGGAAGCCTGCGACGGCGAGGAGAGCGTGGCGGACCTGCTGGAGGGATTCGCCGAGCAGTTCGAAGTCGAGGCCGCCGAACTGCTGACCCGGCTGGAGCGCCTTTGGCGGCTGCGGCTGGTGCGATTCGGCGCCTGAACGGGTATCCTGGAGCCGATTCGCCATGACGACCGAACCCAAGATCCAGATCACTGCCGAACCGCAGACGCGGCCCGACCAGTGCCTTTTCCGCATCGATCGCACGCTGTACCCGGGAACCGTGTACGTGAGCGATGCGGAAGCCGCCGCCGAGACCGTCCCGATCGCCAAGGCGCTCTTCGACGCCAGCGACCTGCTGCGCGGCGTGCGGATCCGCCACGGCGAAGTCCTGGTCACGCTCAAGACGCCGCCCCAGGACTGGCGCGAACTCGCGCGCGCGTTCGGCACCGCCTTGCGGACCGCCCTCGAAGCCGGCGGCACGCCGGTGGTCAGCGACGCCCAGGACCGGCTGACGGGCAACGACGCCGTGCGTGCCCGCGCCCAGCGCGTGATCGACGAAGAACTCAATCCCTCGCTCGCCGCGCACGGCGGCTGGGTCGAGATCACCGACTCGGAAGGCAACGACATCTACATCAACATGGGCGGCGGCTGCCAGGGCTGCGGCTCGGCGGCGGCGACCATGCGCCAGGGCGTCGAAGTCGCGATCCGCGATCAGGTGCCGGAGATCGGGTCGATCTACGACGCGACCAACCACGCCGCCGGGGTCAACCCCTACATGTAGGCAGGGGCCGCCCGCGGCGCGCCCGCGCGCGCGATCCCCCGACGGGGGCTCTTCCGATAGTCTGGAAGAGCCCCCGTTCCTCGTCGTCCCGATCCCCGATCCGGAACCCGCAACCATGCTCGCCAGCCTCCTTCTCTGCCTGCCCGTTTCCGCGCCGCCCCAGGTCCAAGCAGCCGGCCCGATCGCCGAGTCGCACACCCGGCTGCCGAATCTCGGCGTGGTGCTGCACGAACGCCGCTTCCTCGATCGCGAGGGCGCGACGGTGCGGATCGTCGCCACGCTCGACGACGGCACCCTGGTCGATCCCACGGCCTTGCGCGACGAGGAGCGCCGTACCGCGCAGGCGGCGCGCGGCGGCATCTCGCCCGAGCTGTTCGAGCTGATGGGCGGCGCCGCGCCGGGCACCGCGCTACCCGTGGTGTTCTGGCTGCGTGCCGACCAGGCGCCGGATTTCCGCGCGCTGCTCGAAAACGCCGAAGCCGCGGGCGCCGACCCCGAAGACGCGCGCCGCCTCGCGCGCGACGCTGCGGCCGACTGGCACGCGCCGCGCTTGCAGGCGTTCGCCGAACGCTTGACCGCCGCCGGCATCGCCGTCACCCAGCTCGGCGGCGCGTGGCCCATCGTGTTTGCCGACGTGCCAAGCGAAGCGATCGCGACCTGGGCCGCCGATCCGGTGGTCGACCGCGCCTACCGCGTCTTCCCCGAGTGGTACCCCGAACTCGACAACGCCCAGGGCACCATGCGCACGCCGACGGTCTGGGCGCGCGGCATCGTCGGCGCCGGCAGCCCGGTCAAGACCATGGTCAACGACGGCGGCGACGTGGTCTCCACCAACCCCTACCTGCCCCCCATCACCTACTTGACGTCGATCGGCGTCAGTACGCACGCGACCGCCGTGGCGGGCAACATCGCCATGAACCACCCCACTCTGAAGGGCGCGGCGTACGGCTTGCCGCAGCTCTACAGCGGCGGCGGTTCGGGAGACTCGGCGGCGCCCGTGGTGTGGAACGCGGCGATCACCGCGGGAGTCTCCTTCGGCAACTGCTCGTGGTGGAACGGGAGCAAGGGTTCCATCGTGTTCCTCGACCGCTTCTTCGACTACACGCTCCGCAATTTCGGAGTGATGATGTTCAAGTCGACGGGCAACCAGGGCAACACGAGCACGCCGTACACCACCACGCCCGGCAACGCCTACAACGTGACCTGCTCCGGCTCCTACAACGACGGCAACGACGTCGACTGGGCCAACGACGCGATGGCCTCGTACAGCTCCTACTGGGATCCGGCCGAAGGCCACGAGAAGCCCGAAGTCGCCAGCGCCGGCGACGACGTCGACACCGCCGGCACCAGCAATCCCTGGACCGCCAGCGGCTTCAACGGCACCTCGTCGGCGAGTCCGCTGACTGCCGGCGTCGCCACGCTGTTGGCCACGCGGGATCCGGCGCTGCGGACCCGTCCCGAGACGGTCAAGGCGGTGCTCATGGTGTCGGCCTGGCACAACGTCGAGGGCAGCGACGTGCTGTCCGAGTACGACGGCGCCGGCGGCGTTCACGCCGCGGCGGCCGATGCGGTGCTGCGCGACGGCCAATTCGTCAACGGCACGCTCACCAACGCGTCGTTCACGGCCGGCAACTTCGACGTGCCTTTCCTGGCCTTCGCCGGCGACGAGACCCGCGTGATCGGGCTCTGGTTCTCCAACGCCAACGCGGCCGGCACCACCGACACGCTCGAGATGGACGTCGACTTGCTCGTGCTCGATCCGAACGGCGCGACGGTCGCGGCCTCGGCGAGCGCCTTCAACCCTTTCGAGATCGCCAAATTCACCCCGTCCACGACCGGCACGCATACGATCCGTCTGGTACGGCAGCGCTTCAACGGCGCGAGCGAGCCGTTCTGCGTGGCGTGGTCGAGCCGCCAGGACGCTGCGGTGGCCGGAATTGAAGTCACCGGGACGCCGCAGCCCGGCGCTCCGCTCACCTTGACCTTCCGCGAACCCTACGACCCGGGCGCCTACTTCCAGGCGCACGTCTCGCCGGCGACGCTCCCCAACGTGGTCGGGCTGGCCGGCGGGCACGTGCTGCCGCTCAAGGCCAACGCGCTGTTCACCAGCAGCGGCGGCTGGAGCGGCTTCTCCGGCACGCTGAACGGCGCGGGCAATGCCCAAACCACGCGCAACGTGCCCAACAACGTCGCCTTGATCGGCCGCACCTTCTGGGTGGCGATGTACACCAAGCCCAACGCGGCTTCGGGAGTGATTTCCGGAACTTCCGCCGCCGTGCCGGTCACGGTGGTCCCGTAACGGCAGCTCAAGCCGGGGGGACGTCGCGGAAGGTCTTGACCTTCGTCGACGTCTCTTCGGCCAGCGCCGGCTGCTGGAAGACCGCGCGGTCGTCCAGGCGCACCGCGGTCAAACTGCCGCCCCACACGCAGCCCGAGTCGAGGGCGATCCAGTCCTCGGCCATGCGCAGACCCAGGCCGGCCCAGTGGCCGAACAGGATCACGCGGCCGGTGCCGCGCCGGCCGGGGACCGCGAACCACGGCAGCAGGTCGGCGGGCGCCTGTTCGGGCGGGCCGACGAAAGCCTGGCCGGGAGCGCCGTCGAGAGTGCAGGTGCGCAGGGTCGTGAACGCGTCGAGCGCGCGCCACAACGGCTCCATTTCGGGACGCGACTTGGGATCGGGCGCGGTGCGGGCGCGACGCAAGACCCGCAACAGCCACGGCCGGCGCTGCGGATCCTGCAGCGCCGCCGAGGCTTCGGCGGCGAGCGCGAGCGCTTGCTCGCAGGTCCACTCCGGCAGCAGACCGGCGTGCACGAGCAGGAAGCGCGCGTCGGCGTGGACGAAGGGCACGGTGTGCAGCCAGGCGCAGAGTTCCTCGCAGTCGGGCGCCTCGAGCACCGCGCGCAGCGTGTGGCCGCCGCGCAGCGGTGCCACGCCTTCGACGTGGCCCAAGAGCGCCATTTCGTGGTTGCCGAGCACGGTGACCACGCTGTCCTGGTGCGCGTGCGCAAAGCGGAGCATCTCGAGGCTGCGCGGGCCGCGATTGACCAGATCGCCGCACAGCCACAAACGGTCGCCGGCCTGCGGCGCGAAAGCGATCCGCTCAAGGAGCCGTTCGAAGGCCCCGTAGCAGCCTTGGACGTCGCCGATCGCGTAGGTCGCCATGCCGCTATTCTGCGGTCCGCGCCCGCACACCGCATTCCGGCTCCACAAACATGCTCTCCACCCTGATCCTCTCCGCCGCCGTCATGGCGGCTCCGGCCCAGGAACCGGCGGCCGCGGCACCCGCCCGCGACCGGCTCCAAGCGGTCCACGCCCATCTTGCCGCGCTGCAGGAAGCGCGGGGATTTCCCGGCGCGACCTTCGCTTTCGTGCTCGCCGACGGCACCGAGGGCGCGGTCGTCGCGGGCTTCGCCGACCGCGAAGCCGGGGTGGCGATGCGGCCGAACCACCGCATGCTGGCCGGCAGCATCGGCAAGACCTGGTTCGCCTGCCTGGCCATGCTGCTCGCGGAGGACGGCGTGATCGGCCTCGACGACCCGCTCTCCAAGTGGCTCGGCAAGGAACCGTGGTTCGCGCGCTTGCCCAATCACGACGCCATCACCTTGCGCCACTTGCTGCGGCACCGCAGCGGAGTCCGGGAACACGTGCAGGAGCCCGCGTTCTGGCAGGCCGTCAACGCCGAGCGCACCAAGATCTGGAAGCCCGAAGAACTGGTCGCGTTCGTGCTCGACGACGAGCCGTTGTTCGCGGCGGGCGAGGGCTGGTCCTACGCCGACACCAATTACATCCTGGCGGGTATGGCGATGGAGCGCGCGACCGGTGCCAGGCTGTACGACCTGGTCGAGCAGCGGCTGATCCGGCCGCTCGGCCTGTTCGCCACCACGCCGAGCGACCGGATGCGGCTGCCGGGGCTCGCGCAAGGCCATCCGGTGCTGATGCGGCGGATGCTCGGCGTCCCCGAACGCATGCTCGACGAAGACGGCCGCATGGTCGTGAATCCGCAGTTCGAGTGGACCGGCGGCGGGTACGTCAGCACCAGCCTCGATCTGGCGCGCTGGGCGCAGGCGATCGGCGCGGGCCGCGTGGTGCCGAAGGCGCGCCTTGCGGAGATGCTCGACGCCGTGCCCGCGAACACCGGCCCCGGCGATCGCTACGGACTCGGCCTGCAAGTTCGGGCCTCCCGCTTCGGTGCCACTTTCGGCCACGGCGGCTGGTTCCCCGGCTGGCTCTCGGAAACCGTCTACTTCCCCGAGCTCGGACTCGCGGCGGCGATCCAGATCAACACCGACGACATGCGCAGCCTGGGCGCTCCGCCCTACCAGCGGCTCCTGGAGCTGGTGGGCCTGTTGGTCGACGGCAAGGGCGACTGACGGGCCGGGAGCTTCCCTCACGCCGTATCCTTGGGAGGTCGCGGACTGCCCCGCCGCGGCCCGATTCCATGCTGCGCCTGCGCCGTCCCATCCTCGTCCTCACCGCGATCCTGTTCCTGGCGGCCCGCATCGGGGCCACCTGGTCGATCGTCGCGGTGAACCTCGCCACCGGCGAAGTCGCGGTCGCCTCGGCGACCTGCCTCACCGGCTTCAACCTCAAGAAGTGGCTGCCGGTGATCATTCCCGAGATCGGCGCCGCCTGCGCGCAGAGCGCGATCGACGTCGGCGCGGTCAACCGTATCCAGATCCGCGACATGATGCTCGACGGCGTGCCGCCCGACGCGATCCTGCAAGTGCTGGCCGGCAACGACGGCGCCCACCAGAGCCGCCAGTACGGCATGGTCGACATGCGCGCGCGCAACCTGACCTTCACCGGCAGCAACGCGGGCGGCTGGGCCGGCGGCGTCACCGGCCGGATCGGCGACATCGTCTACGCGATTCAGGGCAACGTCCTCACCGGCCAGCCGGTGGTCGACGAAGCCGAACTGGCGTTCGCCTCCACGCAAGGCGACTTGTCGCAGCGGCTCATGGCCGCGATGGAAGCCGCGCGCTCGATGGGCGGCGACGGCCGCTGCTCCTGCGACCCCTTCGACCCCGAAGCCTGCGGCGCGCCGCCGCCCAGCTTCAGCAAGTCGGCGCACGTCGGTTTCGTGATCGTCGCGCGCCCCGGCGACGAGCTCGGCCCCTGCTCGGTCAACACCTGCGCGCGCGGCCCCTACTACCTGTCGCTCAACGTCGCCAACCAGATCGCGAGCGATCCCGACCCCGTAATCACGCTGCAACAGGACTACGCGGTCTGGCGTGCCGCCATGTCGGGCCGGCCCGACGCGGTGCTCTCCACAGTGCAGAGTTCGCATGCGTACGTCACGCCCGGTGCGGGCACGGTGGTCGACCTGTTCCTCGACCTGCACGACATCGACGGCATTCCGGTGGTCGCCGGCGGAGCCGTCGTCACGCTGCAGCACGACGACCGCTCGGCGGGCTTGTCCACGCTGCGTTCGGTCACCGACCACGGCGACGGCACCTACAGCGTCGCAGTCGACACGGGGGCTGCGGCCGGCCTCGACCTGCTGCGCCTGGTGGTCGACGACGGCCTCAGCGCGCCGGTCACCCTGTGGCCGCCGGTCAAGCTGCTGCACAAGCCGGTCCAGCCGCTGCCCTTGGCCGAACCGCAGGCCCTGCCCGGACTCGACAGCGGCCGCAACGACGCCCAGCCCTTCTTGATGGACGAGGACCGCGTCGCCTACCTGCTGAGCAACCGCTACGGCGGCCGGCTCCAGTTGATGCGCACCGAGCGGCCGAGCGTCGCCGACGCATTCGGTCCCGCGGTGGTCGTGCCCGGTTTCGAGGCCACCGACCTGGTGTTTTCCGACTTCTGGGTGTCGAGCGACGAATTGCGGCTCTACTTGAGCGCCAAGGAGCCGCCCGAGTACTTCGAACAGCTCTGGTTCACCGAGCGGCCCGACCTCGCCACACCGTTCCCCGCGCCCGAGCCGATCGTCGAACTGATCCGTCCCGAAGGCAGCTCCGGCGCGTGGCTGACGCCCGACGAACGCACCATCTGGTTCCACACCACGCTCGTCGGCGCGCGCCGGCTGTGGCGCGCGGAACGGCTCACGCGCACAGCGCAGTGGTTCCCGCCGCACGACGTGCTGATCACCGACCACGGCGAAGCCGGCTTCCCGACGCTCACCGAAGGCGGCGTGCGCGTGTACTTCGTGAGTTTCCTGCCGGGCCGCGTGCCCTTCCTCGAGTACGCCGACCTGCTGCCCGCGGGCTACTTCGACGAGATCGGGCGGCCCAGCGGGATCGTCCACGACTTGAGCGTAGCCACCTACCCGAGTTCCTTCGGCGCCGACGGCACCCTGCACTTGACGCAAGTCGTCGCCGGCGGCGCCGACGCGCTGGCGGCCGAGCAGGTTGCCGACGCGCTCACGGCGAGCGGCGATACCGCATCGGTCCTGGGCCGGGACAAGATCGTCTTCGAGATCGACGGAGGCCCCGGCCTGGCCGGCGCTGCGTACGCCTTGCTGGCCGGCGCGAGCGGTCCCGACCGCGGCCACCAGATCGGCGAGGCGGTCATGCCGTTCGGCTTCGATTCCCTCACCGCGATGCTCGTGGGCGGTCCCAACGAACCGCCGTTCCAGTACTTCTTCGGCACGCTCGACGACCAGGGCGGCTCCAAGGCCCTGCTGAAGTTCAGCTCCAAGACGTCCATCCCCGCGGCGCTGCTCGACCGCACCTGGACCTTCGCTTTCCATGCGACGGACGGCATCCGGGTGCTGGTGAGCAACCCCGTGTTCGTGCGCGTGCTGCCCTGAGCGGACCCAAACCATGCATTCGCCCGCATCCCACCGCCTGCCCGCCCTCGCTGGTCTCATCCTGGCGGCCGCCGCGACGCCGGCCGCGGCGCAGTCGGAATTCCGATCCGACCTCGACGCCCGGCAGACCACGCCGCCGAACTCCTCGCTCGCGGGCGGCTGGGGCGTGTGGACGCTCAACGCCGACAACACGGTCAGCTACCACGTCGAAACGCACGGACTCGACCCCAACGGGACCAACGTCGCGCACATCCACGAGGGCGATCCCGGAGTGGGCGGGGGCGCGATCGTGTTCGCGCTCGCCGGCGGCCCCGAGATCTGGGACGGCCGCACTCCCCCGCTCTCGGCGTTCGACCTGCCGCTCTTCCAGCGCGGCGGCATGTACATGAACGTGCACACGCAAGTGCTGCAGACCGGCGAGATCCGCGGCCAGATCCTGCCGCTTCCCGCCACGTTCGGCGCGCGCGTGGACGGCCTGCAGAACATTCCGCCGAGCGGCAGCACGGCCACCGGTCATGGCAGCTTCACGGTCCACGCCGACCGTACGGTCAGCTACGACCTGACTGTCACCGGACTGTCGGCGACCGCCGCGCACCTGCACTCGGGGATCTCGGGCGTGGGCGGTCCGGTCATCGTGCCGCTGGTCGGAGGGCCCACGCAATGGAGCGGCACTTCGGCGCCGCTCAGCGAGGCCGAATTCGCCGA
Organism: Planctomycetota bacterium; assembly: GCA_036396955.1. Classification (GTDB taxonomy): domain Bacteria; phylum Planctomycetota; class UBA1135; order UBA1135; family UBA1135; genus DASWJW01. The sequence goes on from DASWJW010000018.1 coordinate 23,135, forward strand.
GCTGCAGGTCGAGGGCGTCTACGTGAACGTGCACACCACGGCCTTTCCTGGAGGCGAGATCCGCGGCCAGCTCCTCGCCGAAGGCCTGCCCTACGGCCAGGCCTGCAAGTCGAGCGCCGGCGAAGCGCGATTGAGCACGCTGGGCCCGGCGGTCGCAGGCTACCCGCTCACGGTGCAGGTCGACAACGGCCTTCCCGGCGGCGGCGGCTGGATCGCCGCCTCGACCGCGCGCGCCGCGGTCCTGCAGAATGGCTGCCCGCGCATGCTCGCAATTCCGCTCGTTCGGCTGCGTCCCGTCATGCTGGACGCGAGCGGCGCCTGGAGCGCGACCTTCCTTCTGCCGGGGAACGCCCCGCACGTCGACCTGTACTTGCAGTTCGCGGGCACCGAGGCGGGCGTCTTGTATGCGAGCCGCGGCCTGGAACTGCTGATCCGCCGTTACCCCTAGCGGGAATCTGGCCCCTTTCCGTGGGTGCCGAAGCGAAAGAAGTATTCGGCGCGCCATCGCAAGACTTCGCTCCATCCATACTTCTTCTGCGCGACTCCCAACGCCATGGCTGCAGTGACGTCCGGCGCCTTCCGGGTGATTCC
>DASWJW010000019.1:0-9568 GCA_036396955.1 Planctomycetota bacterium
TCTCGGCGGCGGTCGTTCCGCTCAACGGAACTTCGAAGTGCAGGCCGAGATCGAAACTGTCGCGCTCGTCGCCGCGCTGCCGGTAGAAGAGGTCCAGATTCACCAAGGGGACCGTCTGCGCCGCCGCAAGGTCGGCGGCAAGTTCGGCGACCCTGGCTTGGGCCATGGCTTCGGTGACGGCAGGGATCGCTTCGATCCGGTCGGCCAGTGCTTCGAAAGCCGGGAGTTCCAGAACCTGGTCCAGGGACGCCTCCAAGTCCGCCGCGGACTCGCGGCTGCCCATCATGGCGAAGAGCTCGCTGCGGGCCGCGGCGGAGCGTGCCCGCAAGTCGCGGAGCTCGCGCGCCAGTTGCACGCGATCCGCCAGGATGGACCCCAGCGCGTCGGGAGTGAGGTCGCCGGCCTGGACTCGCGCTGCGGCCAGTTCTTCGGCGAACTGCGCCGAAGCCACCCGCGAGGCCTGGACTTCCGCGGCCTCCTGCAAGGAGAGTGCCGTGGCGAAGGCGCCCCGCAGCTGGACCTCGACCTGGCCGGCGATCCGGTCGCGCCGGACCTGGAGGGCTTGGAGTCGGGCGTTCGCGAGGTCCTCCTGGCCGGCCAGCCGGCCGTTCAATGGAATGGGCTGGCTGATGCCGGCAAGGAACTCTTCGCCCGAGCGCGGGGTGGAGAAGGGCAGCCCCTCCACTCCCACGGAGAACTCCGGATCGGGAAGCCGGCCGGCGACGTTCTGCAGTTCCGCTTGGGCCTGGAGCTCGAGTGCGGCCGCCGCCAGCTCCGGCGAGTGCGCCTGCGCGCTCCGCAATGCGGCCTTGAGGCTCAACCGGCCGTCGACGGCCGAGTCGGGCTGCGACGGTCCGTCCAAGACGGCTGCTTGGGGCGTGGGCGCGGGCGCGGGAACGGCGCGCGGCGCGACCGCAGGCCGCGGACTCGCCGCGGAGCAGCCCAACGACAACGAGAGCAGGACGAGAGTGGCGCGGCGGTTCATGCGGCCTCCATGCGGGCGGGCCGGCCGAAACGCAAGTACAGCGCCGGGACGACGACCATATTGAGAAGAGTGGAACTGACGAGGCCGCAGAGAATGACCAGCGCCATGGGCGTTTGGATCTCGTTGCCCGGCTCGCCGCCGGCCATGGCGAGCGGCACGAGCGCGATGCCGGTGGCCAGCGCGGTCATCACGATGGGCACCAGCCGCTCGGTCGAGCCGCGCAGCACGGCTTGGTGGAAATCGGCGACGCCTTCGGCGACTTGCAGATGGCGGATGTGCGAGACCAGCATGATCCCGTTGCGGGTGGCGATGCCGAACACGGTGATGAAACCGATCAACGAGCCCACCGAGAGCACGCCGCCGCCCAGCCAGGCGCCGGCGACGCCGCCGATCAAGGCGAGCGGCAGGTTGGCCATCACGAACGCCGCGTCGCGGCTGTTGCCGAAGGACAAGCGCAGCAGGAAACCGATGCCGAGCACCACCACCGTGCCGAGCAGGAAGATCCGCTCGCGCGCGGACTGCGCGCTCTCGAACTGGCCGCCGTACTCGACGCGATAGGCAGGGAGATCGGCGACCAAGGGCTGCACCGCCGTGCGGATGTCCTCGACCACCGAGACCAGGTCGCGGCCCGCGACGTTGCACGAGACCACCATCTTGCGCTGTCCGTTCTCGCGGTTGATCTTGTTGGGAGTCGCGTCGCGGACGATTTCGGCGAACGACGACAAGGGCGCTCGCGCCGGGCCCGCCATGACTGGAATGCCGCCGACCGCCGCGACTTCGTCGCGCAACGCGTCGATCCGCAGGACCACGTCGAAAGGAAAGCCGCCGTCGAGCAGTTCGGTGGCCTTGAAGCCTTGGAAAGCGGCTTGGAGCGTCGCGCCGGCTTCGACCGCGTCGACTCCCATGCGGCCCATGGCGCGGCGGTCGAAGACGACTTGCAACGCCGGAACCGCAGCTTGCTGTTCGACGGCCAGGTCGACCACGCCGTCGACGTCCTGAATCGCCTCCTTTGCCGACTCGGCGAGCGCGCGGAGTTCCTGCAGGTCGGGACCGAAGAACTTGACGGCCACCGCCGCCCGCGTGCCGGACAGCATGTGGTCGATGCGGTGGGAGATCGGCTGGCCGATGGTGAAGAGCACACCGGGGACAATCGCGAGTTCCCGACGCAAATCGTCGAGGAATTGCTCGCGGCCACGTTCGTCCGGCCGCAAGCGCACGTCGAACTCGGAGAATTCGGTGCCCTCGGCGTGCTCGTCCAGCTCGGCGCGCCCCGAGCGCCGGGAAACCGAGACCACCTCGGGCTGCGCCATGAGGATGCGTTCGGTCATGCGGCCCAGCCGGTCGGTCTGCTCGAGCGCGGTTCCCGGCAGCGTCACGCCGTTGATGGTCAGCGCGCCCTCGTTGAATTCGGGCAGGAACGAAGTCCCGAGACCGCGCGCGGCGAGCGCCGTCGTCACCAGCAAGGCCAGGGTCGGCACGACCGCCAGCCACGGATGCCGCAGGATCGGCTCGAGAAGGCGCCGGTAGGCGTGCTTGAAACCGCGGATGTAGCCGACTTCCTTGCCCGACCGCACAGCCTTCGAATTCGGCAACAGCAGCGAGCAGAGCGCCGGGGTGACCGTCACCGCAACGAGCAGAGAAACCGCGAGCGCCGCCACATAGGCAAGACCCAGCGGTTGCAGAAGCCGGCCTTCCACGCCGTCGAGGAAGAACAGCGGCAAGAACACCAGGATGATGATGAGCGTCGCGAAGACGATCGAGGAGCGGATTTCCACGCTCGCACCGAGCACCACCGGCAGCGAGCTGCGGCGCTCGTGTTCGGGGAGCGCGCGGTTCTCGCGCAAACGGCGCACCACGTTCTCCACGTCGATCACGGCGTCGTCGACCAGCGCGCCGATCGCGATCGCGAGCCCGCCGAGCGACATGGTGTTGATGGAACCGCCCAAGGCCTCGACCACCAGCACGGCGCCGAGCAGCGAGAACGGAATCGCCGTCAAGGTGATGAAGGTCGCGCCCAGGTTCACCAGGAAGAAACCGACCACCAGCACCACCAGGATGCCGCCGTCGCGGAGAGCCGCGATCAGGTTGTCGACGGCGGTCTCGATGAAGTCCGCCTGCCGCAGCAGATCGCGGTGCAGGGTCGTTCCCGGCGGCAAACTCTCCTCCAACTCGTCGAGCACCGCGTCGAGGCGTCCGGTCAGTTCGAGCGTGTTCACCTCCGGCTGTTTCTGGATGCCGATCACCACTGCGGCGTCGCCCTGCACCGATCCCGCTCCGCGTGGCGGGCGCGGGCCGACCCGCACGCGGCCCAGATCCTTGACCTGGATCGGCACGCCGTCGCTTCCCGCCACGGCGACTGCTTCGATGTCGGCGGCGTCGCGGAAACGACCAACACCGGTCACGAGCGACTCGCTCCCGCCTTCCACCACGAATCCCGCCGGCACGTTGGCGTTGGCGGCCCGCAGCGCGCCGGCGACCTGGCCGATGGTGATGCCGTAGCTCTCCAGCCGTTCGGGCTTCAACCACACCTGGTACTGGCGGGAACCGCCGCCGATCGGGGTGACTTGCGACACGCCGGGCACCGCCAGCAGGCGGCGCCGCATCACCGTGTCGGCGAAGGTGCGGGTGGCGAGCGAGTCCGCCTTGTGATAGCTGAGCCCCACGAACAGGATCTCGCCCATGATCGACGAGATCGGCGCGAGCGCCGGCGTGCCGGCCTGCTCGGGGAGCGAGGCGGCGACCAGTCCGAGCTTCTCGGCCACGATCTGCCGCGCCCGGAAGATCTCGGTGCCCCATTCGAACTCGACGTAGACGATCGAGATTCCGATCGAACTGGTGGAGCGCACGCGGCGCACGCCGGAGGCGCCGTTGAGCGTTGCCTCGATGGGGAAAGTGACCAGGCTCTCGACTTCGGTCGACGCCATGCCCGGCGCTTCGGTGACCACCGTGACGGTGGGGGCGGAAAGGTCGGGGAAGACGTCGACCGGCGCGCGGCTCGCCGTGATGGCGCCCCAGACCGAGAGCGCGACCGCGAGGATCAAGACGACCGCGCGGTTGCGGAGCGACCACTGGATGACTCGGTCCATGGCTCTAGTGGCTGTGCTCGGGAATGGCGCCGGAGAGCGAGACCAGGCGCACGACGTACGCGCCGTCCACGACCACTTGTTCGCCGACCGCGAGGCCCTCCACGATTTCGACCAGGCCGCCGTCGCGAATGCCGGTGCGCACGGTCCGCCGCTCGAAAGTCTCGCCGCCGGTCTGCACGTAGATCACGGTCACGCCGTGGTCGTCCACCAGCGCGCTGACCGGGACGGCGATGGCTTCGCGGGCCCGACCCGTTGCGAGCGTCGCGTCCATCGTCATGCCGGGACGCATCCAGCCTGGATTGGGAATCTCGAAGAGGACCGCGCCGGAACGAGTCTGGGGATCGATGGGAGACTGCGAGAGCAGCAATTGCCCATCGGGTCCAGGGAGTTCGAACGACGCGTCTCTGCCTTCTCGCTGCAGCCGCGCACGCGGCTCTGCGCCGATTCTCCCGAGATCGGCCTCGGCAATCCGCACGGCGACCCTCAGCCGGCTCGCGTCCAGGACGTGGAACAGGGTCGTGCCGGCATCGACCCAGCCGCCGCTTGCGTGCGGGGCCGCAGCGATCTGTCCGGTTACCGGAGTCCGCAATTCGACGTCGAAATGCGCCGCGGACGGCTCGCGGAACGCACTGCCGGCCGAGTCCAGGCGCGCCGCCGCCGCGGTCCAGGTCTGGAGCGAGCCGCCGGCGGCGGCTTCCGCAGCGACGGCCGCGGCGAGGTGGTAGCGGGCTTCCTCGAGTTCGCGATCCGACTTGGCCTTGGTGGCGTGCAAGCCTTCGACCCGCACGAATTCGCTCTCCGCGCGGATGCGTCCCGCGCGGGCCTCCGCCAGCGCGGCCGTCGCTTCGGTCCGGCCTTGCGCGGTCTGCACCACCGCGGTTTCTCGTGCCAGGCTCGCGCTTTCCCAGCTGGCAAGGTCGCCGCCGAACAAGGGAATGCGGATGGTCGCCAGCGAGTCGCCGGCCTGGACCGCTGCGCCGGTTCGCGCCAAGGTGCCGCCTCGAGGCGGCAGCAAAGTCCCCGGCGCCGGCGCCGAAACGAAAGCCGCGTGGCTCGGGGCGGTTTCGATCCGCGCCGTTGCCAGGACGCGTTCCTCGAGCATCCGAGTGGCCGCCGGCGCGATCTTCAGGCGCACCGGCCACTGCTGTTCCTTGAGCATGGTCACGCCACCGATCGGTTCCTCCACCGAGGCGCCGAAAGCGCGCGCGGCCGCCTCGGTGGCGAAAGCCTCGATGGCGGGGAGTCGCGGCCGGTCACCGTCGACGTCGACCGACCACTCCCACACGCCCGTGGCCGGAAACGCGACGTCGGCCAGATAGATCCCGGGCCGCGTCGGCGCAGCCAAGGGGATCTCCAGCACCTCGTCTCCCGAGCGCAGCGTCATGAGCAGCGGCCCGGCAGCGCGCGGCGAGTCTTCCGCCAGATTCGAGACGTGCAAAGCGAAGCCACTTTCGCGCGGCGGCACGGGGACGTCGTGTTCGAAGTAGTACTCGAAGCGGTCGGTCCAGACCGTCACCGCCCGGGCCGGCCATTCGTCATCGGCAGCGGGTGCTTCGGCGTGGTGATCCTGGCGATCACACGCGAACAGGGCGAAGCAGGTGGAGGCGGAGAGAAGGAGGGCGCGTCGGAATGCAATCATCGATTCTTTCGTGACTCGAGCCGGAACCAACGGCCACAGAACGGAATCTGGGCACGGGAGGTCTCGCACCTCGCAGCGAAGCGAGGGCTACGGGCGAATCAGGAAAGCGGCGGGCCGCGCGGCCGCGAAGCACGCCGCGGTGGCGCCGGTGGACGCGCGGTGTGGACGTAGGACGCGCAGGTCTGCGCAGGCAAGTCCAAGGCAACCGTGAGAACGGCGGAAGGCAGGGTCAGCAGTACCTTGCACAATGCCCAATCCAAGGATTGGGGCGGCAGCCCGGCCCAAACGTGCTCCGCACGGCTGTGCTGCCCCTGGCTCGAGTGGTCTTCGGGGTGGCAATGCGACTCGTGGTCGACGGCCAGGTCTTCCGCGTGCCCGTCGGCGTGCGTCTCCGCTGGTGCCCCGTCGTGGTGGTGCTCCTGCGCCAGGTGCCACGGCGTTCCCACCACGTAGGCCGCCACGAACAGTCCCGCCTGAAGAGTCGTCGCAAGACGCTTCCAAGGGCTGCGGGCGGTACGTGTCGAGCCGTTCTTCACAGGTAGCCGGAAACTATAGCCAGGAACCGGAGATCCGACAACTCGGGGAGGGGCGCCGACCGCAGCTACGATTGGGCTCGCCCGGGTCGGAATCCCGCGTGCCAATCCTCGATATGAGAATCCGCAAACCTTTCCTCGTCTCGCTCTTCGTTCCGCTGCTGTTCGCTGGCCTGGCACCGGCCAGCGCCGCGCAGGACGCCAAGCAGCTCGCCCAGATCGACGCGCAGGCGCAGGCCTTGCTCGACTCCGAGCTCGCGGTCGGCTTCTCGGTGGGGGTCGTCCAGGACGGCAAGCGCTGGACGCGCGGCTACGGCCGCGTCGCTCCCGGCGCCGTCGGCGCACCCGACCGCGACACCATTTACGAGATCGGTTCGATCACCAAGGTGTTCACCGGCATCCTCCTCGCGGACACCATCGGACGGGGATTGGTGGCGAGCGACGATCCGGTGCGGAAATTCCTCCCGGCGGGCGTGGAATTCCCGGTTTTCGAGAAACAGCACATTCGACTGCTCGACCTGACCACGCATGCCTCCGGTCTGCCTCGCATGCCGCCGGACTTTGCGCCGGCCGATCCGACCAATCCCTTCGCGGATTACGACGAAGCCAAGCTCCTCGCCAGCCTGGGGAAGGTCCAGCTCGCCCGCGCGCCGGCCGCGGAGTACGAGTACAGCAACCTCGCCGTCGGCCTGCTCGGGTTCGTGCTCACCAAGGTCACGAAGTCCACCGACTACGAAGCGCTCGTCGTCGAGCGGGTCCTGGCGCCCATGGGCATGGAGAACACACGCGCGCACTTGACCGACGCCATGCGTGCCCGGCTCGCGCCGCCGGTGGACGCCGGCGGGCGCGAGCGCGCCAACTGGGACCTCGATGCTCTCGCCGGTGCCGGCGCGCTGCGCTCGAGCGTGGCCGACATGCTCACTTTCGCCGCCAGGAACCTGGAGCCCGGCGACGACGCGCTCGGCGCCGCGCTGCGCCTGGCGCAGCAGACCCACCGCGAAGCACCTGGCAGCCCCACGCTCGGCTTCGGCTGGCACAAGAGCGATGGCGGCAAGACCCTCTGGCACAACGGCGGTACTGGCGGCTACCACGCGTTCCTCGCGCTCGATCCCGCGCGCCGGATCGGCGTGGTCGTGCTCGCCAACACCACGGCCGGCGAGATCGACGCGTTCGGCAGCGGCATCCTCAAGGTGATGCGCGGCGAAACCGCCGAGCCCCCGCAAGTGCGCAAAGCCGTCGCGGTCGAACGCGCCGTGCTCGCGCGCTACGTCGGCCGCTACGAGTTGGCGCCGGGGATCGAGATCGAGGTCACGCTCGAAGGCGCGCGTCTCTTCGCCCAGCTCACCGGCCAGGACAGCTACCAGATCTATCCCGCGTCCGAGACGCGCTTCTTCTGGCGCGTCGCGCCGGCCGAGGCGAGCTTCGAGGTCGTCGACGGCAAGGTCGTCGCGCTCACGCTCCACCAGGGCGGCATCGACCAGCGCGCCGAGCGGATCGACGCGGGCCCGGTCGACCGGTGATCCGGGGCGCAGGGGGACTCCGGGGTGCGTGAGAAGGGCCTGGAAGGCCCTGGGGGCCCGGAGAGTCCCTTTCTCCGTGATTTTTGGAGAGTAGACTTGAGATCCCCCGTCCCCGTGGTCGGTAGCGACCTCCCCGTTCCCTTTCAGCCATGTTCCAACTCCCCAACGCCTCCCCCGCGGCAGTTGTCCTGCCGACGCTCTTTCTTCTCGCCGCAGGCGCGGTCGCGCAGCAGCCCTCGTTCAGCGACCAGACGACGGCCGCGAACCTGGACATCGTCCACACGCTCGACCCCGTGTACGGCGGTGGCAACCCCATGATCGCGGGAGGCGCCATCGGCGACTTCAACCGCGACGGCTGGCCCGACTTGTTCGTGATCGGCGGCGGTGGAATCGCCGACGCGCTGTTCCTCAACAACGGCGACGGCACGTTCACCGATCATGCCGCCGCGTGGGGAGTGGCCGCGATGCACCACGGCGCCGCCGCTTCGGTCGGCGACTACGACGACGATGGCTTCCTCGACATCTTCGTCACCAGCTACGGCCCCGCCGGAGCTGCGCGCAAGCCTGGGAAGCACCGCCTTTACCACAACGAGGGCGGCGCCGGTTTCGTCGACGTCGCGGTAGCGGCCGGGGTCAACATGACCACGCCGACCCTGGTGAGCGGATCGAGCTCGACTTTCGGCGATTACGACGTGGACGGCGACCTCGACCTCTACGTCGCCAGCGGGATGCTCGGCGGCATCGCCAACCGCCTGTTCCGCAACGAAGGCAACGGCACGTTCACCGACGTGACCGTCGCGGCTGGGCTTACCGATACCCAGCTGCAGGGCTTCGTGCCGACCTTTGCGGACATGGACGGCGACAACTATCCGGAGCTGGTCAACGTCGCGGACTTCCACACGAGCGTCTACTACGTCAACAACGGCGACGGGACCTTCACCAAGCTCAATCCCGGCCCGCCCAAGTTCGACGCCATCAACGGCATGGGCAGCGCGTTCGGCGACTTCGACAACGACGGCATGCTCGACATCTACGCGACCGGCATCTACCCGACGCCCGGCAACATCCTGCTCCTCAACCAGGGCAGCCACGCGTTCCTGGAAAACGCGCCGACCGCCGGCGTCGCCGACGGGGGCTGGGGCTGGGGAGCTTCGGCGATCGACTGCGACAACGACGGCTGGCTCGACATCGTGGCCACCAACGGCTGGTCGAACCCGCACATCGGCGAGTCGACGCGGCTGTTCCGCAACAACGCCGACGGCACCTTCGAGGAAGTCAGCCAGTCCTCCGGGCTGGTGCACACCCTGCAGGGCCGCACCGTGCTGCGCTCCGACCTGGACTGCGACGGTGCCGAGGACCTGGTGATCCTGTCCAACCAGGAGCCGCTCAAGATGTTCCGCAACGACAGCGGCGCGCAGTCCGGCCACTGGCTGCAGGTCGATCTCGACACGTCGATGCACCCGGGCCTGGCGCCCGACGGCTTCGGCGCCACCGTGACGGTCCGCTGGCGCGACCAGGAGCGGATGCGCTACCTCGACGGAGCGCCGAGCTACCTTGGCACCAGCGAACACAGCCTCCATTTCGGACTCGGCACGGTGACCATCGTCCACGAAGTGCTGGTCCGCTGGGCGGACGGCTCCTACACGGCGATGGGCAACGTCGGTTCCGACCAGCGCATCACCATCGAGTCGGGACTGCCGATCGAAGCCGACGAACTGGTGCGCAGCCAGACCGCAAGCGTGTCCGCTTCGGGAGCAGTTCCCGGCGAGTGGATGCTGTTCCTCTACAGCCTGCGCGGCGTCGGT
>DASWJW010000020.1:0-2392 GCA_036396955.1 Planctomycetota bacterium
CGTCCGGGGCGACTTCCTCGATCCGCTGCAACAGCGCCTGCAGTTCCCGCAAGGGCTGCAAGGGATCCGCCCAGTCGGCGCGCACGAGGTACCCGGCGATTTCCTCCAGCCCAGCGAGTTCGGGCCGCAGCCGCCAGCGCCCGGCGAGGGCGAGCAAGAAGTCCGCGCGCGTCCAAGCACCTTCCGCCGCGGTCGGCCTGGCCGCGTCGACGGCGCGGGCTTCGCCTTGGGCCAGCGACGCCGCCGTCACCGCCGCGCTGCTGCCGGCCCCCTCGGCCTGCGGCGGTTCGAGGAGCCGCCGGACTTCGCTCGCCGTGAGTCCGAAGGCCTTGCCGGCCGCAGTGCAGGCCGCGCGCTGACGGATGCGCAATTCGAGATCCAGTCGTCTGGTCTCGAGACGGGCGAGCAATTCGCCGCGGTCCAGCCCCAAGCGCGCTTCGAGGCGCGCCAAGTCCCGCCGCTGGTTGGCAAGCAGCTCGAGAAAGCGGCCGCGCGCTTGCGGGAACTCCGCGCGGAACGACGTTTGGCTGCTAGCTTCCCAGACCTGCAGGCGCATCGGGTCGAGTTTGGCGTCCAGCCCGCCAAGGCGCGCAAGATAGAAGCGCATGTCGCCGCGCTCGCGCTCGTCGAGCACGCGCAGGTCCGCCGGCGTGAGCGCCAGCAGGAGTTCGCCCAGGACTTCGCCGCGCTCCAGGGACTGCGGCAGACCGCCCGGCGAGCCGCCGAGGAGCAGCCAGGACTCGAGCAGAAGTCCTGCGGCATGCCCACGCCGGAATTCGCGGTAGCGGAAATGCAGGTCGAAGGTGTGCACGTCTTCGGCCATCACCACCCCGTTGCGGTCCAGCAAGCGGCCGCGCGAGAACGGGAGGGCACGTTCCGTGGTCCGGGACCGCTTGGCTTCCTGCTCCCAGTAGCCGTGCTCGAGAATCTGCAGCTGCGCGAGCCGTGCGAGCAGCAGCAGCAGCAGCGCGAGAAAGGCCAGCGCAAGGTGGACGGCGCGCAGGCTCTTCATGCCGCTCTCCCTAGCCGCGCGCTGCGAGCCCCAGGTCCGAGCCGAGACGTCACCGGCAACGAGGCCGGCGACAAGGCGGCGGCCCAGAGCACGCCGAGCGCCAGGGCACGCACCAACAATGGACCCGTTGCGAGATCGGCCCCCAGCAGCGCCGCCGCGCGCAGGTCGAAGACCACTTGCGGCAACGCGGCGGCGACGCCGATTCCAAGCCGCACCACGAAAGCCCGGTCGACGACCCGGCGCGAGATTCCGTGCCGTACCACCAGGCCGAACCCCAGGCCTGCCCAGCATGCGAACGGACTCACCGCGCTCACCGCAGCGCGCAGCACGCCGAGCAGCAAGACCAGGAAGACGGCCTTCCGCCACGAGAAAGGCAAGGGCTCCGGCACCGCCCAGATGAGCAGCAAGAGCCACGGGTCCGGCAGCAAGCTGCCGATCGGCGCCGCGCGCATCGCCGGAGCGAGCAAGGTGGCGAGCAAGGCCACCGGCACCAGGATCCGCCATCGCGGCGACCTCATGACCCGGCCTCCGTCGCGCGCGGCGCGGCCACTGCGCGCAGGATCTTGCCGGACAACGGCGCCGGACCCGAGGCACTGCGGCCCAGCGGCAAGCCCCGCGGAAACGCGCCTCCGCCCCGCGTGTAGAGCTGCGTCTGGGCCGGAGCCGCGTCTTCGCCGCCGGCGAGCAAGCCGTCCAATCCGATCCACAGCGCGCCCGCCGGCCATTCTTCCGGCGCCAGGCGGCGCACCCACAGAAGCGAACCGTGCTGCCTTGCCACCAGTCCGAGCGCGCGGTCCCCGGCCATCACCACTTCCGCCGCTGCCGAACCGGTTTGGCACACGGCGACCAGCGAGCTGCCGAGCACGGGGTCGGCGACCAGCGTCAAGCTGGCGTCGCGCAAGGTCCATTGCCGCGCGCCGACCCGGGGTTCGCCTTCCTCACCCGCAAGGGCGACGAACACGCGGCCTTCGGAGCCGACCGGCAGCGCAGTGGCGACCACCCAGACCGACTGCCCGCGGCTCGGGTCGCCGACTTGTTCGAGCGCACCCAGGTGGAACGCCGGCAAACCGGGCGGATCGGTTTCGCGCGGCCTCCAGACCACGTCCATTCCTGCTTCCGACTCCGTGCCGGGCTCGATCCACTGCACCACCGGCGGGCTGCCGCCGCCGCGGCCGAGGGCGATGGCGCGGAGGTCCCGCCCAGGTCCCTGCAGGCGGATCCCGGTGCGCGCGTGCGCCGCCGTCCAGCGCCGGACGTGGGCGCGATCGTCTTCGACTCGCTCCACGCGCCCGATCCAGTGCCGGCCGAACACCACGGCCTGTCCCGCGGCCAGGCCGGCGTCCGCGCCCGCGGCCAGCACCAACTCCCCGCTTGGGACCG
>DASWJW010000021.1:0-33579 GCA_036396955.1 Planctomycetota bacterium
CGAGTCGAGGATCTCGCGTGCGTGGACCTTGGTGATTGCGGACATTGCGAACCTGGGGTTGGGGGCCGAGCCGGGCATCTTAGCCCCGGCGCGGCCCCGCTTCCTACCGGTTCGTCAAAGGATCACCCTCGGGATCACTCGATCTGCGTCGCGGTCGACTTGTCCCAGTCGAACAGGTAGGCGATCTTCTCGCCCTTGCGGTCGATCGTGATCTTCCGCTGGGTTGCTCCGCCACGCAGCGAGGAGCGCAGGTCGGTCAAGCTCTCGAGCTTGGCCTCGTCGATCCGGATCAGCTTGTCGCCCTTGCGCAAGCCCGCCTTTTCGGCCATGCCTCCGGTCGAAACTTCCGCGACCACCAGCGCGTTCTCGGGATCGAATTGCAGGCCGATGACGCGCCGCGGGGGCCGCGACCCGCCGCCAGCGCCGATGCCGTCGCGGGGCAGCATCTCGGGAAGGTTCGCGATCCGCCACGCGCCGATCGCCGCCACGCGGGCGGTGTGTTCCTGGTACTCGGGCACGACCTCGCCGATGACGTCGTGCTGCGTGTGGTGGATGTAGGTGTAGCTGGTGCGGCCGCGCTGGTTCCAGAAGAAGCCCGGCACGCCGGCGCGCAGGTACGAGTCGTGGTCGCTGCCGACGCCCACGGGAAGGCTGCCGACCATGTTCAGCTTGAATCGCAGTTCCTCGAGCTCGTTGTCCTTGGTGCCTTCGATGAGCGGCGCGAAGGCCTCTTCGAACACGTCGCGGAGGACGTCGGTCGTCGCAACGCCCGAAGCGGCGTTGGTGCCGCCGTCGTGCACGAGCACCGCGCTGATGCGCGGCAATTCCTCGGGGTGCGCCTCGAGATAGGCGCGGGAGCCGAGCAGGCCCTGCTCTTCGCCGCTCCAGAGCATGAAGCGGATGGTCCGCTTGGGCTTGGCGCCGGCTGCCATCAGCAAACGCGCCGCTTCGAGGGTCGTCGCGCAGCCGGTGCCGTTGTCCTGGGCGCCGCGCGCGCCGTCCCACGAGTCGATGTGGCCGCCGACGATGACGATTTCCTCGGACTTCTCGGTGCCGGGGATCTCGGCGATCACGTTGTAGAGCGGGATCGGTCCCGGCGTGAACGTCACGGCGACGTCGAATTCGGCTTCGACGGCTTCGCCGGCCTCGAGCAAGCGGAAGATCTCGCGGGCGTGGTCCGAAAGCAGGTTGAGTTCGACGCGCGTCGGCAGATCCGCGGGGTCGATGCGGTAGTTGCCGCCCGTGAGGACCAATTCCCCGCGGCCGGGCCGCAATGTTCCGGCGATGCCTTCGGAATCGAGGAAGCGTCCGAGCTGCGAGCGGAAGTCGGTGTCCTCGCTGTCGTAGCGCGGCCGCGTGGCGCCGAGCAGCACCCACGCGCCGCGCAGCTTGCCTTGCATTTCGACCAGCTCCTCGGAGCTGGCCGGCGCGGCCAGCACCGGGCCGCGCACCGGGCCGTCGGTGCCGGCGGTCCACGAAGAGAAGCCGAACTCGAGCCGCTTCTTGATGGGGGCGACCAGGCGGCCCTCCCAGTGGTGGCGGTCGTATCCGACTGGGAAGGTTCCCCATTCTTCGATCCGCACGTTCTCGATGCCGAAGCCGCGGAAGCGCTCGGCCGCCCACTGGCAGGCTTCGGTCAGGTTGCGCGACGAAGTGAGCCGCGGACCGATCCCTTCCGAGAGTTCGTCGAGCCACTCCATCACGCGGCTGTTGGCGGCGCTCTCGGCAAAGATCGCGTCCACCACCGGATCGTCGACCGGCAGGCCGGTGAGCGGGAAAGTCGCGGCCGGCGCGGCGGTCGTGGCCGGCTGCTGGGCGGCGCTCGCGGGAGTCAGCGACGCGAGTGCGAGAGCGAGCGCGAGCGGCGCGGCGGCGGAGAAGGGGAATCGGGAACGCATGGTCTATGGTCGGTACTTGCGGGTTGCGATGTCGGTGACCACAGCATAAGCGGGCGCCGGAGGGGACGCGTCATGGGGCGTTCCGCGGGTGGTCTTCGGCCCATGGAAGGGACGCAAGATCGATCTCCCGGGCGCGGGGCAGCCGTTCGGGCAATGGAATCGGGCGGCCGCTCCGCAGGTCCATGGTCGTCGATTCCAAGCTCAGGCGCGCGTGGTCCGAGCCGCCCTGCAGCGGACGGATCCGCACTTCGACCTGCATCCGCTCGCCGCGCAGGGCGTCGATCCAGGATTCGACGACCAGGACTTCGCCGAGCGCGGCCGGGCGCCGGAAATCGAGCCGCGCCTGGCGCAAGACGAACGCCGTTCCGCTGTCGCGCGCGTGGGCGACGGTGTCGAAGCCGAGCTGCTCGAGCACGGCCTCCATGCGGTGGTCGATCGCGAGTTCCAGGTATGCCGGCGCCGCCAGGTGGCCGAAAGCGTCGCAGCGGCTGAACGGAACCTGCCAGGTCGTGCGGACCACTCGGCCCACGGCTGCGCAGACGGAAACCTCGTTCACCCTGATGCTTTCCCGCGCGTGCCGGCACGGGACCGCACCTATACTAGCTGCGCGCGCCGTGCCGAAGTTCTCGCCCGCATCGTCGATGACCGCTGCCGCCCCTCCCGCAACCGACGAGAACCTGGCGGACCGCCGCGCGGCGATCCTGGCGCGCCTCGACGCGCTGCGTGCTGCAAGCGAGCTGGCGGACGTCAAGCGGGTCGTGCCGCCCGAGTGCTACCGCGTGCAGGTCTGGCGCGGGCTCTTCGGCGCGGCGACCAGTCTTGCCGTGGCCGCAGTGTCGGTGGCGGGCCTGCTGCGGCCGGAGCTCTGGATGCTCTACCCCTTGTTCTGGCTCGCGGCCGGAACCGGCCTGTGGGGCCTGTTCGTGATCGGACACGAGTGCGGCCACGGGTCGTTCTCGGCTTCGCGGCGTTTCAACCACCTGGTCGGACACCTGGTCATGCTGCCGGTGCTTTATCCCTTCCATTCCTGGCGGCTGCAGCACAACCACCACCACGCCAACACCAACCGCATCGACAAGGACATCGACTGGTGCCCCTTGAGCGTGGCGGTCTACAAGCGCATGACCGGAAGACCGCGGCGCGTCTACCGCGGACTCCGCCAGCGTTTCTGGTGGCTCGCCGTGGTCCGCGACTTGTTCGTGCGGACGCTCAATCCGGCGAACTACCGCGCGGAAGACCGGTCGAAAGTCCGATTCTCGATCGCGCTCGTGGCGCTCTTCGCGGTGGTGGCCGTGCCGGCCGCGATCCTCCTCCTCGGGCCTTGGGGATTCGTGAAGGTGTGGCTGATCCCCTGGTTCGTGGCGTACGCGTGGTTCGCGTTGATCACCCTGCTGCACCACACGCACCCCGAAGTCCCGAATCTCGACCGCCGCCGCTGGTCCAAGGCCCTCGGCGGGGTGGGGCTCACGGTGTACTGCCGCTTTCCGCGCTGGCTCGAGTACTTGATGCACGACATCAATGTGCACGTGCCGCACCACGTGAGCACGGCCGTGCCTTTCTACCACTTGCGGCGCGCCCACGCCGCGCTGGCGGCAGCCTGGCCCGAGCACCTGCGCGAGACGCGCGCGAGTCCCGCCTATCTGCGTGCGATGCTGCGCGAATGCCAGCTCTACGACCGCCGCAGCGGCGGTTTCTACACGACTTTCGCCGCGGTCGACGCATCCAAGCAGAGCGCGTGACGAGGCGCTTGAGCCCGGCGGACTTGCCGCGGCCGATCGACGGCCTGCGCTACGAAATCGTCAGCGTCGACGCCGCGCCGCGCCTCAACGCCTTCTTCAACGACGTGTTCGGCCAGCAGCGGCCCGACCCGGTCGCCGCCTGGAAGTACTTCGGAGCCGAGCCTTCGCTGCCGGCGGTCGCGATCGCGACCGAGATCGACGGCGGCCGGATCGTCGCCATGCATCCGTCGGTGGTGCGGCGGCTGTGGGCGCGCGGACAGGAACACCGCATCTACCAGATCGCCGACGTCGCCATCGCGGCCGACGTCCGCCGCGGCATCCAGCTCTACAAGCAATTCGTCCTCTGGGTGCAGTGGACGGGCGTGATCCGGCACGACGTGCTGTTCGGCTACGGCGGCTTGATCGCGCCGGAGAACCGCAAGATCGGCAAACGCCTGGTCGGTTACCAGGATCTGTTCGCGATCCCGGCCTTCGACCGGCGCTTGTCGCTGCGCGCTTCGGTGCGCCGGCGTCTGGGCGGCCTGGCGGGGGCGACGGCGCACGCCGTCGGAGCTCCATGGTCCGCCGCGCGTCACGGCGGGCGGCGGCACGGCTTTTTCGTCGAACCCTTCGCGGCCTTCGACGACACCCACGACGCCCTTTGGGCGCGGCTGCGCGACCGTTACGAAGTCGCGCTGGTCCGTGACCGTGCCGTGCTCGACTGGCGCTACGGCCGCAATCCGGCCGGGCCGCACCGCTTCTTCGCCGCCAAACGCGGCGGCGAACTCGCGGGCTGGGCGGTGCTGCGCCATTGGGACCAGGACGGGATCCGCTTCGCGACGCTGCTCGACTGCCTGGACGGCCACGATCCCGAGCTGGCGAGCGCCTTGGTCCAGGCGGCTTCGGCCGAAGCGCGGCGCGCTGGCTGCGACTTTCTGCGCGTGGCGCCGCAGCCAGGTTCCGCGCTGGCGAGATCCGTGGCGAGCCTGCCGGGCTTCCGGCCCGGCCGCGCGCTGGTCGACCACGTGGTCTTCAAGACTCTGCCGCCCGATCCGGCGGCCTATGGAGCGGCCGAACTCGCGCGCCGTCTCGAAGATCCGGCGCGCTGGCATTATGCGCAGGGAGACAGCGACTACCTGGAGTGACGCGCCGGCGACGCGCGGGCATCTCGTTCGCGACGGGCTGCACCGAGATCGGCGCCAACGACACCAGGTGTATACTTGCCGGCGAGCAGACTCGGTCTTGTTGGAGCGGATTCGACGCCCATTTCAGTGGGTCGGAAGGCGCTGCCGAGGGAAAACACGGACATGAGCGGCGGAAATCCGGGCGAGAACGCGAGTCGCGGCGCGGCCGCGGCGCGGCCGCGTGCGCCGCGTGGCCGCCTGACTCCCGCGGACTTGCCGCTGCCCTTCGAGGGCTTGCGCTACGAAATCGTCGACGTCGACCAGGCGCCGCGCCTCAACGGCTTCTTCAACCTGGTTTTCGGGCAGCAACGACCGGACGAAGTCGCCGCCTGGAAGTACTTCGGCGCGACGCCCGCCATGCCGGCCGTCGGCATGGCGACCGAGATCGACAGCGGCAGGGTCGTCGCCATGCACCCCTCGGTGGTGCGGCGGCTGTGGGCCTGCGGCAAGGAGCACCTCGTCTACCAGGCCGGCGACGTGGCGATCGCGCCGGACTTCCGCCGGGGGATGCAGCTCTACAAGCAGTTCGTGCACTGGGTGCAGTGGACGGGACTGCTCAACCAGGGCGTGATGTTCGGCTACGGCGGCCGGGTGACTTCGGCGCACCGCCGGCTCGGCAAACGCTTGCTCGGCTACGAAGACCTCCTCGCGCTGCCGATCTACGACCGGCGTTTGTCGCCGCGGGCGACCGTCAAGCGCCGGCTCGGCGCCGTGGCGGGAGCCGCCGCGCACGCCGCGGCCACGCCTTTCCACGCGTTGCGCCACGTGAGCGGACGCCGCGGCGTCGGCGTGAGGGAATTCGAAGGCTTCGACGAACGCCACGACGCGCTGTGGGCGCGGCTGCGGGACCGCTACCAGATCGCGCTGGTGCGCGATCGCGCCGTGCTCGACTGGCGTTACGGCCGCAACCCAGTCGGCATCCATCGCTTCTTCGAAGCGCGGCGCGGCGGCGAGCTCGCCGCGTGGGGGGTGCTGCGCTGCTGGAACGAGGGCTCCACGCGGATCGGCACGGTGATCGATCTGTGCGACGGCCACGACGCCGAACTTGCCGCCGCGTTGATCCAGGCGGCGTCGGCCGAGGCGCGCCGCCAAGGCTGCGACTTCCTGCGCGTCGCCCCGCAGGCCGGTTCGGCTGCGGCCAAGGCGGTCGCCGGCCTGGCCGGATTCTTTCCCGGCCGCGCCGAGACCGATCAAGTGATCTTCAAAGTCCTGCCGCCCGACCCCGCGGCCTACGGCGCCGCGGAACTCGCGGCCTACCTCGTGGACGGCGCGCACTGGAGCTACGCGCAAGGGGACAGCGACTATCGCGAGTAAGCAAGTGCCGCGTGTGCACGCCGAGCAGGTGCGCGCGATCTGTCTGGAAGAAGGCGCCGCCGGCGCTGGCTTCGTGGAGGCCGGTCGCGCCGCCCTCGGCGAAGAGCGCGAAGCCCACCGCATCGTCTTTCCCGCGGTGCGCAGCCTGGTGTCGCTCATGGTGCGCCTCAATCCCGAGAACATGCAGGCGCCGCCGCGCCACTTCGCCAACGACGAGACCCAGCAGGGAGTCAAGCACCTGCAAGTCGTCGCGCGGCGGATCCTGGCGCGGCTCAACGCGCTCGGCGTGCGCGGCGTGGTCGCGCCGGTGTCCTTTCCCATGGACATGCACCGCTGGCCCGGCAAGTTGTGGGACGTCAGCCACAAGCCGATCGCGGTCGAGGCGGGGCTCGGCCACATGGGGATCCACCGCAGCGTGATCCACCCGGAGTTCGGCAGCTTCGTGCTGCTCGAGACCTTGCTGATCGACGCCGAATTCGACGCATACGGCCAGCCGCTCGGCGCCGCGCCGTGCATGGAATGCCTGCTGTGCGTGTCCGCGTGTCCGGTCGGCGCGATTTCGGCCGCCGGGCCGTTCGATTCGAGCGCGTGCCTGACCCACAACTACCGCGAGTTCCTGGGCGGTTTCCAGGACTGGGTCGAAACCCTGGTCGAATCGCCCGGCCCGCGCGACTACCGCGAGCGCGTGAGCGACCAGGAGACGCTCTCGTGGTGGCAGTCGCTCGCCCACGGCCCGAGCTACAAGTCGTCGTACTGCATCGCGGTCTGTCCCGCCGGCGAAGAACTCAAGGGCCCCTGGCTGCTCGATCGCGCGGCGTACGTCGAGAAGACCGTGCGGCCGCTCCGCGAGCGCGCCGAGCCGGTGTACGTGGTCGCGGGCACGCCCGCCGAGGCCGCCGCGGCGCGCCATCCCAACAAGACCGTCCGCCGGGTGCGCAATCCAGTGCGACTGCGCAGCGTGAGCGGATACCTGGAAGGCCTGCGGCGCGTGCCGGAACAGCGCCTCGCCCGGCTCGCGTTCCGCATCGATCTCGAATTCACCGGCGCCGAATCGCTGCGGGCCGCGCTCGAGGTGCGCGACGGCGCCTTGCGGGTCGGAGAATTCGGCGCTGGAGCGGCGGACGGCGTGCTGCGCGCCGACGCCCGGACTTTCGTGGATCTGCTCAACGGAGAAACCCGGCTGTGGCGCGCGCGCCTGGCGCGGCGGCTGCGCTACCGCGGTGATCGCGCCGCGCTGTTCGCGCTGTTCGCGCTGCGCTGATCACCTCCCTCTGTCCGCGCCCGGCCGAACGCCAGGGCGGCCGCTAGACTCGGGTGCGCCCCGGGCGCCCGCCGACGCGCCCCTTTCCCGTCCGTTCCCCTTGAACAAGACCACCGAGAGGCCCGCGCACGTCGAGTCCGTGCTGCGCTTTGGAGCCGAGCACAGCGCCCACGAACTGATCGAGGCGGTCCCGTCCGAATGTTTCGAACGCAGTGTTCCGCGGCAGCTGCTCGGGCTGTCCGCCAATCTGGCGGCGATTGCCGTGGTCTGGTGGGGGCTCGCCGTGGCGCCCTGGTGGCTCCTGCCGCCGCTCTGGTTCCTGGCGGGGACGGTCGCGTGGGGCTTGATGGTCATCGCGCACGAATGCGGGCACGGCAGTTTTTCGAAGAACCGGCGTCTGAACCACGTCTTCGGGCACCTGCTGATGACGCCCTTCCTCTATCCCTTCCACTCGTGGCGGCTGCTGCACCATCACCACCACACCAACACCAACAGCCTCGAAAAGGACATCGACTGGCGGCCGCTGCCGCCGGCGATCTACCGTCGCTTGAGTGCGCGCAAGCGCTTCACCTATCGCATGATCCGCACCTGGTTCTGGTGGGCGGGCACCTTGCACCAGCTGGTCACGCAAGCCTTCGACCGCGACCACCCGTACGTGCGCAAGGACCGTGAGCGCGCGTACATGCGTTTTTCGATGGGGGTGGTGATCGCCTACGCAGCGGTCTTCTTCCCGTTGATGTGGTGGGGAGTGGGCCCGCTGGGCCTCGTCAAGTTCTGGCTGGTGCCGTGGGTGGTCGCCTACGGCTGGTTCAGCGTGACCACGCTCATGCACCACACGCATCCGGAAGTGCCGTTCCTCGACAAGGCCGATTGGAACGCGACGGCATCGAATTTGTGCATGACCGTCTACTGCCGATACCCGCGGTGGATGGAGTTCTTCGGGCACGACATCAACGTCCACGTGCCGCACCACGTGGCGCCGCACGTGCCGTACTTCCGGTTGCGCCGCGCGCACGCGGCTCTCGCCGCGCGTTTTCCAGAGCAGGTCCGTGAGATCCGTTTCTCGTGGCGCGGCCTCTGGCAGCGGATGCGCGACCTGCATCTCTACGACCGGCACCGCGACGGCTATCGCAGCTTCGCCGCGGGCGCGGGCGCCGGGGCAGGGGCGGGGGCAGAGGCCGGGGCCGGGGCGCAGGTGCCGCCGGCTGATTGACCACGCTCCGGAAACCATGTCCAAACCGCCTTCGCTCACTCTCTATCAGTATTCGGGGGCGACGCCCCACACCACGTTCTCGCCGCCGTGCGCCAAGGTGCAGATGGCGCTCCACTTCAAGGGGCTCGCGTTCGAAGTCCGCAACATGGGCTCGCCGCGGCACATCCGGCGCCTCAATCCGCGTGGCAGGGTTCCCGTGCTCCGGATCGGCGAAGAATTGGTGGCGGACAGCAGCGACATCCTCGACTTGCTCGAAGCGCGTTTTCCCGAGCCGCCGCTGGTCCCTTCCGATCCGAAAGCGCGCGCCGAGGCTCGATTGTGGGAAGACTGGGCCGACGAAGTGCTCTATTTCTACGGCGCCAACCTGCGCTGGCGCGACGACGAGAGCTTCGCGCGCTTGCTTCCGGCCATGTTCGGTGGGATGCCGCGCCTGCTCCAGGCGTCGATCGGCGCCTACGTCCGCCGGATGGTGGTCCGGCGCCTGAAGGGCCAAGGCGTCGGCCTGAAGGACATGACGACCTGCCGCCGCGAGACCTGGGAGTGTTTCGACCTGCTGGCAATGCGCCTTGACGACCGGCGCTGGCTGGCCGGCGAAGCGCTTTCCCGCGCGGATCTCGCCGCGGCCGGCGTGATCGACCAGTTCGCCAGCACGAGCTTGATGCCAGAAAGCGCCGCGCAGGTCGCCGCCCGCCCGGCGCTCGTGGCCTGGCTCGAGCGCGTCCACCAGGCGGCGCCGAGCGTCGCGGATCCCTGAGGTGGCGCAGCGGGTCGGCTAGCGGCGGCGCAGCCGCGCGAGAGCACGCCGAACGAGCCGCCCCGTCCTGCTTCCGCCCGGAGCTCGAAAGGGCCGGGCCGGGGAAGGAGAAGTCTCGATCCAGCGGAATCCCGTGGGTGCGGGCGCGGGGCGCAAAGGGCTGCCCGAAGTCCCCGGCCGCGGCGTTGCGGAATGGAAGGCGCACGGCGCCACGTCGTTGGGAGCGCCGGGATGGAAGAGCGCCGCCAGGTACTGGATCTGACCGCGTCCCGGACCAAGTTCGAACTGCCCGCCGCCGTATGCGGCGATGCCTTCCCGCGCGCACCAGGCGTAGAGCTCCAACAAGCCCTGCACGGTGCCGCTGCGCGACGGTTTGACGTTGACGATGCGCGGCCGCGGGTCGAGCGCGGCCAGGCTCACGGCGTCGTGCACCGGCGCGTCCCAGCTCACGCGGGCGAGATGGGGGGCGAGCGCCTCGCGGGTCGCCGGAGTCCACGCCGGGTCCTCCAGCCAGGCGAGCGGGAAAGCCTTCGCAACGCGCTGATAGAGCGCGGCGTCGGCCTCGCCTTGGACGCTCGTGCCCGCGTAGTGGCCCTTCAAGTCGACGACTTGGACGCCACCGAGTTCGCCGAGCTCGGCGCAAAACGCTTCGTCCCAACCGTTCCCGGCATCGAGCTTGAACTCGAGTCCGGGCAGGAGCGCGCGCCACGCGCGTAGCCGCCCGGTGTCCGGCGGCCGGCCCAGGCCGGTCGAGAACACGAAGCGCACCGGGCGCGGCCGGCGCTCCAACACTTGATGGAGCGCGCCGCCGGCCTGGCGCAGCGCCAGGTCGAGCGCCGCGCTCTCGAAGGCCCAGCGCCGGTAGGGCCGCGATTCCTCGCGGGTCGGCGGGTCGGGAAAGAGCTCGAGCCGGCCGAGCAGCGCGCTGAAACTCGCCAGGGTGTGCTGGCCGGCGAGAGGGATCACGGCGCCGTGGCGCCACCAGCGCAGGTGGTCCTCGCGCTCGTAGGTGACGTCCTCGCCAAGGCCTTCGCCACCGCCGCCGTGCAAGCGCACGACGGTGGTCAAGCGCCGGAACGGCGCGTCGAAATCCGGCTCAAGCCCTTGCAGGTCGTAGCCGTCGACCCGCAAGGGCAGCTCGGCGAGGCGGGCCCAGTCGTCCAAGCGCCGGCCCTGTCTTCCTATTGGAACGTCGTGGCCGCCTCGGGCACCGAGGTCTGCCGGGCGATGCTGCGCAAGTCGACGCCGCGCCCGAAGATCCGGCGCAGCAGCTTGGCGAGGTAGAGGTACGGCTCGCGACCGGTGTAGTTCTTGCCCGAGTAGTTCCAGTGCTCCACCCAGTCGCCGATCGCGTCGAGGCCCTGGTGCTGGTAGTTGCCCAATGCGGCGGTGACCTGCTCGGCGGTCACTCCGTGCACCTTCGCGTAGCCTTCCAGGTAGGAGTTGTACCAGCTCAAGTGGCGGTACTCGTCTTCGGAAATCAGGTGCGCGAGGTGCTTGAGCACCGGCTCTTTGGTTTGCTTGCTGATTTCGCGGTAGAAGATCGCCGTGAAGATCTCCGACACGCCGAACTTGAGGATCGCGACCAGCGGGTCGAGGTACCTGACGCGGTTCAAGCGCGGCTCGCAGACCTCGGCGTCTTCGATCGCCACTCCGCAGCGCGTGAGATAGCGGCGCAGCGCGTGGTAGTGCTTGTACTCCTCGTAGTGCTGGATCGAGAAGAACGCCGACATTTCCGGGCAGGCGACGAAGACCGGCACCAGATCGGCGGCGTAGCCGGGCGTGAAGCCTTCGACGAGCGCCGCGCGGCGGAGGGTCATCAGTTCGTCGTCGGTGACCAGATCGCGGCGGATCCCTCCCCACTCGATGCCGTCCTCGAGCTTCCAGCGATGACGCTCGCTGGCGGCGAAGAATTTCTCGAACGGAAGCTTGAGACTGGTTGCAGGGACGACCATGGGACGAATATCCGAGAAGAGGGGCGTTGGCAAAGCCAGGGGGCACGGGGGAGGCCTTGACCTTGCCTTGGGGTTGCAACGAATCTAACGTGTTCTTGGTTGAAGAGAATCGCAATTTGTCGGAACGAGCCCCTTGTCGAAGTTTCCGAGGGAACACCCGACGGTTTACGCTGACAACCCATGCCGACGCGCCAAACCTGGCCTCCGATGCAACGGCGCTTCGGCCTCGCGGAGCTGTGCGCGGATTTCGCCGCGCCGACCGCGGCGCGGCGCTGGTTGGTCGCCCCGGCATGCGCCGGCCGGGCGCAGTTGACGTCCGCAGGCGTGCGCGTTGCCGAATTCGCGCCGGCGTGGACCGAGCAGCGGCGCGAACTCCCGGCAGGGCTCGCCGCCGACGCGGAAGTCGCGCTGGTCGAGCGGCCGGATTCCGACGATCCACTGCAGGGCTTCCTGCCTTGGATCGACGCCGCGCCGCGCGGCCTCTGGCAAGGACTGCAGGTGCGCACGACCGGTGCTGCGGCATTCGTGGCGGCACCGCGCGTGCGCTGGCGCGGCAGCGCGCTCCAAGTGGACGCGCACTGGGACGGCGCCCCGCTCGTCGAAATGCGGGTGTCGGTCGGCGGGGGCACTTGGACCTCCCGCCATGAGCAAGCGCACGCAACCGTGTTCTTGCCGCTGCCACAACCGCTGCCCTGGTGCCCGGAGCGGCCCGACCGCCGCGTGGCCGTCGAAATCGAGCTCTGGAGCCTGGGCGCGCTCTCCGACCGCCACACGGTGATGGCATGGCGGCGGCGGCTGGCCGCCCGCGGAGAGCGCCTGCTGCTCGACGGCGTCCCGCTGCGGGTCCGCGGCATCCTCCACTGGGGGCACTATCCCGGCCTGGCCGGCCCCGATCCCGATCCCGAAGCACTGCGCGCCGAGATCCGCGGCTACCGCGCGCGCGGCTTCAACCTGCTCAAGTGTTGCCTGTTCGTGCCGCCGCAGCGCTTCCTCGACGTCTGCGACCAGGAAGGCATGCTGGTGTGGATGGAATATCCGGTCTGGGCGCAGCCGCTGCGCGGACCGCGCCTGATCGCGGCCTTCCGCGAACTGGTGGCGCACGACGCCGGCCATCCAAGCGTGGTCGTGCGCACGTTCAGCTGCGAGAACGACCACCGCGACCCGGCCACGGCGCGCGCGATCGCCGCGCTGGTGCGCGCCGCGGATCCGCACGCGCTGCTAGCCGACGACAGCGGCTGGCTCGGAACTCCGCACGTCGCCGATTTCCACGACGAACACGCCTATCTGCACGCGGCGCAGTGGCCGGCCTACCTGGAACGGACAAGGCGCGCGCTCGATGCGCTGCCGGCCCGGCCGCTGCTGCTTGGCGAGACCATGGTCGTCGACGGCGGGCGCAGCGCGCTCGGGCGTCGTTGCGCGCTGGGCATCCGCCGCGCGCAGATCGAAGCGCTGGCCGTGGCGCTGCCGGACGCCGGCTACGTGATTTGCGGCGCGCGAGACGTCGCGGCCGCTCCGCTCGGTCTGCAATTCCAGGACGGAAGCTGGAAGGACGGCGCGGCGGAATGGGCGTGGCAGGTCCGGCTCGCGCGCGGCGAAACGCCCAGGCGACCGCGCGACGACCGCGCGGCGCCTCAGGCGGGTCCGTTGCCGCCGGCCCCGACGGATGGGGGCGGATTCCTCACCGCAAGATCCTTGCTGGACCCAGCTCCGGCCGGCGGCACCATGCTCGCGGCCTTGCACGCTGGAGCCCAGGTGCTGCACCTGCCGGCGCTGCGGCATGGAGCCTGGCGCGTCGCGGAGAATCCGTTCTGGTCGCCCGAGCCGGTGTTGCGGGGGCCGGCCGGGAGCGAACCGCTGCGCACCTTGATCGGCGAGCGGCTGTACTTCGATCTCTTCCGCGGCCGGCACCTGGGACCGCCGCGCGGCGTGGAGTCCTTCGCCGCCCTCGCCGGCGCGTGCTGGGTCGCCGTGCGCGACCACCACGATCTCGGCGGACGGCCGCGCTTGCTGCCCGTGGTGCTCGCCGCCCGCGTGGGTGCCGGGCGCTTGCTGGTCAGCGCGCTCGACTGGGAGACCGGAGCCGGTGAGCGCGCGCACGCCCTGCTGCTCCAGGAATTGACTGCCGCGAACGACTTGCCGAGCCTCGAACTGCCGCCGCCGCCTCCGGCGCTGCATCTCGGCGGACCTTGGCAGCTGCGCGGCGCGAGCGTGCGCGGCGGCGCCGCGACCGCGCGGACCGGCACCATGCAGGAGAACGCCGGCGCCAATGCCTTCCAAGGCTGGGCGGAATTCTCGGCCGAGGTGGTGCTGCCCGCGGACTGGACCGGTCCGGCGCATCTGCACGCCGAGAGCATGGGAGACGGCTGGGAGCTGTTCGTCGACGACGAACGCGTCCATCAGCACGGCAACCTGCACGGCACCTGGGATGCCGGCCGCGACCTGCCGTGCGACGTGGACCTGTCGGCGCACTTGCGGGCCGGGCGCCCGCAACAGTGGCGCTTCCGCGTCAAGGACCACCGCGGCGCCGGCGGCCTGGTCGGACCGCTGTGGCTGCACGCCGGTCCGCAGCCGGCGCGCGTACTCTACTGAGCGTGGCGGCACTCGAGCTGCGCGGCGTCGAGAAGTGCTTTGCGGGCGGAGTGCGCGCGCTGCATCCGCTCGACTTGTGCGTGGAGGACGGCGAATTGCTCGTGCTCGTCGGCCCTTCGGGCTGCGGCAAGTCGACGGCGCTGCGCCTGGTCGCCGGCCTCGAGGCCGCCGACGCCGGGCAGATCCTGCTCGGCGGAGCTCCCGTCGACCATCTGGAGCCGCGGGAGCGCGACGTCGCGATGGTGTTCCAGAGCTACGCGCTCTATCCGCACATGTCGGTGCGGCGCAACATCGAGTTTCCGCTGCGGATGGCCGGCGCCGCCGCGGCCGAGCGGCGCGCGCGCGCCGAAGCCGCGGCGCAAACGCTCGGCATCGAGGCGCTCCTGGAACGCAAGCCGGGCCAGCTCTCCGGCGGCCAGCAGCAGCGCGTCGCGCTGGCGCGCGCGCTGGTGCGCCGGCCGCGGCTGTTCCTCTTCGACGAACCGCTCTCCAACGTCGACGCCAAGCTGCGCGGCGAGATGCGCGCCGAGCTCGCGCGCCTGCACCGCGAGCTGGGCGCGACCATGCTCTACGTCACCCACGACCAGGTCGAGGCGATGACCCTGGGCGACCGCATCGCGGTGCTCGCCGACGGGCGCCTGCAGCAGCTCGGAGCCCCGCTCGAGGTCTACGAGCGGCCGGCGAACCGCTTCGTGGCGGGCTTTCTGGGGGCGCCGCCGATGAACCTGCTCGAGGGCGGCGGGGGAGCGCAATTGCGGCCGGCGGGCGCACCGGGCGACTGCACCGTCGGCTTCCGGCCGCACCGCGCGCTCTGCGGCGCGGCGGCGGGCGCGGGCGCGCACCGCGCGCGGGTCGACCACGTCGAAGCGCTCGGCAACGAGCTGCTGGTCCACGCGCGCTGCGCCGGCGAGCCCTTGGTGCTCGCGCTGCCCGGAGATGCGAAGCTCCCCGCCAGCGGCGACGAGATCCTCTTCGCGGTACCGGCCGGACACCTGCACTTGTTCGCGGCCGGCGACGGCGCGCGCCTGCCGTGACCGCGCGCGCCCGCGCCCTGTGCCTGGCGGCGGTCTTCGGTTGCGCCGCAGCCGTCCCCGCGACGGCGCAGGAGAACGAAGAAGTCGAGCTGCAAGTGCTCGTCCACGAGAGCTGGTTCGCCGGTTATCCCTTCTTGCTGGAGACGGCGCGCGACTTCGAAGCCGCGCACCCGGGAGTGCGCGTGCGGGTGATCTCGAGCGCGGGAGCGGCCGGCAGCGTCGACAAGGTCAAATTCATGCTGGCCGGGAAATTGCCGCTCGACGTGATCTGGATCGACGTCACCGAGTTCGCGGCCTTCCTGCAAGAGGACGTGCTGCTCGACCTGCAGCCCTGGTTCGACGCCGACCCGGACTGGCGGCCCGCGGACTACTTCGCGCAAGTGCTCGCCGGCATGCGCGGCGCCGACGGGCACCTGTACGGCCTGCCGAGCACCTTCACGCCCTACGTGATGTACGCGAACCTCTCGCTGCTCCACGCCGAAGGCTTCGCGCGGCCGCCGCCCGACTGGACCTGGAACGACCTGCTGCGCATCTGCCGCGCCGTGACCCGCGACGCCGACGGCGACGGCCGCCCCGAGCAGTACGGCATTTCGCTCACGCAGTGGCTGCAGGCCCTCGTCCCCTGGATCTGGCAGAACGGCGGCCGCTTGCTCGACGAGCACGGCCGCAGCGCGCTCGCGGAACCCGCCGCGGTCGAGGCCGTGGACTTCCTGGCCGGCCTGCTCCACCGCGAGAAAGTCGCGAGCGACGACGCGACTTTCGCCAACCAGCTGCAGTTCGGCCTCTTCCAGGCCGGCCGCGCGGCGTTCTACGGGCCGGTCGGCTACTGGGAGACCTACCGCTTCCAGGCGATCGAGGACTTCGAGTGGGACGTGCTGCCGCTGCCGCGGAACAAGGTCGCCGCGACGTCCATGGCGATGCGATTCTACTGCGTGCCGCGCGCTTCGGAACGGCCGCAGCTCGCCTACGAGTTCGTGCGCGCGCTCGCCGCCGACTCCATGCAGCGCGGTCTCGCGCAGATCGGCAACGGAGTGCCGGGCTTGATCCGCGCGGCGGAGAGCGAGGACTTCCTCAAGCCCGTGGGGGCGCCGGAGAGTGAACAGGTCTTCCTGGACGTCCTGGAACACGCGCGCTTCCTGCCGATCCACGTGAATTGGCGGGAGATCGAGCAGGTCACCAAGGCCACGCTCGAAGACGCCATCCTGCTCGGCCGCGTTCCGGCGGCGGAGGCTTGCGCCGAGGCCGCGCGCTTGACCGACGAGATCCTCGCCCGCGACACGTCCATGCGCGCGCGCCCGGCGGTGCCGGCATGGGCTTTCCCCGCCGCGCAACTGTCCGGACTTGCGGTGGTGCTGTTGCTGGTGTTCCGCGGGCTGCGCCGCGGGGCTCGGCCGCGGCTCGCCGTGCGCGAAGAGCGCGCCGCGTGGATGTTCCTGGCGCCGTGGGCGGCGGGTCTCGCGTTGTTCCTGCTCGGCCCGGCGGCCGTCGCCGCGCTCCTCTCCTTCACCGAATGGAGCCCGGTGCGCGATCTCGGCGGCGCGCGCTGGATGGGTTTCGGCCAATGGCAGCGGCTGGCGGAGGACGGGACCTTCCACGACGCGCTGCGCGTGACCGCCGTCTACGCGTTGGCGGCGGTGCCGCTGCAGACCGCGCTCG
The DNA here is from genome assembly GCA_036396955.1 of Planctomycetota bacterium. Lineage (GTDB taxonomy): Bacteria > Planctomycetota > UBA1135 > UBA1135 > UBA1135 > DASWJW01. The sequence continues at coordinate 16,577 of DASWJW010000021.1, forward strand.
CGCTGGGGCTGGCGCTCCTGGTCCGCCGTTCCTTCCGCGGCTCGGGAACGCTGCGCACCTTGTTCTACCTGCCGACCATCGTGTCCCCAGTCGTCCTGGGCGTCTTGTGGCGCTGGTTGCTCACCGAAGACGGCGGCATGGTGAACCGCGCGCTCGCGGCGGCGGGGGTGCAGGGACCCGACTGGCTCGGGGCTCCGGCCTGGGTCCTGCCGGCCTTCGTCCTGATGGGGCTGTGGACGATCGGCGCGCAGATGCTGGTGTTCCTCGCCGGCCTGCAGACGGTCGAGCCGAGCCTCTACGAAGCCGCGCGGGTCGACGGCGCCAGCGCGTGGGCGCGGTTCCGCCACGTGACTCTGCCCGCGCTCGGACCCTTGCTGCTGTTCAATTTGGTGGTCGGCACCATCGCGGCGTTCCAGGTGTTCGCGCAACCGCTGGTGATGACCCAGGGCGGGCCGGGCAACGAGAGCCGCTTCCTGGCGCTGTACATGTGGGAGCAGGGCTTCCGCTTCTTGCGCATGGGCTACGCGAGCACGCTCGCGTGGGTGCTGTTCGCCGTGGTCTTCGCGCTGACCCTGGTGATCCTGCGCAGTTCGCGGCGCTGGGTGCATTACGCGGGAGCCGGGCGTTGAAGTCCTCGCGCTCCGCCCGCTTGCTGCACGGCCTGCTGCTGGCCGCGCTCGGACTCACGTTCCTGCTGCCGCTGGTGTGGATGGTGGCCACTTCCTTGCAGCCCGAGGGCAAGGCGCTCGGCCGCGGCCTCTTCGAATTCCCCGATGGTCCGCAGTGGGGGAACTACCCGTTGGCGGTCGAGCAGATGGGCAGCTTCGGCCGCCAGTTCTTCAACACGGCCTTGCTCACCGTCTTGTCGATAGCCGGCCAGCTGTTCTGCTGCAGCCTGGCGGGCTACGCCTTCGCGCGGCTGCGTTTCCGCGGGCGCGACGGCCTGTTCCTGCTGGTCCTCGCCACCATGATGCTGCCGCCGCAAGTGCTGGCGATCCCGCAGTTCCTGCTGTTCCGCCAGCTCGGCCTGATCGACACCTTCGCGCCGCTCCTGCTGCCCACCGTGCTCGGCGGAGCTCCGTTCTTCATCTTCTTGTTCCGCCAGTACTTCCTGTCCTTGCCGCGGGAGCTCGACGAGGCCGCCCGCATGGACGGCTGCGGGTTCTTCGGCACCTACTGGCGCGTGGCGCTGCCGCTCGCCGGCCCGGTGGTGGGGAGCGTGGCGATCTTCACCTTCCTGGCGACTTGGAACGACTTCTGGGCGCCGCTGATCTACTTGAACAGCGAGGAGAACCAGACCCTGACCCTGGCGCTCGCGAGCTTCCAGCAGAGCTACCGCCTGGCGGTCGAATGGCTGATGGCCGGCACCTCGCTCGTGCTCGCGCCGTGCGTGCTGGTGTACTTCGTGTTCCAGCGCGTCTTCGTGCGCGGCGTGCGCTTGTCGGCCGCCAAGGGCTGAAGCGCGCCGCGCGGACTCTCAGCCGAGCGCGTCGAACTTGGCGGCGAGCACGAAGTCGCTCTCGGTCAGACCGTCGATCTTGTGGGTCCAGATGAGCGCCTTGACGCGGCCCCAGCCGAGTTCGAAGTCGGCGTGGTGGCCCTGCGCTTCGCAGACCGCGCCGCAGCGGTTGACCAGGTCGAGCGCGGGCTGGAAGCCCTGCACTTCCCAGACCCGTTCCAGATGATGGTCGTCGACGACTTCCCAGCCTTCGGCGAGATCCATCAAGAGCGGCTTGTAGTCCGCGGGGGACAGCGGCGGAACGCCGCCGCGGCAAGGCACGCATTCCTGGTCGGCGAGGGCCATGCCGCCAGGATAGCGCTCGGCGCACGCCTGCCTACCAGCCGGCGACGCCCTTGACCTCGACCCAGTCGATGCCCAGCGCCCGCGCCATCACCTTCTCGACTTCGCGCTCGCTCGGCAGCTTGAGGTGCACGGTGGTGTGGACGTGCTCGTGGGCTTCGCCCGGCTTCAATTCGAGCGCCCACGAACTCGACTCGATCTCGAAGAAGGTTTCGGGGCCGCCGTGGTTGTAAGAGTTGACCACGTCGCCGGCGTAGGGCTCCGGGTAGTCGGGATCCCAGAGCTCCACCAGGTACGGGCGCTTGCGGTCGAGGGGGCCGAACTCGACGATCGTGAGCACGCCGGTCGCCGGGTCGTAGGCCGCCACGCGCTGCGTCGCGCGCGAGCGCCACAGGCCGATCTTGCTGCGCAGCTTGGCGTCGGTCTTGAACATCACGAAGTTGCTGGCCACGCGCAGGCGGTCGGGCGGGACTTCGCCGAAGTACGAGGCTTCGACCGGGCGTTGCAGCTGGCCGTCGGCGCCGCTGCCCTGCGGGCCTTCGAACGGCGCGATCACCCAGGCGTCGGGGCCGGGCAGGAACATGCCGAGCACCCAGACGCACGGCAGGCCGGTGTCGCGGTGCCAGGGGAAGGAGCCGGCGTTCTCCACGCGGTTGCGGCTGCGGAAGGCGACCCATTCGGCGCCGACCGGCAGCAAGCCGCCGATCAGCTCGCGGACCTCGTTGCCCGTGGGCGTTTCGATGGTGCGGCGGATCCCGAGGTCGAAGCGCGTGCCCTGCACGTTGCGCACGGTCATCTCGCGCGTCATCACGACCTTGTCGGCGGTCTGCTCGGCGACGGTGAACGCGCCGCGGTGCATGGGCTCGGGGACTTGCCAGTTCTCGGCGACCTGGGTGGCGCCGATCGGGAAGAACAACGCGAAGGGCCCGCCCTCGGGGCCGATCCACAAGCGGTCCTCGCCGCCGTAGTTGAAGAACTGCGCGGCGTCGCCGGGGTCCCGGATCACCGGCACGTTGACGAAGCCGAGCCCATTGGCCTGCGGGGACACCGCGCTGGTCATCACCCGCCCTTGCAGCGGCGGGCTCACGACGAAGGCGCCGGTGCCGCTCTCGATCACCACGCCGCCGGCCTCGGCCGTGAGCAGCTGCGCCTGATCGGCGAAGGAGTCGGGCGCGAAACCGTTGGAACCGATCTGGGTGCAGGCGGTGGGCACGAGCGTGAGGAGCGGAAGCAGGGACGCGAGACGGGATGCACGCATGGTGGGGCAGGATAGCGACCTCCGGGCGGTGCCGGCATACGCTGTGCGGCATGGCTCTCGAGAATCTGTCCCGCATGCGCCTGGCCACGCGCCGGCGCGAGTCCTCCTATCAGCGCGACGGCGGCAACCACGATTACAAGGTCGTCGCGCCGGGCGCCGCGCACTGCGTGGGGGAGCTCGCCGGCCCCGGCGTGATCCGGCACGTCTGGATGACCGCGCTCGGCGACGACCCCGACTTGCTGCGCACCGCCAGCCTGCGCATCTGGTGGGACGGCGCGGCGGAGCCGAGCGTGGACGTGCCGCTGGGCGATTTCTTCGGCGCGGGCTTCGGCCAGACCGCGAACTTCGCGAGCTTGCCGCTGAGCTGCATGCCGCAGGCGGGCAAGGGCATGAATTGCTGGTTCCCCATGCCGTTTCGAAGCGGTGCGCGCATCGAAGTCCTCAACGAAGGCGCACAGCCGCTCAAGCACCTCTTCTACTACGTCGACTGGGAGAGCGTGCCGGCGCTCGACCCCGAAGAGGCGTACTTCCACGCCTGGTTCGCGCGCGAGAACCCTTGCCAAGGCATTTCGGATCAGGGGATGAGCAACTGGGACTACCAGATGGAAGGGCACAACGTCGACGGCGCCGGCAACTTCGTGCTGCTCGATTTCGCCGGCCGCGGCCACTACGTCGGCAGCGTGGTCTCGATCCACAACCTGCGCGTGACCGACCAGAACAACTGGTACGGCGAGGGCGACGACATGATCTTCCTGGACGGCGACGCGCGGCCCACGCTGCACGGCACCGGCACCGAGGACTACTTCTGCACAGCCTGGGGGCCGCGCGAGAGTTTCTGCGGGCCGTACGCCGGACTGGTGCTCGCCGGCGGCGAGAACTTCTGCGGGCGCAACGTCATGTACCGCTTCCACGTCGAAGATCCCGTGCATTTCCAGCGCGAGATCCGCGTGACGATCGAACACGGCCACGCCAACCGCCGCAGCGACGACTGGTCGTCGGTGGCGTACTGGTACGCCGCCGCTCCTGGAACGCCCCGCCAGGCCCGTGTGGCGGTGGCGGATCGCATTCCCTATCCTGCCGAGCACCTGCCCGGGCTGCCCTGCATCGAATAGTCCGGCCGCTCGGAGGTTTTGCCGCCGTGACCCGTGTCGAGAACTTTCCCGACTTGCTGCCGCTGCGCGGCGCCGACGGTGCGGTCACCGGCCTATTCGGCGATCACGGCGCCTGGTTCGGATTGACCTGGGGCCGGCAGTCGCTGTTCGACGTCCACGACCAGCTCCGCGAGCGCGTGCACGCCTTCCACGTCGGCGCCGTGGCGCGCCAGCGCCGGGTGTGGGCCGACCGGCTCGAGGCCGAATTGGAGAACGGCGCGAGAGTGCGCGCCGGGTTCGCTTCGGCCGATGCCCTGGTCGTCGAGTACCGCCACCATGAGCCGCCGGAGCCCGGCAGCGACTTGCCCTTTCTGGTGGTCGCTGCCGAGCCTGGCCGCTGGTTCGTGGTGCTCGCGCCGCGCGGCGGCGGCGTGCGCGACCCGGATTGCTTCGAGCGCAACCGCGCGCGCTGGAACGAGGTGTTCGCGCGGGCCTTCGCCGGCCGCCGCCGCGCGGGCGAGCCGCTCGCGGAACTCCTGCTCGCGCGCGCCGTCACCACTCTGGGGTGGAACCGCCGCGCGGCGATCGCCGACCTCCGGCACGCGGGAGTCGTGCCTTCGCCGTTCTCCTATCGCGGCTATTGGGGATGGGACTCCTGGAAACACGCCCACGCGCTGGCGCGTTACGCCCCCGAACTCGCCGCCGAGCAGCTGCGCGTGCAGTTTTCGCGGCAGCGCAGCGACGGCATGGTTCCCGACACCGTGATGCCCCGCGCCGAGCGCGACAATTGGAACAACAGCAAGCCGCCGCTGGCGGCCTGGGCGCTCCGCGAGATCTGGACGCACACCGGCGACGATGCGCTGCTCGCCGAGCTCTATCCAGCCTGCGCGCGGCAGCTGCTCTGGTGGGGCGCACAGCGGCGCTTCGCCGGCGAAGCGCTGGCGCGCTGCGGGGGCCGCGACCATCGCACGGCGACCTGGGACGGCGGCTGGGACGATTCGCTCCGCTACGCCGGCGTGAAACAGCGCGATGCCGGCGAAGGCTGGCGCTTGTTCGAGCTCTGGCAGCCCGACCTCAACGGCTGGATCTTCGCCGAGGCGCGCGCGCTCGCGGACCTCGCGCCGAGAGTCGGCGCCGATCCCGAGCCGTGGGCCGCGGGCGCGCGCGCGCTTGGCGCCGACGTCGCCGCGCACTTGTGGAGCGAGGCCCGCGGCTGGTTCGTCGACGCGGCGCCGCCCGGAGAGAGCCCCGGCTATTCCGCTCGCGAGAGCATCGCCGGCGTGGTTCCGGCGTGGGCCGGCGCCGCGAGCCGCGAGCAGATCGGCCGCGTGCGCGCCGGTCTGCTCGACGAACGCCGCTTCGCCACTCCCATGCCGTTCCCCTCGCTGGCGGCCGCCGCCCCCGGCTTCGACGGCGACGGCTACTGGAACGGCGCGGTATGGCTCGACCACGCCGCGATCGCTTTGCACGTGCTCGGTGAAGACGGCGCCGAACTCGAAGACCGCCTGTTCCGCGCGCTGGCCGCCGCGGGCCCGCTCCACGAGTGCTACCACCCCTTGGAGAGCCGGCCGTGCGCAGGGGCTCGGCAGGCGGTTCCACAGTTCTCCTGGACCGCGGCCGCGATCGTGGAACTGCTGCACGGCGGCCCGCGGCCGGGACCGGGCGACTAGAATCCCGCCTGCATGCCCCAGGGACCCCGCCGCCGGCCCGTTGCCTTCCTGCCCAGCCTCGCCACCCTCGCCAACCTGGCCTGTGGCATCGGTGCGCTCGTCTACATCCAGGACGCCGCCGCGACCGGTGTGTTGAAGCCGCTGTACATCGCGGCCTGGCTGCTGGTCCTCGCGGCCATCTTCGACGCCCTGGACGGCAAGCTCGCGCGCCTCACCAGCCAGTCGAGCGATCTCGGCGCCCAGCTCGACAGCCTGGCCGACGCCATCACTTTCGGCGTGGTGCCGGCGCTGCTGGCGCGCGGGCTGGTGATCGCGCAAGGACCCCTGCTCGGCATCCGCATGCACCCGCGCCTGCTCATGGTCGCGCCGATCCTGTTCGCGATCTGCGCGGTCCTGCGGCTGGCGCGCTTCAACGTCGAGCAAAACAACGGCACCGGCGATCCGGACCACCGCCGCTTCGTGGGCCTCCCGTCGCCGGCGGCCGCGTCGTTGCCGATCGCGCTCACCTTGTTCTACTTCGGCGTCGCCGACCGCACGTTCTTGCTGGGGTTCTCGGAAGCCACGGTGACGGTGGTGCGCGAAACGATCTTGCGGATCCTGCCTTTCACGCTGATCCTCACGGCCGCGCTGATGGTCACGCGGGTTCCTTACCCGCACTTCATGGCGTACCTTTCCGGCATGCGGCGCTCGTTCACGCTGATGGCCGAGGTCGTGCTGCTCGCCGGTCTGATGCTCGTCGAGCCCGAATTGGCGCTGCTGCTCCTGGCGCTGGTGTTCGTGTCCCTGCCGGCGATCCTCGCCTGCGTGCGCTGGACGCGGGGCCGGCTGTCCGTTGCGGACCGCCCGGCATGAGCGACGCGTTCGTCGCCCTCGGGTCGAATCTCGGCGACCGCCGTGGCCACTTGCGCTGGGCGTTGCGCGAACTCGGACGGCTCCCGCACGTGCGCGTCGCCGCGGTGAGCCGCCTGCGCGAGACCGAGCCGGTGGGCGGTCCGCCGCAACCGCACTATCTCAACGGCGTGGTGCGCCTGGAGAGCGCGCTGCCGCCGCGCAGCCTGCTGCATCAATTGCAGATCCTGGAACGCCGTCGCGGCCGCTGCCGGGCCGAACCCGACGGCCCGCGCACGCTCGACCTCGACCTGCTCTTGTGCGGCGCGCTGCGCACGGAGGACCCCGAACTCACGCTGCCGCATCCGCGCATGGAATCGCGGCGCTTCGTGCTCGAGCCGCTTCACGAGATCGCGCCGCAGTTGCGGCTCGGCGCCGGCCGCACGCCATCCGAATGCCTGAGCCGACTCGCACCTTGACGGCGCGCGTCACCGACGCCGCGGGACTCGCCGCCTGGCGCCAAGTCCACCGCGGCGCGCGCGTCGGCCTGGTCCCAACCATGGGGGCCCTGCACGCCGGCCACGACGCGCTGGTGCGCAAGGCGGTCGCCGACTGCGACGCCGTGGTGGCGTCGGTCTTCGTGAACCCGCTCCAATTCGACGAGCGGGGGGACTTCGAGCGCTATCCGCGCGATCTCGACCGCGACGGCGCACGCCTGGCGGCGCTGGGCGTGGCCGCGATCTACGCGCCGGAGGAGAGCGAGCTGTATCCGCCTGGCTTCGACACCCGCGTCGCGCCGGGCGCGGCCGCCAGGACCTTGGAGGGCGCCTGCCGGCCCGGGCACTTCGAAGGCGTGCTGACCGTGGTGCTCAAGCTGCTGCAGCGCGTGCGCCCGACCGATGCGTATTTCGGCGAAAAGGACGCCCAGCAGCTCCACCTGGTGCGGCGCATGGTCGCCGACTTGGATCTGCCCGTGCGGATCTTCGCGTTGCCGACCGTGCGCGAAGCCGACGGTCTGGCGCTCTCCAGCCGCAACGCGCGCCTCGACGCGCCGGCGCGGGAGCGCGCCGCCGGCTTGTGCCGCGGCCTGGTCGCGGCCGCCGCGGCGTTCGACGCAGGCGAGCGCGATCCGCGCGCGCTGCAAGCGGCCGCCGGCGCGGTCCTGGCTGCAGCCGGCGTCGAGCCTGAATACGTGGCCGTGGTCGACGACCGCGACTTCGCGCCGGCCGACGCGGCCCGGGGCGGCGTCTGGCGGGCCGTGGTGGCGGCGCGGATCGGTGGAGTGCGCTTGATCGACAACCGCCTGCTGGGGCCGGCGTGAGCAAGCGGTTTCCGCCGGCGAAGCTCAATTGGAGCTTGCAGGTTCTCGGTCGCCGTAGCGACGGCTTCCACGAGTTGTGCTCCTGGTTCTTCGCCATCGATTGGCGCGACTGCCTGCGCGCGCAGCCCGCCCCGCGTGCCGGCCTGGTGGTGACCGGCCCCGAAGCCGCGACGGCGCCGCCTGGCGACAACCTGGTGCTGCGTGCCGAAGCGGCCTGGCGCCAGGCCGGGGGCCAGGCGCCCTGCGTGCGCTGGACGCTCACCAAGGAGATCCCCGCCGGTACCGGTCTCGGCGGCGGCAGCAGCGACGCGGTGGCGGCGCTGCAGTTGCTGCAGGAGCTGGCCACGCAGCCGCTCGCCGAGCAGGACTGTCTGGCAGTTGCCGCGGCGATCGGCAGCGACCTGCCGTACTTCTTGACCGCGATCCAGGCCGAACTGCGCGGCGGGCGCGGCGAACAAGTGCTCGCGCGCGCGCCCGCGCCGGTGGTCACGGTGCTGGTCGCCGTGCCGCCGTTTCCGGTGGCGACCGCCGCGGTCTATGCGGCGCTGGACGCGCCCGCCTACGCTGGAGCCGCAGGGCCCGCGCCGGAAAGGGAGCCGTCCGGCCGCCCGGGCCCCAACGACTTGGAAGCCGCCGCGCACCGCGCCTACCCGGAACTGGCGGCCTTTGCGGCCACTTTGCGCGAGCACGACGACTTCCACATGAGCGGCAGCGGTGGCGCGTACTTCGCCGCCTTCGTCCGCTTTGCCGAAGCCGAAACCTCCGCGGCCAGCCTGCGCGGCGTGCTGCCTGCGGGCACGCGCTTGCGGATCGCCAAGCCTTGCGCCCTGCGTTTCGTTCCTGGACGCACCGCATGACCACGACCTTGGTGGTGGGACCCGGCCGGGTCGGCTGCGCTTTGGCCCTCGCGCACCGGCGCGCGGGCGAGTCGGTGCTGCTGCTCGGCCGCAGCGCGGGACCGTGGCAGGCCTGGGCCGAGCAGACCGGGCTGCGCACCTTGCTCGGCGCCGCCGCCGCGCCGGAGCGCGCGGACCAGCTGTTGTTGGCGCTGCCCGACGCCGGCTTGGAGGCCGGAGCCGCCGAACTCGCCGAAGTCTGCGCCGCCGCCTTGGTGGTGCACACGAGCGGACTGCACGATCTCGAAGTCCTCGCGCCCTTCGTCGCCCGCGGCGCCGCCGTCGCGGCGCTGCATCCGATCCTGCCTTTCGCGGCCGATCCGCAGACCAGCTTGCAGGGGCTGGCCGCGGCGACGGCGTCCTTGCTCGCCGGGGCCGGCGCGGAAGCCCGCGCGCGCGCGGTCGCCGCGGTGTGGGGCTGTGCGGTGCAGCCGGTCGCGCCCGGCGCCGACCGCAGTCGCTATCACTTGGGCTTGGCGCTGGCCGCCAACCACGTCACCGGCTTGCTCGGGTGGGCCGAAAAGTTGGTCGCGCCGAGCCTCGGCGCCGCGGCGCGCGAGGTCGTGTCCGGACTGGCCGCGGCCGCCGTCGAGCGCTTCCGGGAAGCCGGCGCGGCGGAGGCGCTGACCGGTCCGGTCGCGCGCGGCGACCACCTGGCGGTGTCCGCGCATCTGGCCGCCTTGACCGGCCAGGAGGCCGCGCACTACTGCGCGTTGCTCGAGCCCTTGGTGGCGCTCGCGCTCGCCGCCGGGCGCATCGACGCCGCGCAAGCGGCGGCGTTGCGCGCCGCGTTGGCGCAGCAAACGGGGACTTCGTCGTGAGTGCTTGCGCGAGCTTCTTCGTGACCGATGCGGCGAGTGCCCGCGCGCGGGTCGCCGGTCTCGCCGGCCTGGCGCGGTGGGTCGAGCTGCGGCTCGACCGGGCGCCGGAGATGGACTTCGCCGCGCTCTTCCACGAACTGGCGTTGCCCGCGATCGCGACCTGTCCGCGGATCGACGAAGGCGGCCACTATTCCGGCAGCGTCGATGCGCGCGCAGCCCGCTTGGCGGAAGCCGCGCGCGGCGGCGCGCGCTTCGTCGACGTTCCGCTCGGCGTCGAGCGCCCGGCCGGATTGCCGGCCGGGACCGGCTTGGTGCACAGCTGGCACGAGCGGCCAGGCGAGCGCGCCGACTTGCGCGAGCGCCTGCACCGCATCGAGTCGCGGCTGGAGCCGGGCGACGTGGCCAAGATCGTGGCGTGGGCCGACGACCATTCGGAAGCGATGCGCGTGCTCGCGCTCTACGGCACCACGCACGCTCCGCTGGTGGCCTTCGCCATGGGGCCGGGCGGCCGCGCCACCCGCGCCTGGGCTCCGGTCTGGGGAGCGCCGTGGACCTACGCCGCGGCCGACGCGTCGGAGCCCACGGCTCCGGGGCAGTGGTCCCTGCAAGAACTGCTCGCCTGCTGGCCGCCCGGCGGGCCGACGCCGGGAACTTCGCTGTACGGCGTGGTGGGCAACCCGATCGGCCATTCGCGCAGCCCCTTGTTGTGGAACACCGCGCTGCGGATGGCGCGGCTCGACGCGTTCTACCTGCCGCTCGAGCCCGCGCGCTTTGAGGGCTTCCTCCACGCGCACAGCCACGCCGCGTTCCAGGGATTCTCGATCACCGCGCCTTTCAAGCAATTGGCGCTGGCGGCAGCGAAGGATGCCGACCCGGTGGCGCGCGCGGTCGGCGCCGCCAACACGCTCTTGCGCGGCCCGGCCGGCTGGCAGGCGTGCAACACCGACGGTCCGGCGGCGATCGACGCGCTCGCCGAGGCCGGCATGCCGCCCGGCGCCGCCGTGCTGGTGCTCGGCGCGGGCGGGGCGGCGCGCGCCGCGGTCTTCGAGGCCGCCCGCCGCGGACACGCGGTCCACGTGGCTGCGCGCCACGCAACGGCGGCCGCCGCGCTGGCGGCCGATCTCGAAGCCGCGCTGGCCGAGCAGGCCGGGGCCGGCGCGCTGACTTGCGGAGCCCTCGCGGACGCCGATCCCGCGGGGTTCCAGGCGGTGGTGCAAGCCACGCCGGTCGGCGGGGCGGCGCAGCCTGGCAACCTGCTCGCCGCGCGCAGCTTCGCTCCCGGAACGTGCGTTCTCGACATGGTGTATGCACCGGAGTGCACCGCGCTCCTCGCGCAAGCCGCCGAGCAGGGCGCCGTGGGGGTGCCCGGGCACCGCATGCTGGTGCTGCAAATGGTCGCGCAGTTCGCGCTGTTCACCGGCCAGCAGACCGATCCCGGACCGCTCACCCAGGTGGTGCGCGCCGACCTGGCGCGGGAGAAGTGAGCCAGGCCATCGTCCTGATCGGTCCGCGCGCCGCGGGCAAGAGCCACTTCGGCCGGCGCCTCGCCGCGCGTCTCGGCTGGGAGTTCGTCGACGCGGATCCCGAACTCGAACGCCGGCACGGCCACACGATCGCCGCCTGGCTGCCGGCCGATCCTGAGGGCTTCCGCGCCGCCGAGGCCGCTTTGCTCGCCGACCTGCTCGACCGGCCGGCGACCGTGCTCGCCCTCGGCGGAGGAATCGTGGAGACGCCGGCCGCGGTGGCGCGCCTGGCGGCCTGGCCGCGGGTCTGGGCCTTGACGGCGAGCGTTGCGGAATTGTGCGCGCGCCAGCGCGGGGCGGGCCGCCCCGCATTGACCGATCTGCCGCTCGAGGAAGAGGTTGCCGCGATCCTGGTGCGGCGCGGCGCGGCCTACGCAACGGCGGCCAGCGGTCGCTTGGTCGACACCGGCGGCAGCGAGCCGGCGGCTTGGGAGCGGTTGCTCGCCGCACTCGGGGACCTTGCTTCTCCCGAGGCCGGCGGCGCGTAGGCCCTCCCGGCCGGAGAAACCGCCGGCGAAGGCTGTTCTGCCGAGTGCGGAGTGCAGTCCCGCCCGCGCGGTTCTCTCCGGTCCTTCCGTATCGGCGCGCGCGGCGGGTCGGAAACCCGGTTCGCGGGCGTCAGTCCGACGCTCTGGAAAGCCGATGAATGTTTGTTAACATCCTCTTGTTGTGTCTGCCTTGCTCGCAATTGGGTTCGTGCTGCTGTTCTCGCAAGGACAGGAGCCTCCCAGATTGCCCGCTCCGCTGGCTCGCGACGCCGCGCTCGCAGCCGACGCCCGCAGCGGCCTGACGCACGGCGACGCCGCGCACCGCCGCGATGCCGCCGTCCGGATCCTGGAGCAGCTGCCGCAAGCCGATCCGCTCGCGCAGGCCGACTACTTGCTGCTCACCGGCGGCAGCGCGCGCATTCCGGACGATCTGCTCGGCCCCGCTTGGGAGCGGCTCGCCGCCGAATGGCCGGGCGCCGAGCCGTATTTGCTGCGCGTCCTTGCCGAGCCCGAAGGCTCGGCGCCGACGCGGCTCGCCGGCGCCGTGCTCGCCGCTGGCTCGGTTTCCTGGCGCGAGAGCGATCTGACCGGAGTCGTCGGCTGGATCGGCGGCCTGCTCGACGATCCGGACCAGACTTCCGTCGCGCGGCGCAGTCTCGAGCGGCTGACCTTGCGCGACTTCCGCAATGGCGCGGAATTCCACGCCTGGTGGGACACCGACGGCGCGCGATCCCGCAGCCAGAAAGAATGGTGGCGCGAAGCCGCGCTCCGCCACCGCGACGAGACCGTGCAGCTCTGGCGCCGGCGCGTGCGGTCGGGCAAGGCCGACGACTTGCTGCCCGCGCTGGCCTCGTCGTTGCTCGAAGTGCGCCGGCTCGGCCTCGACGGCCTGAAGACTTTCGTCCTCGACCCCGCCAAGACCGAGGAAACCGACCGCGCGCGCGCCGCCTTGCGCGATGCGCTCGCCCAGGAAACCCAGCCCGAACTCCGCGCGCGGCTCATCGAATTGGTGCCGCGCTTCTTCACGGCGAGCGCCGCCGCCGGCATTCTCGACGCCGCGCTCGACGCTTCGGCGCCGGGAGAACGCGTGGCGGCCGCGCGCGCGATGCAGACCCTGCCGGATCCCGCGCTCGCCGCTCCGGTCGTCGCCGCGCGGCTGGCGGCGGTGTATGCCGTACCCGGCGTCCGGACCCTGGCCGGCCCGCCCGAGTTCCGCCTGGCGCTGGTCGGCGCCACCGAGGCCCTGGAGCGCCGCTTCGCCGACTCCGCGGCCGCCGCGGGCGGGGGGAACAACGGCACGGGGAATGGCGCGGGGAACGGAGTGGACTCGACCCAAGGCACTCCCGACGGTTCGGACGAACGGGGCGCCGCAGCCGAGGCTTTCCGGCTCCGCGCCGCGGACCTCCTGGCCAAGGCGCTGGAGCGCGAAGACGAACTGCAAGTGCGCCGCCGGCTCTACGAAGCCGCCGCGCGCGTCGGCGGCGCCGAATCCGCGCCCTTGCTGTTCGGCTACGCGCGCGACGCCGCCCGGGGCGCCAGCGATCGCGCCGGGGCGCTGGTCGCGTTGTCGCGGGTCGCCGACCAGCTCAGCGACAGCAGCGAGTTGCTCGACTTGCTGCACGAACTCATCGGCCATCCTTCGCCGGAGATGCGCTATCAGGTGCTGTTGAGCTTGCGCCCACTCGGCGCTCCGGCGAGCGCGCCGTACCTCGGCGGCCGGCTTTCGCTCGAATCCGATCCCGGCCTCAAGCAAGAGCTCCTGCGCGTGCTCGGCGACTTGAAGGACGGCGCCGGTCTCGAACCCTTGCTTTCGGTGCCGCCGCCCGCCGCCGACCAGGCGCAGACACGTTCGCTCTACCTCGCCGCGCTGCACTCGCAAGTCGGCGCCGACCCCGTGCGGCTTGACGCGGCGCTGCTTGCGCTCGAAGAACAGGCCGATCCCGGCATGGCGGCCTGGAGTCTGGCCTTCGCGGTGGTCGACGGCTTTCCGCGCGAGAACCTTTCCGAAACCGCGGCGCTGCACCTCGAAGGCCAGACCGCACGCACTCTCGCGAACTGGCTGCTCGAAGAAGGCGGAGCGTACGAGAACGGCCGCCGCGCGCGGGCGCTCGACGCGGTGTCGCGCCTCGGCGACATGGCCACGCGCCAGACCGACCGGGTCGAGTGGCCCTTGCTGCAGGCCAAGCTGCTCGAGCGTCTCGGCGACCGGCCGGCCGACAGCTTCGCTGCCTGGAAGGCCGTCTTCGAGCGCACCGCGGCGGTCGAAGGCCGCGCTCCGCATTGGCAGGCCGCGCTCGCCGGCGCCGCCGCGGCCCTGGCCGCCGATCTGCCGGCGGAAGGCCTCGCCTTGCTGCAGGCCGCCGGCGCGCCGCCGGAAGGCCGCGCCCAGGAAGTCGCAACCCTGAACGAGAGTCTGCGCACCCGCCAGGCCGAACTCGGCGGCGATGCGGCGACGGGAGACGGCGAGGTCGAAGAGAAAGCCACCGAGGCGCCCGCCGACGCCGACGCCGACTCGGGCTTGCCGGAAGGGGATGGTGGAAACGAAGCCGAAGCCCAGACCACTTCCGGGTCAGAGTCCAAGTCGGAATCGAAGACCGGCGGCGACGGCTCGGCCGCAGACGGCCCTGCCCAATCCGAAATCGGCCGTTCCTGAGCCGCGATCCCGCGGATTCCGGCCCTTCGACCGCCGGCTCCGACAATCGGCCCATTCGCCTTGTCGCTGCCAAGACCGTCGCTAGAATCTTCGTTCCGAGACGCGGGGTGGAGCAGCTGGCAGCTCGTCGGGCTCATAACCCGGAGGTCGCAGGTTCGAATCCTGCCCCCGCTACCACTTTCAACCAACGGGCGGCCAACGACTTGCGTCTGGCCGCCCGTTGTGTTCTCGGGGCGCCCATTCCCCGCCGCTGCCGAATTGCTGCCGGTTGGTCGCACCGCCGCTGCCCGGACAGCATCACGGAGGTCGTCCGGCGCGAGGTGGGTGTAGACCCCAGCGGTCAGCTTCGGGTCCGAGTGCCCAAGGAGCTTCTGGGCCTGCACAAGCCCCACTCCGGCCCGGGCAAGCCTCGTGGCGTTCCTCGCCCCTCGCCAGGGCGAACCCGTGGGGGCGTCAGGAAGATGGGCTCAGCGGCTCTGGGGAGCCTCCCATAGACTTCGGTGTGGATGGCTCGAAGCCGGAGCAGCTCAGCATGGAGCTCTTCGGTCAGGGGATCGCCCTCTCCCGTTGGCTCTTGGTCGACTCCGCTCGAAGCCTCAGCGTTTCCCGGCCCGAGTCCAGGTCGCCCCAGGTGAGGCTCGCGGCTTCGCTCCATCGCGCCCCCGTTTCAAGAAGCATCCACCAGAGCACGGTCTGCGGCACCCGAGCCGAGCGCTCCCGCTCGGCGTACGCTATCCCCCGCGTCCCGCCGTCGATCGTTCGAGCAGCCAAGCTTCGCTGCCCGAGCTCCTCGTCCTGCTCGCGTGAGCGCTGGAGGAGCGAGGCTACTTCCAGCTCCGTGAGCGCCCGACGGTTCCGCTTCTGGTGGCGCTTCGTAGCGGGAAGGGGACGGACGCCCGCCCGCTGGTTCGCTGCCAGCAGCCGGTGGCGAACACCCCAGTTCCGCATCGCTCGAAGTACTTCGAGCTCTGCGTTCGCCGTTCGATGCGCGACTCCAGCGGCTACCCGTCTCTGGAGGTAGTCCGTTACGGCCGCGGGCGAGCGGCCCTTGACCGAACGTGCTCCTAGTGCGTCCAGGATCCGGCCCAACCTGTCGGCTGCCGTCCTGTAGTGCGCGAGTGATGTTCGTGCCTTCAGATCGGTCAGGTACCTCTTTCGAAGGCTCGGCAAGCTCGGAACGTCCACCTCGTCGGCTTGCAGGCCCTCGAGCACCAGGTCGCGTCGGCGGATGATGTCCTCAAGCAGCCGTTCTGCCGTTCGCCGGTCAGTCGAAAGCACGCGCCGATGACGCTTACCATCTTCCCCGGTCCAGTGTCCGACGTAGGCGAACGAGCCGCATCGCTGCTCGCTTCGCGCTATCCGCCCGCGCCCGAGCCCACGGCCCCTCACGGCTCTGCCCTCTCCCCGCGCGCTCCGACGTCGTCGACTTCAATCACGCGACGGATCCTAGATCGACTCTTCGCCAACGGGTTCCTCCTCTTCAGGGAAGGCCCGGCCGTCCTCGCCCAGGGGGCTTCCGCAGGCGGTTCTGCCGACGGACGTCCCGCCGACCTGGTTTCCGTAGACCGTCCACCCTCGCTCAGCCCTCCGCCCGAAGAGCTCCAGGTAGGGGCCCGGGCTCACCTGCTCGACGAGGGTTCGAACCACCTCCGGCTTCGCGCTGTGCTCGCCCCGAGGCTCGGCCTTGTCCCGGACCTCGCGTGCTTCGTCGTAGGAGGTACTCGCGAGCTCGGCTCGAACACGCTCGAGGAACGCGAGATCTCTGGGGATGTCCGAGCCCATCACCTCCACTCCTCAGCCGCCGCGATGCTCAGTCCATCCAGCCAGCGGCGAAGAACGTCGGCTCGCCACCTCTTTGAACCACCGATACGCATCCCAACTGGCATCTCTCCCGAGAGTTCCAGGCGACGGACGGTTCGGCGGTCGCACTTGAGAAGCTCTGCGACATCTACCGCCGTAAGTAGAGCCTCGCTCTCCGAACTTCGCGGCCTCGCCTTCCTCTCGAACAGCTCACCCAGGGCTCCCAGGACGGGTTCCAGTTGCCGCGGAACGACCTTCTCCAGCAGATGGACTGACCTGCCCCATCGAGCAGCCTCGCCTGTGGCGGGCGTGACCTGTCCGCTGGCTGTGTTCACGCTTCTTCGGCAGACCAGCCTAATCCGGAGCGTGGCCAGAGGACGAGGATCCCAACTCCAGCCCTGGCAAGGAGTACGGACCGTGGTAGGCTGGCCTGCTGCCGGCGTTAGGCGGATGGGATCTGCTGGAACCCGACTCATTAGGCAGGTCTGTCGAATTACTAGTTAGCCACACCAGGGAGGAGAGCATGGACCCGGATGTGAAGCGCTCATGGGAAGAGTTCCTGAACCCCGAGGTCATGCGTCCGCGCCTGATCTCCGCTTCGATCTACATTGCTGGATTCGAAGCCCTCAAGGACGCCGTTGTCGGCCGCATTCGGGACTTCTTCTGGACGGGCTTCGACCCTCTGTGTCAACGTCTTTGAGACATTCCTAGCCCCCCGGTTTAGAGTAGAGGGCGGTAGGAAATCCATCAGTGACTGAAGACGCGATTCACGGTACGGCAGCCCCCCTGGCGGGGAGTCCGGAGCGAAGCGGAGGGCTCCCCGCCAGGGGGGCCGCACCCAATCCCGAAGTGC
>DASWJW010000022.1:0-14872 GCA_036396955.1 Planctomycetota bacterium
TGGAGCGCCGGCGCAGCCAGGCGGAACCGCTGCCAAGGATTTCGAGCCCGCCGAAGCCGACCAGGCCGCCGATCATCAGCATGGCCCCGAAGACCAGCGTGTCGCGGACCCCGGTCAACGGCCGCATGGCGAGTACCAGCCAGCCGTGGCCGAGCAGCAGCGCGACTCCGGTGAAGAACGCCGGCCGGCTCAGGGTGGGAATCCAGGACGCCATGTCGTCTGCGGTCCGGATCCTGCGCCTAGTCGTACTTGTAGAAGCCTTCGCCGCTCTTCCGGCCGAGCTTGCCGGCGGCGACCATCTGGCGGAGCAGCGGACAGCAGCGGAACTTGGAGTCGCCGAAGCCCTGGTAGAGCACGTCGAGCACGTCGACGATCACGTCGATCCCCACGAAGTCGGCCAAGGTGAGCGGGCCCATGGGATGGTTCATGCCCAGCTTGATGATCTTGTCGATGTCCTCGTTGCTGGCGAGGTGCTCGTAGACGCAGAACGCCGCCTCGTTGATCAGCGGCATCAGGATCCGGTTGCTGACGAAGCCGGGGTAGTCCTGGGCCACGCCCACCACCTTGCCGAGGCCTTCCGAAACCTCGATCGTGCGCTGCACGGTCGCGTCGCTGGTGCGGTTGCCGCGGATCACCTCGACGAGCTTCATGATCGGCACCGGGTTCATGAAGTGCATGCCGATGAACTTGTCGGGCCGCGTGGTCACCGCCGCGAGCCGCGTGATCGGGATGCTCGAGGTGTTGGTCGCCAGGATCGCGCCCTGCGGGGCGACGGCGTCGACGCGCCGGAAGACGTCCTTCTTCACGTCCTCGCGCTCGACCACGGCTTCGACCACGAAGTCGGCGTCCGAGACCGCGGCCTCGAGATCGGTCGAACAACGGACTTGGTCCCCCACCGCCTTGGCGCGGGCCTCGTCGTAAACGCCCTTCTTGACGAAGCGCGCGAGGGATTTCTCGATCGTCGCCTTGCCGCGCTGGACGGCTTCGTCGGACACGTCCACCAGATGGACGGCGTGGCCGGCCATCGCGAAGGTCTGGGCGATGCCGTTGCCCATGGTTCCGGCGCCGATGACGACGGCGCGCAGGGATTCGGGAGTGGTGCTCATGCTTGCAGGGGGTCGAGGATTGGCGCCGGGAGCGCCGGAATCAGCACATCTCGACGGCGAGGGCGACGGCGTTGCCGCCGCCGAGGCAGAGAGTGGCGAGGCCCTTCTTGAGGCCGCGGTCCTGCAGCGCGTAAAGGAGGGTGGTCAGGATGCGCGCGCCGCTGGCGCCGATCGGGTGGCCCAGCGCGACGGCGCCGCCGTGCACGTTCACCTTGGCCGGATCGAGTTCGAGGGTCTTGAGCAAGGAGCACGCGCCGGACGCGAAGGCTTCGTTGATCTCGATCAAGTCGAAGTCGTGGCGGCTCATGCCGCTGCGCGCTTCGAGGTTCTCCACGGCGGCCTTGGGCGCCATCATCACCCACTCGGGAGCCATGCCGCCGGCCGCATAGGCGGTGATGCGCGCCATGGGCGCGACGCCGAGTTCGCGCGCGCGCTCTGCGGACGCCACCACCAGCGCCGCGGCGCCGTCGCTGATCTGCGAAGCGTTGCCGGCGGTGACCGAACCGTTCTTGGTGAACGCGGGCTTCAGCTTGCCCAGGCTCTCGAGGGTGGTGTCGGGGCGCACGCCTTCGTCGCGGTCGACGGTGAGCGGATCGCCCTTGCGCTGCGGCACTTCGACGGCGAAAGTCTCGGCGTCGAAGCGGCCGGAATCCCAGGCCGCGGCCGCGCGGCGGTGCGACTCGGCGGAAAAGGCGTCCTGTGCGGCGCGGTCGATGCCGTACTCGTCGGCGACCAATTCGCCGGTCAAGCCCATGTGCTTGTCGCTGTAGACGTCCCAGAGGCCGTCGTGGATCATCGCGTCGAGCAGCTGCGCGTGGCCGAGCCGCGAGCCGAGCCGCGCTTGCGGCGCCAGGTACGGCGCCTGGCTCATGCTCTCCATGCCGCCGGCCACCACCAGGCCGTTGTCGCCCGCGCGGATCGACTGCGCGGCGAGCATCACCGCCTTGAGGCCCGAACCGCAGACCTTGTTGATGGTCAGCGGCGGCACCGAATCGGGAATGCCGGCGAAGCGCGCCGCCTGGCGCGCCGGGGCCTGGCCGATGCCGGCCTGCAGGACGTTGCCCAGGATCACCTCGTCGACGGCGTCCGGGGCGACCCCGGCCCGCGCCAGGGCCTCGCGCACGGCCATGGCACCGAGCTCGGGGGCACGGAAGCCGGACAGGCCGCCGAGAAACTTGCCGATCGGCGTGCGGCAGGCGGAGAGAAGAAAGGCTTCGGGCATGCGAGTCCCCTCGAACGCGCGTTCGGCGTCCGACAGGCCGCATATTCTATCGCTGCTCCCGTGCCTTTCGCACCCGGAGCAGCAGCGCCTCGCGCGCCGACCGCGAAGCGTCGTCCAGCGGGGTGACGGCCACCAACTCCTGCGCGAGCGTTTCGGCTTCCGCGAACTCCCCCGTCGCCAGCAACAGCCGCACCAGATTGTTCATCACCGTGCGCGTCGACGGGTGGGCCGCGCCCAGGCTGTCCCTTCGGCCGGCGAGCGTGGCGCGGAAGTAAGGCTCGGCCTCGGCATAGCGCCCGGTCTCGTAGTAGAGCATGCCGAGACCGTTGCGGTTGGTGAGCGTGGCGACGTGGCTGTCGCCGTGGACCCGTCGATTGCCGGCCAGGGACTCGAGGTAGTAGCGCTCGGCCTCCTCCCAGCGTTCCATGCGCCGATAGAGGTGCGCGGTCGCGTGCAGGCGGCCCAGCAAGGCCGGATGATCGGGCTCGAAGGCCTTGCGGAAGCGCGCCAGCAGTTCCTCGGCTCCGGCAGCGACCTCGTCGAGACGGCCCAGCTTGAGCCGAACGTCCTCGAGGTTCGAATAGGCGGCGAGGACGCGGGTGTGGTCTTCTTCGTACAGTTCCAGCGAGCCCTCGAGCGTGGCTTCGAGCAACGGCTCGGCTTCCGCGGCGCGGCCGGTGTTGAAATACAGCCAGCCGAGGTTGCCGGCGTTCTCCAAGGCCAGAGGGTGACGTTCGCCGAAGGCGAGTTCGTACCCCTGCTGGGCCTCGCGGTAGAGCGCCTCGGCCGCGTCGTACTGCGCCAGCGCGACGCGCAGGTGCGCCAGATTGTTCATGGCGGCGAACGTCCGCTGATCGAGCGGGCCGAGTTCGCGGCGCCGGATCTCGAGCGCTTCGACGAGCAGAGGCTCGGCCTCGGCGAGACCGCCGCGATTGCGGTAGACCCTCCCGAGCGTCAACAGCAGCGTCGCGCGGATGACCGGTTCCTCCTCGAGGCCTTCGACGAGCTTGCCGCGGCCGATTTCGAGCATCTCGGAGTCGGTACGTTCGATGCCCCGCGCCTCCGCCGGATCCGTGCTGGAGAACAGGTCGACCATGAAGTCCACCACCCGCTGCGAAGTGCCGGACTCCTCGAGCGCCCGCTCCGCGGCCAGGTCGGCACGCTGCCGCGCGGCGCGCGCGTCGAGGAACAGCAAGGTGATCGCGGCGAAAGCGCCGACCGCCACGGCGGCGGCTGCAGCCGCCGCCGGGTGGCGGCGCATCCACTTGACCGCGCGCGCAGCACGGCTCGAAGGCCGCGCGAGGATCGCTTCGCCCGCCAGCCACCGCCGCAGGTCGCCGGCGAAGGCCTCCATGTCCGGGAAGCGCCGCGCGGGACTCTTCTCGAGCGCCTTCATGCAGATCATCGCGAGTTCGCGCGGCACGCGCGAACGCACGCTGCACGGGTCCGGCGGGTCCTCGAGCACGACCTTCTGGGCGATCTGCTGGCTGGTGTCGCCTTCGAAAGGCCGCACCAGGGTCAGCGCTTCGTAGAGCGTGGCGCCGAGGGAGAAGACGTCGCTGCGGTGGTCGAGCGGCAGCCGTCTTGAAGCGAGCTGCTCGGGACTCATGTAGTAGGGAGTCCCGAGCATTTCCCCGCTGCGCGAAAGCGAGAAGTCCTCTTGGATCCGCGCCACGCCGAAGTCGGCGACTTTCGGTCCGTCTTCGGCCAGCAGGATGTTCGCCGGCTTGAGATCGCGGTGCACGATGCCGGCGCCGTGCGCCGCGTGCACCGCATCGGCGATCCGGGCGAAAGTCTCGGCGGTGACGCGGAAGTAGCCGGCCGGCAATTCCAAGGCATCGCGGGCCTCGCTGATGCGGTCGGCGAGCGTGCGGCTTCCGGGCACCAGTTCCTCGACGATGTAGTGCGTGCCCTCCGACTCGCCGACGCCGTGGATCGCGACGATTCCCGGGTGATTCAGACGCCCCCCGGCCTGGGCCTCGCGCTGGAAGCGCTCGATCCACACCGAGGAGATTCCGAGATGCGGGTGCAGGACCTTGAGCGCGATCTTCCGGCCCAGCGAGCGTTGTTCCGCTTCCCAGACCACGCCCATGCCGCCGCGGCCGATCTCGCGCAGCAGCTGGAAGTCGCCCAGGATCCGACCCTCAAGCACGCTTCCGCCGAGGTTCTCCTGGAGGAAGCGGTAGTCCTCGAGGATCCGCCGCAATTCCGCGGCGATTTCGGGCGGGTGGCTGCTGGCAAAGGCCTCCGGTTCGGGACCGCTGCCGGACCGCACCAGGTCCAGATAGTCCCGAAAGGCCTTTTCGGCCCGGGTTCGGATGTCAAGTTCCGCAGCCATGCCGCGACCTGCGCGCGATCGTACCGCGTGCGCTCACTCCGCGAGGCCGGCGAGCCCGCGTGCGCGCCGGCGTGCCCTCTGCAGGGCCTTGCGCGCGGTCTCCGGTTCCAGATCCAGGGCGCGGGCGATTTCTTCGACCGCGCTGCCCTGCAAGCTCATGCGCAGCATGCGGCGGTCGCGCTCGGGCAAGCGCGTGAGCGCCAGCACCAGCCGCTCCCAGTCTTCGCGACGGCCGGCCTCGGTCGCGGGGGAAGGCCCCGCCGCGTTGCCATGCTGGGCCGGATCGCCGGCGGCCCTCAGGTCTTCGCGGCGCTTGCCGGCGCGCAGGCCGCGCGCGCGGTCCGAAGCTTTCCAGCGCAAGCGCTCGGCGAGCAGCGCGAGGAAACTGGCGCGGGTCTCGAAGCGCAGTTCGAGCAGGTCGCGCCAGAGATCGCCGAGCACCGATTGCACCAGGTCGCCGGTGTCGAGGAAGCGATCGAGTGAAGGCGCGAGGCGGTCGTGGCCGAGCCGCGTCAGGTCGGCCAGAAAGAAGGCGAGGAACTCGTCGGCGAGGCGTCGGCGCCGCCCCGCCGACGCATGGATCACCGCGAGCACGGCGTCTTCGGGCGCCGCTCCACCGCGCATCCGCGACAGGACGAGCGCCATGGCGGCTGGATCCTCGAGGTGGCGAGCGCTCGCCGGACCGAGACTCCGCTGCACGAATTCGAGAGCGCGCCGGGCGCCTTCGGCGGCGCCCGGCGCGCCGGGCTCGGCGGCGGGTCGGGGTACGTCGGACATCGGGTTGGCTTCCATGGTGACACCGGCGGCGGGCGGGCGGACCCGCCCGCTGCCAGGGACTTTCTAGAAGACCTCGACCTCGAGCGGGTTGGAGTCGTAGATCGATCCACCGCTATCGCAGCGCACCTCGATGTAGATCGTCCGGCCCACGGCGCCGACGGGAACCGTGCCCGCGAAGGAGCCGGCGCCGAAAGCGTCGTTGGTGCCGCTCGCGACCAGTCGCACCGCCGGTCCCAGATCGAAGCGGGCTCCGGCGATGATGCTGCCGCCGAGGCCGCCGGAGCGATACAGGATCCAGCTCGAGCCGGCCGGCGCACCGCACCAGCTCGCGGTGTAGGTGCCGCCCGAGATGGCGTAGGTCTTGCCGGTGAGGATCACGCTGCCGCTGCCGCCCATGCGCCGCACCAGAACCTGGTAGGGCTCGTAGAACCCGGCGGTGGTGTAGGTCCTCCAGCCGGTCACCCGGCCGAATTCGCCGACGAACGGCGCGGTGCCGTCACCGAGGATCCCGTCCCAGTAGGCGGGAATCGACGCGATTTCGAGGGTCTCGTCGACGGTGTCGCGAAGGTACGCCGCCGCCAGCGGCGAGCAAGGGTGCAGTTCGGGGGCGCGGCTGAAGAAGATCACGTAGCGGCCGTCGGCGCTCACCTGGGCCTGGTCGCTGCCCGTGGAAGGACTCGCCGACCCGGTGGTCGAAAGGCTCACGATTTCGACGGTGCCGGCGGCCTCGCTCCAGAGGAACACGTCGGACTTGAAACCGTTGGCGTCGCGGACGTCGAGGTCGTCGGCCTCGCTCTCGAAGGAGATGAAGGCGCCGTCCGGGGTGATGCGCGCGTTCTTGCTGTTGCGCACACCGGAGAAGCCCGCCGGCGTGAAGCTGATCAGCTTGAAGACGTCGCTGGCGAAGTCGTAGGTGTAGACGTCGAGGTGGGAGTTGATGTCCTCGACCACCAGGTCCACGTTGGACTCGAACACGATCTTGCTGCCGTCCGCGCTGAGGCTCGGCCGCGTGGAGTGCCCGGCCGCCGTGCCGCCGAGCGTGATGTCCACGTAGTCGGTCGTCCCCGAGATGCGGTCGCGCGTGTAGACGTTGAAGGAGAAGGCGAGTTGCTTGGGATCGAGCTCGTACAGGCTCGCGAAGGCGACGCGCGCGCCGCCGTTGCTCACCGCCGCGCGGGTGCCGTCGGCAGCGGTCCCCGGGACGGTTCCGTCGGTCGCGTAGCTCACCAGCTCGGTGGTCCCGGTGGTGCGATCGTGGACGTAGACGTCCCACTCGGCGTTGGTGTCGGCGGGATCCAGGTTGGTGGCGAAGCTGTAGAACGCCACCCAGCGGCCGTCCTGGCTGATGCCGGGGAAGCGCGAAACGTCGTCGCCCTCGACTCCGGCCGAAGAAACGCTGACGCGCTCCACCGCGCCGGTGACGAAGTCCTTGACGAAGACGTCGAAGTCGCCGTTGGTGTCGCCGGGCACCAGGTTCGAGGCCTTGCTCTCGAAGACCATGAAGCGGCCGCTCCGCGACACCGACGCGCCGCCGGAAAGATCGTCGGCGGCGACCCAGGCGGCATCCGAAGTCGCAACCAGCGGTTGCTGGGCGGCCGCCGGCGCGCGCAGGACGGGAAGCAGGAGAGGAATGAGAATGCCGAGAATGGTGGTGCGGGTCATGGTTCGGGTGTGGCAGGGTCCGCGGGAAGCGGAATCGGTCGGTTGGGAGAGGAGCGGGCCCCAAGGGCGCCCTCATCTCCTGGAGAGAGGGATTCCGGGCGACGGGACAGGCAATTCCCGGAGCCTGGCCCGAGCGGGAAGGTGGGCGGCCCTGCCGGCGTCCCAAGCCCGGCGCCGGTAAAGTTTTGGCGTCCCTCCGCCGCCAGCGCGCCTCGATGTCCAGTTTCCGACCGTCCCAACAGAGCGTGCTCCTCACCGGAGGAGCCGGCTTCCTCGGCGGCCACATCGCGGCCGAGCTGCTGCGCCGTGGCGCGCGCGTCACGGTGCTCGACGACCTCTCGGGCGGCAGCCTTCGCAACCTCGAGGCGCTCCAGGGCGAGCCTGGATTCCGTTTCGTGCGCGGCTCGGTGCTGGATGCCCAGCGGGTGATCGCCGAGGCGGCCGACTGCAGCCACGTGATCCACCTCGCTGCGATCGTCGGCGTGCGCCGGGTCTTGGAGCATCCGCTGCGCACTCTCGAAGTCAACGTGCGCGGCACCGAGGTCGTCCTCGAAGCGGCGGCGCTGTACGGCTGCCGAACCCTGATCGCTTCGTCGTCGGAGGTCTACGGGCGCACCGAACGCGCGCCGCTGCGCGAAGACGACGCGCCGCGCCTGGGGCCCAGCAGCACGGGCCGCTGGTGCTACGCGTGGTCCAAGGCCGTCGGCGAGAGCTGGGCGCTGGCGCAGTACCGCGAAGCCGGCCTGCCGGTCACCGCGGTCCGGTACTTCAACCTGGTCGGCCCCCGTCAAAGCGGCCGCTACGGCATGGTCGTGCCGCGCTTCGTTGCCGCCGCTCGGCAAGGCGCGCCGATCCCGGTCCATGGCGACGGCCTGCAGACGCGGACCTTCACGCACGTCGCCGACGCCGTCGAGGCCAGTCTGCGTCTGCTCGAATGTCCGGCGGCCGAAGGCGCCGTGGTCAACGTCGGCGGCTGCGAAGAAGTCTCGATCCTGGAATTGGCCGAGCGCGCGCGCGCGCGCGCGGGCACCGGCTCGGCGATCCAGCTGGTCCCCTACCGAGAAGCGTTTCCGAGCGACTTCGAGGACGTGCGGCGCCGCGTACCCTGCCTCGACCGGCTCGCGGCCTTGACCGGTTTCCGCCCAGCGCGGAGCCTGGACCAGGTGCTCGAGCAGCTTCTCGAGCCCCGCGCTACGGCCGCGGCCCGAGCGTGATCTAGCGCCGCGCTACCGCGCTGGCCCAAGCGTGGTTTAGAGCCGCGCTACCGCGCTGGCCCAAGCGTGGTTTAAAGCCGCGCTACCGCGCTGGCCCAGTGAAATCCCGCGCCGAATGCGGTCAATAGGACGACCGATCCCGGCCCGACCCGGCCGTCCCGGCGTGCTTCCCACAACGCGAGCGGCACGGACGCCGATCCAGTGTTCCCGTAGCGGTCCACGTTGATGGCCACGCGCTCCTCGGGAATCCCCAAGCGGCGCGCCACGGCGTCGAGGATCCGCCGATTGGCCTGGTGCGGCACCAGCAGGTCGACGTCGTCGATGCCAAGCCCGGCGGCCGCGAGCGCTTCCTGCGAAGACTCGCACATGCGCCGCACGGCTTCCTTGAAGACTTCGCGGCCTTTCATCACCACGTCGAGGTGCTCCCCGGCTTGTGCGCGGGCCAGAGTGAACGGCTTGCGGCTGCCGCCCACTTCGAGTCCCAGGATGTCGGAGCGGCTGCCGTCGGTGCCGGCGCGCACGGCGAGCAGGCCACGGCCGTCCGTGGCCCGGCCGAGCACCGCCGCGCCGGCGGCGTCTCCGAACAGGACCGCCGTGCCGCGGTCGGCCCAGTTCATCAAGCGCGTGAGCAGCTCGACGCCCACCACCAGGATCTTGCGGTCCTGTTCGAGGATCCGCGCCCGTGCCACGTCGAGTGCCTGCACGAAACCCGCGCAGCCGCTCGCGCCGAGGTCGTAGGACGGGACTTCGCGCGCGCCCAGCCGGTGCTGCAGGAACGACGCGGTGTCGGGACTGCGGACTTCGGGCGTGTCGGTGGCGACGATGATCTCGTCCAGGTCCCCCGCCGCCAGGCCGGCGTCCGCAAGCGCGACCAGGGCGGCTTGCTCGGCGAGGTCGACGGTGGCCTGGTCGTCGGCCGCCACGCGCCGCTCGCGGATGCCGGTGCGCTCCACGATCCACGCATCGCTCGTGTCCAGCCGGCGCTCCCACTCGGCGTTGTCGAGCACGCGCTCGGGCACGTAGCCGCCCAGACCGAGAAAAGCCGCGCGCAAATCGGCCGCCGGTCCCAGTCCGCTGCGCCGGGCGTCGCGCTCGCACGGCACGCGCTGCCGCACTTCCGCCGCGAACTCGTAGTCGGCTTCCCCCACCAGCAAGTCGCCGCCGTCGCTGCGTGCGATCTCGCGCCCCAGCGGATCGAACAGGAACGCCGTGCCGGGGAAATCGAGCACGCGTTCGGCGCCGAGCGCGGCACGGCCGGAGCGGTTGCACGCAAGCACCCAGCACTGGTTTTCGGCCGCGCGGGCGCGCGCGAGCAGCTCGAAGGTGTCGGCGCGCTCGCTCGGCCACTGCGCGGGCACCGCCAGCAGGTCCGCGCGGTCGAAGAAGGCCCGCCGCGTCAGTTCGGGGAAGCGCAGGTCGTAGCAGACCACCGCGGCGATGCGTCCCAGCGCGGTCGGCAGGGTGCCCGGCAGAGCGTCTCCGGCCGCGCACTGCCGGCCTTCGCCGGTCGGCGAGAACAGCACCCGTTTGCGGTACGGCCGCAGGTCGCCGGCGGCGCCGAGCAGATGGACCTCGTTCCAGGGCTTGTCGCCGGTTCCGCCCGGCGCGGATCCGAGCACGACCATGCCGAGGGCGGCGGCTTCGTGGTGCATCCGCGCGAGCGCCGCGTCGCTGGCCGCACGCACGGCGGCGTCGAACGCGGGCAGGAAGCTGGTGGTCCACTTCTCGGGCAGCACCAGGAGGGCGGCTCCCGCCCGGTGCGCGCTTTCGAGGCCGGCGAGGGCGCTCGCGAGGTTCGCCGCGACCTCGCCGGGACGGACGTCGAAGGGCAGCGCCGCGACCCGGACGCGCCGGGCGGTGGAGGGCAGCCGCCCGGATCTGGTGGGCTCGGTGGACATGGACGCGACGCGCGAGGGAGCCTATCCTATTCGGCCGTTGCCGGCGGATTCGGCACCGAACTTGCGGGACGCGGCCTTCGTGGCCG
The DNA here is from genome assembly GCA_036396955.1 of Planctomycetota bacterium. GTDB lineage: Bacteria > Planctomycetota > UBA1135 > UBA1135 > UBA1135 > DASWJW01. The sequence continues at coordinate 10,304 of DASWJW010000022.1, forward strand.
CCATCGGCAACCAGTGTGGGGACGTAGCTCAGTTGGGAGAGCGTCGCGTTCGCAATGCGAAGGTCGAGGGTTCGAATCCCTTCGTCTCCACCATTTCGGCCCTTGGCCGGCCCCCGGAGCGCCGCACGAGCCGGCCGCTTTGCGCATGAGGATGTCCTCCATCTTCGCGGTCCTGGTGGGCGTCGCGCTCGCCGGCCTCTTCGCCGCGCTCGGCACCGGCCTCGCCGGAATGGGTGCGCTCGACGCCGACGGCTTGCGCACGCACCGCTTCTTGGCGCTCGGTGGCGCCATCCTGATCGTCGCCGTGCATTCGATGGTGTTCGTCTACATGATCGGCACCGGCCGCGCGATCAAGGACGCCGTGAGCGACCACGGGATCGATCCCGCGCTCTACCGGGAGCACATCGTCCTCAAATGGCAGGCCGCGCCCTGGGCGCTCGCCTGCTCTTCGCTCACCGTGGCGACCGCGGTGCTCGGCGGCGTGGTCGAAGCCGGTCTGGCGACAGCGTGGCTGCACCCGCTCGCCGGCCTCGTGACCTTCGTACTCAACCTGTTCGGCCTGCCGGCGATCTGGCGCGCGATCCGTGCCAACGGCCTGCTGCTCGACCGCGTGACCGCCGCCACCGCCGCCGCGAACCACGAGATCCTCGCCCGCGGCGAGGACCCGGCGCCGCCAGCCTCGGTGCTCGGCCCCGCCGGCTGGATGCTGCTGCTCGCGGCGAGCGCGTGGCTGCCATGGCTCTATCTGCGTTTCGTGATGGGCCGCAGCGACTTTCCGGCGTGGCCTTTCGTGATCGCCAGCGCGCTCTGCCTGGCCGGGTTCGCGCGCGAAGTCGTGCGCGGCCGATCCGAACTTCCCTAGCCCGCGGCTATCCGCCGCTGAGCGCGCCGAGGCGCAGCGCCGCGTCCTTGTAGTCGGCCGCCAGCCGGACGACTTCGGCGAGCTTCTCCGCGTAGCGGGCGCGGTCCCCGGCGGCCTCGGCCGCGAGCGCCGCCTGGTACGCGGTCGCAGCACGGTCGAGGCGTGCATGCAGCATCCGCGCGCGGCGCGAGACGTCTTCGAAGCCCTCTTCGCCGGTCTCTCTCAGGATCTCGTCGTAGATGCGGGTCGCCTCCACCACGCGCCGGTCGAGTTCCGTGGATCGCGCTTCCAGATAGCGGTGCCGCTGCCGCGCGTTCTCGGCCGCACGGCGGAGCGCCCAGATCTCGCCTTCCAGTTCGCCGGCGGCGGCCGCTTCGGCCTGGTCGATCAGTTCGGACGCAGGCTCGGGTTCGCCCGCGCGCACCAGCATGTCGGCGCGCACCAGCTGGCCCTCGGCGCGGATCCGCGCTTCGATGCGCGCGATCATCTCGGTGGTTTCGGCGTCGCCGGGCTGCAGCCGGTTGGCGTCGCGCAGCGCGACCCAGGCCGGGCCGATCATGCCGAGGCGGAAGTAGCGCCGCCCTTCGTCGCGGCTCTCGGCGGCGAGCCGGCCGGACAGCTCCTCGAGCAGCTGGCCGGCGCGGTTGTCCGCGCCCCAGAAGGTCGTGGCGTGCATGAACGCGGTGCGCGCCCGGCCGTCGTGGCCACCGTCGAGTTCTTCGAGACCCTGGTCGTAGTGCCGCTGCCCGGAGTTGCGGATCCCGCGGGCGAGCGCGGTGGCGCGCACGAGGCCCTGACGGGCCTCGGCGAACTCCGGGTTCCAGCCGAGGGCCTCGGTGTAGACGCCGACCGCAGCGGCGGCCTCGCCGTCTTCGAACAGCTCGCGCGCCTCGCGGGTCAGTTCTTCGGCCAGCTTCTTGCCGGCGCGCGCGCGCAATTCCGCCGTGTACGGGTGTCCCGGGCGGATGCCTTCGGCGTAGTCGAGCACCGTCACGGCGTCTTTCGGCCGGTTGAGGTGCAGCAGCTCGCGCGCGCCGTCCGCATAGACCATGTACTCGGTCTGGCGGACGCGCTCCCGGCCTTCCGCGCTGCCGTCTTCGGCGCGCTGGTATTCGGTCAGCGCCCGGTCGAACTCGCCGAGGCGGTACAGGCGGTCGCCTTCCGAAGTCGCCCGCGCGGTGCAGCCCGCCGCGACGAGGCCTGCGAGGAGCCCCAGTCCCAGCACGCCGGGCCGCGGGACGGTGAGAAACGAAAACGGCAGCGCGCGGCGCATGGCGCCATTCTGACGCTCCCCCGCCCCGGGGTCGTGCAGGAATTCCGGTTCCCTAGGTGGGCAACCGGTCCTGCGCCCAGAGCGCCAGGCTGCCGAAGACCAGGGGAGCGCCGGCCCCACCGAGGAACGGCGAGACGACGCCGCGTCCCCCCAGGTCCCGGAGCAGGAAGTCGCCGACGAAGTAGAAAGCGCTCGCGAGCAGGCCGGTCGCCACGCCTTCCAGGGTCGAGCGGCGGCCGAAACCGAGCACGAAGGGCAGGCCGAGCAGCAGCAGGATCAGATGTGCCAGCGGCGCGCTGCGCCAGGCCCAGATCAAGGTGGCCGCCTGCCGGTGCTGGGGATCGCGCCGGAGCAGTTCGGCGAGGTCGGCGCGCGCCATTTCGTGCGGCTGCACCAGCCCGAAGTAGGCCCTCAGCAGGTCGTGCGGCCCGAGGTCCGGAGCCGCGGCCCGCACGACGGCTTCTTCCCCGCCGTCGGAACGCGTCCGCAGTCCCTTGTCGAGCTGCCAGCCGCTTCCGTCCCACGTGGCCCGCTCGGCGACCAGGAGCCGGTCGACCAGGCCGCTGCCGGCGGCCGCTTGGCGCCGGTCGTGGATCTCGAATCCCAGGATCTCCGCTGCCGCGGTGCCGCCGCCCGGTCCGGCGCCGGGCCGGAATTCCCCGGCGTGCAGGATCGCGTCGTCGCGCCCGCGCGACCACACGTCGGCGAGGACCCAGTCGCGCTGGTCGAACAAGCGCCGCGACAAGGCTTCGCGTTCGACGAGCAGTCCCGGAGTCACGAATTCGCGGACCGCTTCGGCCCCCAGGCCGAGGACCAGTCCGCCGACGAGGATCGGCAAGAAGGCGCGGCGCGTCGACCGGCCGGCGCTGAGCATGGGCGTCCACTCGCTGCCGCGCATGAGCTGCGTGACGGTCCCCACTCCGGCCAGGAGCGTGAGATAGGGCGCGAACAGCACCAGCAGGAACGGCAGATTGGCCAGGTAGTAGCGCAGCGTCGGCCCGAACACCGGCTGGCTGGCGCGCGCCGTCTCGCCGAGTTCGTCGCCGTGCGCGATCAAGTCGAAGACCGAGAACAGGCCGAGCAGGGCGCCGCCGATCACCAGCCAGTGCAGCAGGAAGACGCGCAGGACGTAGCGGTCGAGGCGTCCCATCAGTTGCGGGAAGGGAGCGCGCGGAGCACCAGCAGGAGCAGTACCAGGCCGAACACCGGCAGCCATGCTGCGGGCAGGGCGTCGAGCGTGCCGGAACGCTGCAAGGCATCCCCCATCCAGTGGAGCGGAAAGAACACGCCGAGCACCGCGGCGAAGGACGCGGCGAAACCGGCGAGCACCCCGGACCGGCGCAGCCGCCAGCCCAGCAGGGCGCCGAGCACCGCGAGCGGAACCGCCGAGACCGCCATCGCCAGCCGCCGCCAAAGCTCCATGCGAAAGCGGCCGCTCGCCGCGTCGATCTCCTCGATGCGCCGCTGCTCGCGCGGGCGCGCACCCAGTCCCTTGCGCTCCTCGGCGAGACGGACGATCTGCCCGCGCAGTTCGCTCGAACGGAAATCGTTGGGTTTGAGCGACTTGGCGGGCCGGTCGAGATTCTCGAGCGGAATCCGCAGCGTGGAGGTTCCCGGACTGCGGTAGCGCCAGCCGCCGTCGGCGTCGGACTCGAACGTGCGCATGCCTTCCATGCGCAGTTGCAGGACTCCGTCCCGGGCCTGCATGCGCGCGACGTCCGCGCGCACGCGCAGAGTCGATTCGAGGGTGTCCGGCGGCGGCTCGTCGCGGTCCTCCGCAGCGGAGCGCCGCCGCTCGCCGGCGCCGGGATCCCCCGGGTAGACCGCGAGCGCTTCGCTGCCGCGCAAGTGCAGCAGCACGTCGTGGAAGACGCCGTGGTCGTCGCGATCGCGCCAGAGCATGTGCATGCCCTGGAAATGCAATTCGCTGGAACTCGGGTCGTTGTTCTCCAGCGCGGCGAAGCGCAGCCGCCAGGACAGCGCGCGCATGCGCGAATACAGATCGGGCAGGCCCATCGAAGCCAGCGGATAGCTGGTGGCCGCGATCAGGATCCCCGCCACCAGCGCCGGTCCGAGCAGCCGGCCGGGGTGCACGCCCGCGGCGCGCAGCGCGCGTTCTTCGCCGTCGGCGGCCATGCGGCCATAGGCGAGCACGACGGCGACCTGGAGCGAGATCGGCAGCAGGAAAGGCAAGGTGTTGCCGACCGCGAGCGGCACCAGCATCACCGGAATCCACAACGGCGCCCCCGCGCCCCGCGAAGCGGCCTGCACCGCGGCTCCGAGCGAAACCAGGAACAGCATGCCGCCGAGGACGAGCGCCAGATGCTGGAGGATCTCGCGGAGGTAGGCCCGGGCAAGGATCAAGGGGAGAATTCTGGGCCTCGGGGTCCGCCCAGTCCACCCACACCGATAACCTGCCGCGCGCAGCCCGAGG
>DASWJW010000023.1:0-12773 GCA_036396955.1 Planctomycetota bacterium
ATCGGGGGACCGCACCCGACTCGTTGCGGATTTTCCCTCTTGAAGGCCCGATTCTGCGCCTAAAAGTGCCTTCGGATTCCCTACCCCTCTTCAATCCTCCCTTGGTGCCGCGGGACCCGGTCGGCGCAAACTCGAGGGATCCCGCTAGGAACAACCTCATGAGTCTGGTCAAAGAATTCAAAGCTTTCGCGATGCGTGGCAACGTCATGGACATGGCGGTCGGCATCATCATCGGCGCCGCGTTCGGCAAGATCATCGCCTCGTTCGTCAAAGACGTCCTGATGCCGCCGCTCGGCCTGCTGATGGGCAACGTGGACTTCTCGCAGCTGTTCTATCCGTTGGACGGCAAAGTCTACGAGACGCTCACGCTCGCCCAGGCCGCCGGCGCGCCGTCGCTCAACTACGGCGCCTTCATCCAGACGGTCGTCGACTTCCTGATCGTCGCGTTCGCCATCTTCATGGTGATCAAGGCCATGAATTCGGCCAAGAAGAAGGAAGCGGCCGCTCCCGCAGCGCCGCCCAAGCCGACGGTCGAAGAGACTCTGCTCGGCGAGATCCGAGACCTGCTCAAGAAGGGCTGATCCGCTCCGGTGCGGGGCCTCGCTCCGGCCTAGAATCACCCGCGCGACGGGTGACCGCGCCCCACGCCGTTCCGGCGCGGGGCGCTCTCGATTCCACTGCCCGCCTTCGCCGATTCTCCGCCAAGCAGCCGTGATTCCGTTCCTCGCCCTCCTCCAAGATCCGCCCGACCCCGCCGCTGCGATTTCCGCCGGCGACGTTGCCGGTGCAGGGACCGTATTCGACCCCGTCGCGGCGATGAAGGACCCGGCCGCCTTGGTGCAGACGTTCGTCGACTTCGGAATCGAGTATGCGCCCAAGCTGCTGGGTGCGCTGGTCACGCTGGTGGTCGGGATCTGGCTCGCGCGGCTCGGCCGCAAGCTGATCCGCCGCGGCCTCGAGAAGGCGCGGCTCGAAGTGACCCTGTCCGCCTTCTTGGCCAACTTCGCCTACCTCGGCATGCTGGCGCTGATCGCCGTCGCGGTGATCGGCAAGCTCGGGGTCGAAACGGCGTCCTTCGTCGCGGCGGTCGGCGCCGCCGGCCTGGCGGTCGGTTTCGCGCTGCAGGGCTCGCTCAGCAACTTCGCCGCCGGTGTGATGATCATGTTGTTCCGGCCGTTCAAGGCCGGGGACTGGGTGGACGTCGCCGGCCAGTCCGGCACCATCGAAGAGATCCAGACCTTCTTCACCCTGCTCAAGACCGCCGACAACAAGCGCGTGATCATCCCCAACAGCAAGATCACCGACGCCAGCATCGTCAACTACTCGGCCAAGCCGCAGCGGCGGATCGATCTGGTGTTCGGCATCGGCTATGGCGACGACATGGGGCAGGCCAAGCGGATCCTCCAACAGGTCCTCGCCGACGAAGCGCGCGTCCTCGCCGATCCCAAGCCGGTGATCGCAGTGAGCGAATTGGGTGACAGCTCGGTCAATCTGGTCCTGCGGCCGTGGGTCAAGACCGCCGATTACTGGCCGACGCGCTTCGACCTCATCGAGAAGGTCAAGAACGAGTTCGACGCGCAAGGCATCCAGATCCCCTTCCCGCAGCGCGACGTCCATCTGCACCAGGCGCCGGCGCAGGTCTAGGGATCCCGCTTCAGGCGGCGCGCCGGCCGCCCGGCAGCCACAGGTCGGCGAGCGAGCCGAGCAGCGCGGCGGCGAAGCCGGCTCCGTAGAGCGCGCCGCCGACGATGACCATCCACACGGCCCAGGGGGCGCCGCGCGCCAGCCACATGCCGCCCAGGTCGCCGAGCAGGCCGAACATGCCGGCGAGGAAGGCTCCGTGGCGCAGCGCGGCGGGCCAGCGGGTGAGCAGGAGCAGGCCGGCCGCCGCCAGGATCACCAGCGCCATGCTCTGCGCGTGGGCGTGCAGGCTGACGATCAGGATCTCCTTGGGCGGCGGCTCGAGCTGCTTGCGGAACGCGACCTGGCTGACGCCGCTCCAGTCCTCGAGCGGCGGCGCGGCGCCGGCGGAGGCATCGCGCGCGTGGCAGGAAACGCAGCTTTCGCCGAGGATTTCGGCGGGGGTCCGCTCGAGGGAGTCGAGCGGGTCGTAGGCCTCGTACAGGTCGTCGCCGCGCAGCCAGGCGGAAAGCACGTCGCGATCGGGAACCGCGAGGAACTCGGCGCCGTGCGCGCCTTCCACCGCATCGGCGAGCGGCGCGGTCTTCTCGATGCCGTGAAAAGCGCCGCGCAAGTCGGTCAAGCTCAAGCCCGGCTTCTCGTCTTTCTTGCCGTGGTGTTCGACGACGAAAGCGAGCGACGCGGCGTAGCCGCCGGCCAGGACTAGGAGGAAGGCCGTCAACCCGAGCTTGAGCGCGACGGGGAGTTCGGCGAGACGCGGCAGTCGGCTCATCGGCACGGGCGCGATCAGTCGAGCTCGTAGTCGGCGGGGTCGATCGCCACCCGCTCGCCGGTCGCCACCGCGCGCGCGGCGGCGATGCCGACCACGGCGGCTTGCAGGCCGACGGCGGCGTCGGCGTGCGCCTTGGCGCCCTCGAGCGCGCTCTTGAGGAAGGCCTCGAGCGCGTAGTAGAGCGGCGGGAAGGGCAAACCGATGCCCTCCTTGAGCTTGCCTTGCGCGGCGAGCTTGGTCGCGTCGGCGATCAAGGTGATGCCTTCGTCGTTGTGGAAGCGCTCGCGGCTCGCGTAGACCTCCCAGCCCTGCACGGGCGCATCGGCTTCCTTGAACATCCAGCCGAAAGTGTCGGCCATCTTGACCGTGGCGTTGCTGCCGCGGAAGAGTTCGTACTGGCCGCCGATCGAGGAACAGAGCGAGGCCTGGTAGGACATGCGCAGGCCGTCTTCGTACTCGAATTGGCACTGCACCACGTCGGCCATGCGGCGGCCGTCGTCGTGGTAGCGCACCGCGCCGTGGCCGCGGACTGCCGCGGGCGAAATCCGCAGGAACCACTCGAACACGTCGCACTGCAGTCCGCCGATCTCGCCGGCCAGGCCGAGACTGACCGCGGGATTCAGCCGCCAGCCATGGTCGCCGGGGCCGCCGTCGCCGCGGCCCGCTTCGCCCCAGGGCAGCTTGCGGTTCCACGCCGCTTCCAGCGCGGCGGTGCGTTCGAGCGCGCCCGAAACGACGAAGCTGCGCGCGAGCTTGTAGACCGGATTCGTGCGCGCGGTCAGGCCCACGGCGAACACGCGGTCGGAACCGCGCGCGGCGAGCGCCAGGGCGCGCGCGTCCTCGGTCGTGCTGGCGAGCGGCACTTCGCAGTAGACGTGCAGCCCGGCGCGCAGCGCGGCCTCGGCCGGCTCGCGGTGCAGGTGGGTGGGAGTCGCGATCACCACGGCCTGCAGACCATCGGCTCCGGCCAGCAGGGCGCCGACGTCGGCGAAGGCCGCGGCTCCGCGCGCGCGCCGGCCGCCGGCCGCCAGCCGCCGTTCGTCGACGTCGCAGATCGCGGCGATTTCGACCTGCTCGAACTTGGCGAGTTCGCCGAGGATCGCGCGGCCTTGCCGGCCGAGGCCGACGACCGCCAGCCGCAGCGGCGCGCGGCCTCGGCCGAAAGGAACCGCCATGAGGTCGGGGGCGAAGCCGAATGCGGCGGCGGAGCCCGCAGTGCGGACGAGGAAATCGCGGCGGTCGAACGCGGTCATGACAGGGGATTCTCGGCTCCGGCGGTCCCGGCGGAGGCGTCCGCAGGCAGCACGGCCGCCCAGGTTAGCGGGGCGCGGGGGCACGGCCCGCCGCGGACCAGCAGAGCGGTCGACCAGGCATCGGCGAGCGCCGCCGACTCCGCGACCACCGCTGCGAGCGCGGCGCGGCGTGCCGGCGCGCCGGTTGCGGGGTCGAGGACGTGGGTGAGCGTCTCGCCGTAACGGGTGTGGACCCGGCCGTGGCCGCCGGAAACGCCGAGCGCCGCGTCGGCGAGTTCGACTTCGAGCGCCGGTCCCGGGGCCGCGGGCGGGCGGCGGATCGCGATCGTCCAGGCCTCCGCTCCCGGCGGCGCGCCGATCGCCAGAACGCTGCTGGTGCCGCCGTGGAGCAGCGCGCGTTCGACGCCGGCCGCGCGCAAGGCGGCGGCGGCGCGATCGAGCGCCCAGCCCTTGCCGACGGCGCCGAGATCGAGCGCGCGCCCGGCGGAAACCGTGGCCGTTCCGGCAGCGGGATCGAGCGTCAGCGGCGGCGCCGCGGCGGTCGCCGGGGCGTGGCGGCCGCCGCCGGGCCCAGCCGGGGCGGCTTCGCGGAAGCCCAGTGCCGTCATCGCGCCGCCGAGCGCCGGATCGAAAGCGCCGTCGCTCTCTTCCCAGACGGTCAGGCACAGGGCGAGCAGGGCGAGAAAGTCGTCGTCCACGCGGCACGCCGCGCCCGCGTGCGCGTTGAGGTGCGCGACCAGGCTGTCGCGGCGGAACGCCGACAAGCGCAGGTCTTCGTCTTCGATGCAGGCGAGCGCCTCCTCGGCGGCCGCGCGGGCGCCGGGCGCATCGTCGAGGAGCAGCTCGAAGCGCGTGCCCATCGCGTGCAGCGCGCGGCGCAGCGGCATGACGGCCGGCCGCGAAAGCAAGCGGGGTCCGGCGGGCGCGAACCCGCCGGACCCCGCGGCTGCGGCCGTGGGTCCTAGGCGGAGATGGCCCGCATGCGTTCGGGATCGAAGTAGTAGGCCCGGCCGTCCCACATGGAGCGGGTGGCGAGATCCACCGCGACCATGACCTTGGCGGCCATGTCGACGTCGCCGAGCGGCTTGCTGCGGGTGCGGATCGCCTTGAGCCACTGCAAGCGCATTTCATCCTGGTCGTTGACCTGCACGGTGCGGATCTCCTGCGGGTCGACGTCGTCGGCCCAGATGCGCTCGGGACGCAGCACGCAAGCGGAGCCGCCGAGCTCGAGGCGCGCCTTGTGGCCGCGGACCATGATGTCGATGCCGATCTCGTTGGCGGCGGAGCCGGCGACGAAGACCTGGTGCTTGATCGGGTCCTGGAACTCGACGGTCATCAGCACCTGGTCGTGGTTCTCCATGTCCATGTCCACGAAGTGGTCGCCCGCGGCGGTCACGCGGTGCGGCCAGCCGAGGCCGATCGCCCACACCAGCGGCGAGAGCTGGTGGACCAGCAAGTCGCCGATGATGCCGGTGGACCAGTCCTTGTAGCGCCGCCAGCGGTGGTAGACCTTGGTGTCGAAAGGCACGACCGGCTGCGGGCCGCACCACGCTTTCCAGTCGAGCATCTCGCCGGGCTTCACTTGCGGGTCGATGCCGTAGTAATTCCACTCGCCGCCCTTGGAGTTGCGGCAGTACGAGGTCTGGCTCCACACCAGCTGGCCGAGCGCGCCGCTCTGGATCAGGCGGCGGGCTTCCTGGTACTTGGGCAGCATCATGTGCTGGGTGCCGACGCAGAACACGCGGTCGCTGTCCTTCACGACTTCGCGCAGCGCGAGCGCTTCGTGCAGGCGCAGCGTCATCGGCTTCTCGCAGTAGACGTCCTTGCCGGCGCGCACAGCGTCGACGCCGTGCTGCGCGTGCCAGTGTTCCGGAGACGCGATGAGCACCGCATGGATGTCTTCGCGCGCGAGCACCTCGTGGTAGTCGCGGTAGGCCTTGACCTCGACGCCCGGCTGCTTCTCGGACGCCGCCTGGAGCGCGCCGTCGAGGCGCGGCTTGCAGACGTCGGCGAGCGCCACGATCTGCACTTGCTCGCGGCCGGCGGCGTTGAGGCCGATGATGCTGTGCAAATGGCCGCCGCCCATGCCGCCGGTGCCGATGATCGCCATGCGGATCGGCTCGTCGGGTCCGGGCGTGGCGGGCGCGGTCCGGCGCGGTCCGTAGGTGAGCCGCAGCGGTCCGTCGCCGAGCGCACCGCCGATTAGCGCGCCGGCCGCCGTGGCCTGGAGGAATCCGCGGCGCGAAGACGCGGGCTGGGAAGGGTCGGGAGGCTGCTTCATGGAGACCGGCCGGGGCGCGGGAATCCGCGCCGGCGGGCAGCCATCCTAGCCGCGGTCAGCCGCGGCGGTAGGCCTCCGGCGCCGGCCGTACGGCGCGGGCGAACCACTCCGGCCGCCGCAGGCCGTCGGCGCGCTGGGGGGCCGTGGCGAGCGCCCGCCACTCCAGGTAGGCCTGGTGGGCGGCTTCGGTGTCGACTTGCACGTCGCCGTACTCGTCGCCGGGCTGGGCCTTGCCGACCACCACTTTCTGGTGCCAGCAGTGCATGCCGGAAATGGGGTCGGGCTGCACCGGGAAGGTCAGGTTCTGGTGCACACCGCCCTGCGTCCACCAAACGCGCTTGCTGTCTGGATCGGCCGACTCGAAGGGTGCGATCGACGCGGTGCGGCGGATCTTCCAAAGCGAGCCGGTCTGCTCGATCCGCACGGGCGCGCTCGCCCAGCGGTCGGTGCCGGGCACGCCGTCGAGCCGCCAGCGGCCGAGGTGGTGCGAACAGGCGACCACTCCCGGGCGGATGCCTTCGGTCACCCGGGCGCGGTTGACGAAGTGGCCGATCCGGGTCGCGACCCGCAGCAGGTCGCCGCTGGCGACTCCGATGCGCGCCGCATCGTCCGGATTCATCCACACCGGGTTGGTGTTGCTCAACTCGTTGAGCCATTTCGAATTCGCCGAGCGGGTGTGGATCAGCGTCGGCAGGCGGAAAGTCGGCACCAGCACCATTTCGCCGGCGCCGGCGTCGAGTTCGGCGGGGTGCACGTGGCTGCGGATGTAGTTGGGCAAGGCCTGGTCGCCGTAGCCCCATTCCTGCATCGTCGGCGAAAAGAACTCGAGCTTGCGCGACGGCGTGGGAAAGCCGGCCATGCGCACGCCGTCGATCTCGACGCCTGCCTCCTCGGCGCTCGCGCTCTTCTCGTGCGCGCGGTAGGCGTCCTTCTGGACTTCGAAAGCGCCGTGCTCGCGCATGTACTCGAGCGGGGTCCTGCCGGCGGCGGCCGCCGCGGCGGGCAGCCCCGGCACCGAGTTCTCGAAGATCCAGCGGTAGTACTCCTCGATCGTGATCCGCTCGCCGGGGCGGTACGGAGACTCGAAGTGCTTGCGGATCCCCAGGCTGCCGTCGGCGTCGATCGCCCAGGACAACGCGATCCAGAACTCGTCTTCTTCCCAGACTTCGCCGGGGTTGGCCTGCCAGGTCCACTCGACGTGCTCGCCGTCGGCTTCTTTCGCAACCCGCAGCACCGGCTGGCGGAAGCCGATCCAGCGGCCCGCGTGGGTCTCCTGGCTCATCAAGTCGTGGCGCTCGGTGGCGAGGCCCATGGGCAGCACGTAGTCCGCCCACAAGGAGCTCTCGTTCCAGGTGGGGGTGAGCGCGCAGTGCAGGCCGATCTTGGCCTCGTCGCGCAGCATCTCGATCCACGACGCGCCGTCGGGGTTGGTCCAGACCGGGTTGTAGACACGGGTGAAGTAGGTGTCGATGCGCCCGCCTCGCTCGCGCAGGAGATGCGGCAGCAGGAACGAGAGTTCGTGGTGGCTCAGCGGCCATTCGGGCGGATACAGGAGCTCGCTCCAGACCTTCTGCGGCGGCGGCTTGTCGAACGGAGCGGCGACGAACTTGTTGGACGAGGCGAGCGCGGTGCCGCCTTCCGTGCCGACCGAAGCGGTGAGGACCACCAGGAATTGCAGGCAGCGCGCGACTTGCCAGCCGCCGCGGTTGCCCGACGCCGCGCTGCGCCAGACGTGCGAAGCGAAGGCGCCGCGCGCGGCTCCGATCGCGCGCGCGACCTCGCGCACCGTGGCGGCGTCGACGCCGCACTCCTGCGCGACCCATTCGGGGGTGTAGCTCTGGTACTCGGCGCGCAGCAGTTCGCGGAAGCTCGCGAAGGAGGGCTCCGCGTCCGGGTGGCGCACGGCGAGCCAGTCTTCCCAATTGACCCAGCGGCGCAGGTACTCGTGATCCTCGAGGCCTTCTTCCAGGATCACGTGGGCGAAGCCGAGCAGCAGCGCGGCCTCGCTGCCTGGGTGCGGCGCGATCCACCAGTCCGACATCGACGCCGTGTTCGAGAGCCGCACGTCGATCGTCGCGATCTTGGCGCCGGCCATCTTGCCCTCGATGATCCGCTGGGCGTGCGGATTGAAGTAGTGTCCGGTTTCGAGGTGGCTCGAGATCAGCAGGATCAGCTTGGCGTTGGCATGGTCGGGCGACGGCCGGTCGCCGCCCGACCACAGCGCGTAGCCCAGCCGGGCCGCGGCGGAACAGACGTTGGTGTGGCTGTTGTGGCCGTCGACGCCCCACGCTTGCAGCACGCGGTCCATGTAGCCGTCGTGGCCGGGGCGGCCCACGTGGTACATCACTTCGGTGCGGCGGTCTTCGACCAGCGCCTTGCGGATGCGCGGCGCCAGCGTGCCGATCACCTCGTCCCAGGTGGTGCGCTCGAAACGGCCTTCGCCGCGTTCGCCCACGCGCTTGAGCGGGTAGAGGATCCGGTTGGGGTCGTGGACCTGGTTGAGGGTCGCCGGGCCCTTGGCGCAATTGCGGCCGCGCGAACCGGGGTGGTGGGGGTTGCCCTCGACCTTGCGGATGCGGCCGTCGGCCTTGTCGATGTACGCCACCAGCCCGCACGCCGCCTCGCAGTTGAAGCAGATCGTCGGCACCAGCCGGTAGTGCTTCTCGACTTTCCGCGGCCAGGACCTGGCGTCGTATTCGACCCAGTCGTCCCACTTCTCGAGCGGCGGGAAGGAATGCAGCGGCGTGACCTGCCAGGTCTCGCCGGAAGGCGCGCGTTCCCCGGCGCCGGGAACCAGCGGAGCGTCCTGGGCGCGGCTCACGAGATCGCGACCTCCTGACCGGCCTTGACCCACGCGCGCTCGTATTGGAAGAGGCCCGTGAAGGTCGCCACCGCCGCGACCGATCCGATCAGCCAGTTCGCGAAAGGAAACAGCGCGGCTCCCGCGCACGCGACGGAGCCGAGGACCAGCCATCCGGCCGCCGAGCGGCCCGCGGGCGAGGTGTAGAGCAGCTGCCGGGCCTTGCGCACGGCTTCGGGGCCGGTCTTGCGCTTGCGCTCGAAATCGAACCAGGCGAGGTTCGCAAAAGCGAGCGCGCCAGCGACCCAGCCCAGCGGATGGAATTCGTAGGAGAAACGAGGCAGCAGCATGCCGACGACCGCGCCGCACAACGCCGCGTGCAGGATCAAGTGCCCGAACAGGCCCCTTTCGAGCCACAGTTCGCGGCCCTTGCACTGAGCAAAGAGGAACGCGCTGTAACCCGACGCGAGCGCGGCCGCCGGAAGATCGAGCCACCGCAGCAGATCGGAGATCTGCTCGAGGCCCGCGAAGCGCGCCGCGAGCGAGGCCGTGGTGAGACCGCCGAAGACCATCAGCACGTAGCTGCCCTTGACCAGCCAGGAGCGCGAATTGCCGTGGGTGAGGATCTTGAGGAAGCGTTCGGGCCGGCCCAGGTCGTGGACCAGCAGGAACGACGTGATGCCCAGGAAGACCAGCGCGACCCACTCGGGCCAGACGCCGGCGTCGACGTCGAGCAGTCCCAGGAACGGCGCCAGTAGCATCGCGCCGGCGGCGATGTTCTTGGTGAGCAGATAGGTCCAGATGTGCCAGCCCCACGCCGGCGGGTGGTCGACGTTGAGCGTGGTGATCAAGTCGGGCACGCTCTCGAAACCGGGCACCGTCGCGGGCGGGCGGCGGCGTTCCGACCAGATCCACGACTCGGGTTCGGCGGCCATGCCGGGCACGAGCGACTCTTCGAGGGCGTCGACGTACCAAACCCGCGGCCGCGTGCCCTTGTCGAGCTTGCGTTGCGAGGTCGGCTCGTCGCGGATCAAGGAGGCGATCTTGCTGTCCGGATCGGCGACGTCGCCGGAAACGATCGCTTCCTCGGGGCAGACGATCACGCAAGCCGGCTCCAGGCCGAGTTCGGTGCGGTGCGCGCAGTAATGGCATTTCTCGGCGACCCCGGTGTCCTCGTTCAAGTAGATCGCGTCGTAAGGACACGCCTGCATGCACGCGCTGCAGCCGATGCACAGGTCCCGGTCGAGGTCGACGATCGCATCCGGCCGCTTGTGCAGCGCGCCGACCGGGCAGATCTCGACGCAGGGCGCCGCGTCGCAGTGGTTGCAGCGCAGCACCGTGAAGTGCCGCTTGACCGTCGGATAGCTGCCCTTCTCGGTGTACTTGACCCAGGTGCGGAAGTCGCCGACGGGGACTTCGTTCTCGGCCTTGCAGGCGACCGTGCACGCGTGGCAGCCGATGCAGCGGCGCTGGTCGATGACGAATCCGAAAGCGGTCAAGGGCGCCGGGGAGTCAGGGTCGGGAAGGACGGGGAAGCGCTTGGGCGGCTTGGAGCGGCTAAGCGCCCGCCATGGCGGCGCGCAGGTCCGCGGCGAGGCGGCGGTGGAAGTGTAGGGCCGCCGCCTCGCTGGAGGGTGCGTAGCGGCCGCGATCGTAGGCGCGGGAGCGCAGACCGCGCTGCACCGACGCGCAGATGCCTTGATCCTGCCGCTGCACTTCTTCGCTGGCTTCGAGACTCGCGGCGACGAAGTGCGCGTCGGCGTCGGCCGGGAACCAGAAATCGAAGACCACTTCGCAGGACTCGGGACCGGTCGGCAGCAGCCGGTTGGTGTCGAGGATCGGACCGTAGCGGTTGATCGCCAGGTTGGGATGGATCCAGGCGTAGCACGCGCCGGCGCCGATGCGGCCGGCGAAGTCGCGGCCGTGGAAGGCCGCGCGCTCGCCGGCGCTCGCGCAGCGTTGCACCGAGTGGCCCGGTCCGGCGAGTTCGGTGCGGTAGTCGCCCATGTCGAGCTGTCCGTCCAGGCCCGGGTGCAGGTGCGCGATGTGGTACCCGCCGTCCAGGTAGTTGTCGGCGAAGACCTTCCAATTGCAGTCCATCTCGTAGCGGCGGCTGGCTGCGTGCCGCAACGCGCCCCAGCCATCGGCTTCGAGTTCGCGGTCCAGCTCCGCCAGGCCGGCGAGCAGCGGCGGCGGCGCCGGATCCCAGGACAGGAACAGGAGCGGACCCCAGGTCGTCACCGCGAGCGGCCGCAGTCCGAAGTCGGCGCGGGCGAAGTCCTGCATCGCGCCCATGCCGGGAGCGCTCTGCAAGCCGCCGTCGAGGCCGTAGGTCCAGCCGTGGTAGGGGCAGACCAATTCGTCGACGCAGTGCGCGCCCGGGGCGAGCAGCTCGGCGGCGTGGTGGCGGCAGACGTTGGCGAAAGCGCGCAGGACGCCGTCGGCGCCGCGCGCGATCAGCCAGGGTTCCTCGCAGAGCGCACCGGCGACGCAGCTGCCGGGCTCCGCCACGGCCTGAGCGGGTCCGGCTTACTGCCAGCCGCGCAGGAACACCGCCGCTTTCTCGAGAGCGAAGAACGCGGGGTCGCGGTACCAGCTCGCCGGCGGCGTGGCCGCCGCAGCCAGCGGCAAGTCGGGATCGAAGCGGTCGAGTTCCGCGAGCAGCGCGCCGGCGTCCATGCGCGGGGCAGTCTAGGCCGACCTGCGCCCGGAATCAGCGCCAGTGGTGGGCGAGCAGCCGGCTGGCCCGGTAGGTCTGGATCTCGACAGCTTGCAGCAGCACCGCATGCCCGGCCGCTGCTGCTGGCACCGTCGCGATCAGGCGGGCGACACCCATCGAATCGGCGGCGGCGGTTCCGGCGAGGCGCGGATCGCCGAGGTCGAGCACGACGCCCGGACAGCCGGGGACCGGCGTCCGGCCGGTCCGCATGCCCCAGACGAAGTACACGAGGGCTCCCGGCGAAGCACCGTGCGCCGCCAGCAGGTTGTCCATCCCCGCGAGCCCCGGGGTCGGGGCGAGGAGCTCGAGTTCGCCGCAGGACCAGGCGTGAACGGCGCCGGCGGCCGCTTCGAGGCCGTCCTCGCGCGGGGCGCCGAGCGCGTACTCGGCGTGGCCGTCGCCGTCGAGATCGCCGAGACTGGCCAAAGACACGCCGAAGAAGGACTGGGTCTTGCTGCCGTGGTGGACCGCGAGGTTCAGCTGGGTGCGCCCTGAAATCACCGCGACCGCGCCCTCGTGGCCGAGCCCCGCGGACGGCGCGCCGACCAGCAGGTCGGGGACGCCGTCCGCGTCGACGTCGCCGGCGGCCGCGAGCCGCTGGCCGAACGCGTCGGAGGCGGACAAGCCGCGCAGCCAGGCGAGGTTCCGACCGTCGGCGCCCGAGACCACGATCACCACTCCGGTCCCGAACGCGATGGGGGCGGACATCGCGACGTCCGCAAAGCCGTCGCCGTTCCAGTCGCCGGCCGCCGCGACCGCGCTGCCCATGAGATCCTGGTCCTGCCAGCCGGGGATTTCGTAGATCAGCGCGCCGGTGCGGCCCGAGCGGATTTCCACGGCACCAGCGTAGAGCGCGATGCTGCTGCGCACGGGCACGCCGAACACGATGTCGGGAGTGCCGTCGGCGTCGACGTCGCCGGCATTCGCCACCGCCCCGCCGACCTTCTCGCGGGAGCCGCCCTGGAACTGGTGGAGCGTGGCGCCGTTTGCGCCCGACAACGCGTGGACGGCGCCGTTGAGCCCGCCGTTGCCGTTGTTGCCCGGTTCGCCGATCAGCAGGTCCGGAGTGCCGTCGCCGTCGAGGTCGCCGGCACCGGCGACCGTTGCGCCGAAGTACGCCCAGGGATTCGTGCCGCGCCATTCGGCGAGAGTGCCGCCGGTCGCGCCGGAGACCAGGACCACGCGACCTTGCCCGCTGCCCAGCGGACCGGCTTCGCTGCGCGCTCCGACGAGGAGGTCGGGGACGCCGTCGCCGTCGACGTCGCCGGTCGTGCCGACCGAGCCGCCGAATTCGCCGCCGTTGCCGA